>CAZIFU010000295.1:0-82130 GCA_964539075.1 uncultured Verrucomicrobiota bacterium | reverse complement strand
CAAAACTGAAGTCTCCATTGCCTTTCGGCTCTTTGCCCCCCGGCTTCGCTCAAGGTTCGCCCACCCACACCGGATGAAATCCTGGTCTCCATTGCCTTTCGGCTCTTTGCCCCCCGGCTTCTCCGGCTTCCAAACCGCTTGGCTGGCCGAGGCCGCAGGGCCGTCCAGGTCGCGACCGGCTGAGCGAGCCTGCTTGGCCCCCCCTGATCGCTGACCTTTCGCAGTGACAAATTGCACAAGATGCTGGGATTTGGCGAGATGAAACTCAAGTCGGGAGTCCCGTCGTTTAGAGGGCGGGCTGGTGCCGACCTGAGCGTTGCAGAACCATTAACCGGTCGCCGAAAGAGAGTAGCCAATGTCATACGAGGTAGCAAACAGCTTTTTCGGAGCAGACCATAGTGCCGGCGGTCAGGGTTTCTTTGGCGGAACGGGCGTCGATCTTGTAGGCGACGAGGCGGTCCTCGTCCTCGTCAATTTCACGAAGGAGCTGCAGCCAGAACTCGGTGAACTCGGCTTCCTCGAGGCGGCACTCGAACATGCTGTATTGGACGCGCACCCCGAAGTCTTCGCAGACGCGGGCGACTTTGACGAGCCGCTTTTGATCGGAAATGTCGTAGGCTACGAGCGTCAGCATTTCGGTTTCTCCGGGCGGGGCTTTTTCGTAGGGCACCAGGGGGAAGGCGTCGAACCACCAATCTGTATTTTTGATTGTTGAGTTTTGAATTTTGATTGGATCAACGCAAGCCGCTGACGGTTTTTTGGGTGGCGGCCAGGTCGGCTCAGTTTACCAGGAATGGTTCGAACTTATCAGGTTGTTCCAAGGCGCTTTTGTACATGACCGCCTGCTGCTCCAACTGCTGGCGCAAGGTCGTGCGGTGCTCGACGCATTCGGAGAGGAACTGCCGCTCCATCCGCCGCTCGTATTGAAGAATGAACTTCTTGCGCCCGGCCTCGTTGAGATAAACGCCGCCGTTCTTGGGCTCGAAATGGTCCGCGTTGAGGATTTGGTGGCTAAAGAGGTCCAGCGCCAGCGCCTCGACGAACACGGGCCGGAACGCCTCGATGAGGTCCAGCGCCAGGGACCAGCGCCCATTTTCCGTCGCGTGCAGAAGTCCAAGGGCGGGGTCGAGACCGTGGGCGTGAATGAAAGCGACCGCTTCCGTATAAAGGAGTGTGGCGCCGAACGAAATGCAGGCGTTCACCGGGTTGAGCGGCGGGCGCTTGCTGCGCCGCTCAAACGGAAACTCCGCCGGGAGAAACGACGCCCAGGCCTGGAAATAGCGCGCGGTGGACGCCCCTTCGTAGCCGCGCAATTCATCAATGGTCTGGCTGGTTTTGAGCGACCCGAAGATGGCGTCGAGCCACGTGAGGGTCTGCTCGATTGCGGATCGCGGATTGCAGATTGCGGAATGAATTGCCGGCGCGCTGTCGGGTTGGAGTTCACACTTTAGCGTGTCTTTGGGGGACTCCAAACAAGCTGAAGCTCCAACTGCGATAGCCGCGGACGGCGCCGCGTTTGCCGACTCCTTGTTGCTTCCGGCCTTCAACTCGCCGCGGCTGGCTCCAAGCCGCTGAAGCACGCGCCGCTGGTTGTAAATCTTTGCGGTGATGATGCGCCCGGCCATTTGCAGCCCGAAGACCGGGTCCAACGTCTGACGATATTGTCGCAAACGCGCCAGGCCGTGGGCAGTCTGGGCCGGTAGGAAACCGCCAAGGAATTGGCCGTTCCAGCCAACGAGGCTGACGGGGATGTTGGCGCGCAACAGGGTGGCCAGTGCCTGGGACGTGATTTGGACTGACTCGACCATGATGAGCCGTTCGAGGTCGCGAATGGGGATTTCGCGCAAGACCTCGTCGCGTTGCGTTTGCTCATTGCGTCCGGAGACTTCGAGGCGTTCGCTCTTGAGGGAAACGCGGCAATCGTGCTGGTTGATGCAGGCGGTGGGCATTTCGGATTCGGGATTTAGGATTTACAATTTGCGATTGCCGGCGCGCGAACAGGAACCGCGAATGAGTGGGTGGCCCAGATGAGTTTCAACGTTCTGCGGCGCGCGGTGGCGCATCGGGCAGCCAGCGGGGCGGGTCCGCGACGGCTCCCTGGATTGGCCGCCCCGCCGGCGGGGAGTTGCCGGCTTTGACCCGCCTCGCTGGCTGTCAGTTCGAGCTTCACGCGGACAGTGTAGCCGAGACGCTGGCCGGCGCGCGGAAACGGACGTCCCGCCACGTCCGGAGCGCGGACAGCTTTGTCCGCGCGTGGACGGGCCAGGGCGCAGGCACGCGGAGCAGCGCGGGGCGTGAAGAAAGAAACCTCGCGGACAAGGCTGTTCGCGCTCCTACGCGACCAGCTTGATGCGCAGACTGAACGCGCCGCGTTGCGGCAAGAGAAACGGCTCGAAACGCGCCAGCCCGGCCGCCTCGAATTTCTTCCGCGCGGCGCTGAGTTGCTTGCGGAAATCCTGTTCATCGAGGTCGCGCCAGGTGTCCGCCACCTCGCGCTGCCGCGTGAACGGGCCGAAGCGTTGGCCCCAAGCCGCCAGCCAGGCTTTGAAATCCTCGACGGCGTCCTTCTGCTGCCGGTACGGCGGGGCGCCGTCGCGGCAGCGTTCGGAAAGGAAAGCGAACACCGCAAACTCCCGCGCCGCCAGCGCCACGCGCACCCCATTCACGCGCAGGCTCAGGTCGTCGTTGTCGAGCGCCACCTCCGGCGGGCCGCTGATTTCCTCGATGCGCTGCGAGTAAGCCCGCACCAAGGCGCTGAACGTGCCGGGGTAACGGCCCAGTTGTTTGGGGAACAATTCGCGCAGCCGCACGAACGGCACGTCCGCCAGCCACAACCGCGCCGCGTCGCCCCGATGCACGCCGCCGGTGCGCGGATGTTGGTGCAGCGTCTCCGGCTGCAACGGGAAGTAGAAGCGCGGCGAGAGGCCGGGATCGTCGAACGGCTCGCTCACGAGCACATGGGTGAGCCGGTCCTGCGGACGGCCGAGCAGCGACAGCGCCGCGTAGAGCAGCGCGCCCATTGTTTTCCGTCCGCCCGCCAGCGAGGCGATGACTTGCGTGTCGGCGTTCTCGGTGAGCTTGCGCAATTCTTCGAGGATGAAGTCCGCCGCCACTTCGTTGTCCGCCGGGGTGCGGATGTCTGGGAGCGGGAAGGAGCGGCCGAGTTTCGCATCGCGCCGGGAGATGAGGCGCACCTCGTCGAAGATCAGGAAGGGGATTTCCAAGCTCCCCTGGGCCGTAGCAGCCGACGTAAGGAGGCTCACTTCGATTTCGGATTTCGGTTTCGGGGTTCCGGAGTTTTCAAATGGAGCCTCCTCACGTCGGCTGCTACGAGCAAGCCCGCACTGCGCAAAAATCGTTTCGCGCAACGCCTGCCAGACCGTGCGGTTGCCGTACTCGGGCGAAGGCGTGAACAACTCATCCTCAATGCGCGCCTTGCCCGGCAGCGTGGTGACAGCGATGACGCGCTGGGGAATGACGGGCGGCTTGGCGTGCGCCAGCGCCCAGACGGTTTCGGTGAGCACGGCGGGCGACATGCCGGTCACGGAGAACAAAATGATTTCGGATTTTGGATTTTCGATTTCGGATTTGGAACGGGCCTTGACCAAGGATTTCGCGGATGACGCGGATGAGCGTCGGGAGGATTTGGGCTGGGTGCTTTTCATGGTCAACCCAAGGAGCGCGGACGGCGCGCAGTGCTCCAGCAGGTTTCCGCCGCCGGCAAGTGGGCGCGAAGCAGGTTTCGCAAACGGGCCGCGACGGGTTGAGTCTGGGCGGCGTCCACCGCCGTCTGCCCGTGGCCGTACATGCTATCGTTGCGGCGGCCCAAGCCTTGTTGAAGACTCTGGTCGGCAAAGTAGGCCGCCGCCATCGGATCACCAATAGAATCGAGCAAGTCCCAGGCAACCTGCGCGGTCAATAGCACGCGGCCCTGGCGGGCTTTGCGCCGGAAGTCATCCGCCAACCGGCTACCGGCAGGAACGAGATTCAGGACGGCTTCAAGCTGGTAAGGTGGGCGCAGGCTATGGGCATCGGCCAGCCTCACCTTGGCGGTCTGTTCGGCCGCGCGGTAGTAGCGGGCGAGAGCTTCTTCGTGGTCGCCCCAGCGGGCCAGTTCGTCGGCACTGGCCAGCAGATCACCGAGTTTGCCCACGCTGAATTCGTCCGCGTCGGCGAGGTGCTTAAGATGCGCGCGGAGTTCCTCGGAGAATTTGGCGGCGTGACTGGCGGCCTTGGCGTGATTGAGCCGCTGCCATTCGTGGAGGCACAGGGCGGTCTCGCGGGCGCGCAAGGCTGCGGGTTGGGCGTAGCTCTTGAGTAGTCGGGCGGCGGCGTAGAACGCACCGTGACGGAACAGTTCAGCGGCGGTGCGATGATCGCGCTGGAACAGAAAGCCGCGCAGGTCGAACGACTGAACGACTTCGGTGCCGGTCTTGACCACGCCATCCACGCGCTCGCCGCTGGTGAAATCAATCTGGTCCACCTCCTCGTCGAGGGCCGCGAGCGTGGCCCCGGCGCTCATCTGCTTCGTGCCGCTGGTCGGATTGACGACCAATCGCTCTTCCGGGCGCAACTCCCGCTTGGCAGCGGCAATGACTTCACGCACCAGTCGCCGACATTCGTGGATGTCGTCATGGTTCGGAATGGCGTGATAAGGCGCTGACTCCGACCACGGCGCGAAACTGTCCAGGTCAGCCACCGTCTCCCGGATCAGGTCAGCGACGGGGGTGGATTTTTCCGAGGCGCTAGGAACAAGCCAGAACTTGCGGGGCCGGACCTTGCGGATGGTATTGGCCAGTCCTTGTGCCACGTCGGAATGTTTCCCCGCCGTGCCCGTGCCGACGGTGAGGATGAGGAGGGAGGGCATGTTCAAATGGGCTGCCACTTGCGGTTCAATCAACGGCGCTGGCCCCCAAAACCACCACGCCTGCCTTGTGGAGCGTCTTCGGGCGCTGGAACGCCATTTTTCAAACGCGGCGCCCCTGAACGAGATTTGTGCCCCAAAACCATTTCAGCCGGAGCCTCGAAAACCACGATCCGATAATTACCGGTGCGCTCCTGCACTGGACGCAGATAAACAGCACTGGCCTGTCGCGGTTGGCTGGAGCCGAGCGGGGTAGGATTGGATCGCCCCTGAAGCATGGCTGAATAACCCTTCCGCAACCCCCGGAGTTGCGCTCCCAAGCCACCAAGAATTTGAGGATTGGAACCAGCGAAACTCCCAAGGCCTGCTAGAAACCCTGGCGACTGCTCTTTAATCCGCCGGGCAACTTCCTGAAAAGCTTCAGCCGAGAACGGACGTTCCAGGCACTGGAAACACCCAAGTCCTCTGCTGCCGCGAAGGCCCAAGCTGCCCAGGAGGAGAAAAGCTTCCAGCGCCAGATCAAAGCGGGCTTGTGACAGCGGCGAAACTTTGCGCCGCCAAACCAACTGAAGATCAAAACTGCTGCCGACGGGAAGGGCACCTGTCGGCACCCAACGCGCTCCATCGGCTGAAGCTTGAGCAAAGTAGAGCACGTAACCGGTATTCGACACACCTGAGAATTGGATTGGCTGCCACTTCGCCGCCAGCGCGTTCTCCCGGACACGAACGACGACGGCGCTGCCCTGCCCTGCGTCTCCGGCAATCGAACCAAAGACCTCGGCTTCCTGCGCGGCACCTCCCCCCACAATCCGGAACCACCAACGGAGCTTGCCCCGAATGGAAGGCGCACGAACCTCGGCCATCGCCTGTTCCGCGCCGGCACAAAAGCAAGGAGTCAGAAACTCCAGATGATAGGTCTTGGTGATCATGGCATCTTCCCTTCCTTTCCGGGGAACAGTTGTTTGCTCAATGCGCGAATGGCTTGTTCAGTCGTGGCGGACTTCCCGCCCTTCTTCTGCGCTTTGGCTTTGAGATCATCCCAGGAATGGCGGCGGCTGTTCGGTTCAGTCGGATCGAGGCGCATGGCACGCACGATGG
This sequence comes from uncultured Verrucomicrobiota bacterium, assembly GCA_964539075.1. Taxonomy (GTDB): domain Bacteria; phylum Verrucomicrobiota; class Verrucomicrobiia; order Limisphaerales; family CAZIFU01; genus CAZIFU01. The sequence continues at coordinate 76,168 of CAZIFU010000295.1, read as the reverse complement.
CCTTCTGTTCCTCCGGCGCGCGATTGGCGAAATTGTCCACGGCGCTGCGAAACTGATCATTGGTGAGTTGAGCCAACTTGAAGTCGTCCTGTTGCTCGGGTGTCATCGCTGACATGGCGGCATGGTGCAACTCGCGTTGCCGACGGGCTTCTTCTTCCTCATTTTTGCGCGCTGCCGCTTCCTCCGCTCTCCGCTTCTGCTCGGCCATCGCCTGTTGCTGTGCAGCGAGAAGCTCCGTGACCGCCACCGGGGTTTGCTCGGTTTCGAACCACCCGTACCCCGCCGCAGTTTTGGCCCCGAGGCCGAGCGTGGCGAGTCCAGTCGCTAGCCACGTGCGGGCGCGGGCAACGAGCGCGGCATCCGCGCCTCGCAAGGGCCGCTGCGCAAAAGCGAAGATGTGTCCGGAAGCCACTGCGGGGAAAAAGACCGGTAAGGGATCCTCGGTATCGGTGGCGATGGCGTTGGGATTGTCGCTCGCGTAGTACTCGCCGTGGTGACAGGTGACGACATCGAGTTCGAGTTTCCCGAGCAGGGGCACTTCCGTGGAGAGGCCGTCCACCTTGCCCGTCCGGCCGATGTCCACCAGATGCGCGGGCAGAAAGCTGACGCTGCCGGCGAAGTGGCCAAAGTCTTTGGGGGATTTTAGGGCTTTGTGCAGGAGCGTCCGTCCGCATTCGATGATCACGTCGGGCCACAACTCCACGCCCACCGCCCAGGCGAGGTCTGATTTGATCCGACCTTCTTTGGTGCGCTTGGAGATGTCCCAATCCTCTTCGCCCCAGCCAAAGACGCGGGCGATGTCGGTGAGGAGTTTCGCCAGTTCGTTCGCGGACGCGACCGCCTCACGCGCCTCAAGCAATTCCTGAATCGCCATGCGACGGGTGCAGCCTTTGACCGCGCTACCAGGAATGTAGGGCAGGCCGAAGCGGTCGAGACAGAGGCCGGCATTCTCCATCACCCCTCCGGCCATGTTGACCATGAGGCGCCCTTGGAGTTGCGCGTACAGGAGGTGGCTATCCGAGGAGGCGGCCGATGCGATCGCGTGCCACGCGGCGCAGCCTGCCTTCGAGGGGGTAAGCGCCATGACGCGACGGAACCAGTCTTTGCGCGGCGTTGTCTCGCCATCATCCTTGGAATCCGGGGTTGCGAAACGGTCGAAGAGCAAGGATCGGCTCTCGCACTTCTCCGCGTTCGCACCGAGCGCGTCGCGGGTGTCCTTGGGCATCCAGATGGGCATGGGTCAAACCTCCCCTTTGACAGCGAATCGCTTCAGGTACGCGAGGTAGCACAGCGCCTCGCCCGTAGCGCGCTGGAGGTTGGCGGAGTCACAGTTTGCGAGGTCGGTGACGAGCGATTTCCCGTCCGTGACAGACGCAGCGACCAGGCCGCGTGCTTTGAGGTGCAGCGCGACTTTGTTCATCGCATCCTTCATGTCCTTTCGGTTCTCGCCGCCGCCATCGAGGGTGAACGCGGTAGCGGCGAGCAGCCCATTGTTCACGATCATTGCAGGCAGCTTGCTGATGGCGCGTTTGTCGAGCGTGCCCACGCTCTGGAGCGCGTGGGCGGCGCGGATTTGTTCGAGGTTCTTCATAGCTCTCAGGCTCCCTTCTCTCCGTCGAGCTTCACGGTGCAATAGCCGAGACCAGTGCTTGCGTCGCCGCCGAATTGGAAGACGGGCTGGGCCCCGAGCCTTTCGCCGAACGCCTTAATTGCCTCATTTGCGGGGCGATCCTTACCCTTCGGGGTCCGCTCCTTGAACGCATGAATCAAGGAGTAGAACAGCGTTTCGCTGGGCACATTCTCCTGGTTGAACAACGCGCCGCCTTCGGCGGTGCCGGTCTCGTCGTTGATGCGGACGTGTTGGGCGACTTCGCAGGCGTTCTGCGCGAAGAAGCTCATCATGCCGTTGCTAAGAACCACAAGCCGCGAGGCGACCTCGCCCCACACGACATCAGATGCCAGCAGCGTAGCCATGTGTTCGCCGAGTTTGCGTAGTCCAATCCACGCAACGCTGCTGAACGTGTATTCTTCCAGCACCACCTTGTCGGATAACGCAAGCTTGGAGGCGGCTCCGCCGTCGAAGATGGCCTTGTCATCCACAGGTTCGGGGAGTTGGTCGAGGAGCGTTGATGGGATGACGCCGTCCCTCGTCGCACGCTGGAGCATAAGCGGGCAGGTGATCCAGGCGAAGCTGCCCTTGGCGGAGCGGATGGGGAAGGCCAGCAGGCGCGCTTCGGAGAATTGCAAGGCCCCGGCGGCGGCGTGCTTGTCACTGTCCGAACCAAAGAGCCAAGCGGCATCGCTGGCCGTGCCGTCCTTCTTCACCCGCACTTTTTTGGTTTCGCCCTTGTCGTTCTGCTCGTCCAGCAACCCGTCGTTCCACGCATCCGCGAAGGTGCCTTTAAGCGAACTCGCCGGGATGACCGGGAAACCGGTATGGCGTTCGCGCTGGATCGGTTGGTCAATGGCACCGACACTGGTGCCAGCGCCCACGTGGAGCGGTGTTCGGGTGAACACGTAGAGGATTTTCGATTTGTTCATGATTCTATTGTGTGTTGTTCTTGGTTCAAAGTCAGGCAGGAGAACGTCCGGCGACGTCCGGGAAGAATTCCCAGGTGCCGCACACGCCGAGGCCGAAACCTTTTTCACCCAAGAGTGTGCTGCGGCGGTTTTTGATGGTGGTGGGATTGGCGTCGTTGCCGTGCCAGTTAAGGGCGGCGGCGAGTTTGTGGGCTTCCTCGGACGAGTCGGCTTCGAAGTAGTAAACGGCACCAGCCGGCACCGCGAGGTGGGTGCTCTGCGCGCCGCCGTTTCGTTCAGCGTCGGTCGCGCCCGCTTCGTCGGGCAATGACCAGCCGGTGACGACGAGCGGTTTGGGGATAATGGCGGCGACCAGCTTGGCGGAGATGTTCCCCTGTTGGCGGACGCGCTGGCGCCAAGTCTCACGGCTGTCGAACTCGCGGCGGGCAATGTCCCCGGCCTTGAGGAGCACTTCACCGTTCTCGGGGCTAATCCAATTGGGCAGGGATCCGCCCTGGTGAGCAATGATGTTCTTCCCAGCGTCTGCCGCGATGGCCGGCCAGACGGCGGGACTCAGGAGAATCCACTTCACGAGAAACTTTCCCTGCCGTTCTTTGAAGCCGTCTGTTTTTCCGCGCGGCAGCGGGAGTGCCGTGGGGGCCATGCGGGCGGAACAGATTCGTTGCTGGCCGCCGACAATGATCTGGTGTTGGCCCCCGTTCAGGAGGGCTTTGACGAGGTCTTTCCCGTGCTGGGGGTGGTTGAATTCCTTGTCTTCCGCCGCGGCGCAAACCCCGAGTTGCCAGCCTTCACGAAGGCGTAGGTAATGGGCCGAGTAAAAACTTTCGCCATCCTGGCTGCCCGTATCGAAATCAATCCCGATGCCGATGGTGTGCTCCCGGTCGAAGAGGTCGGAGTCGTCGAGCGTGTGGGAGGCAAGCTGGGCGGAGGGCACCGCGGACTTGGCCGTGCCCAAGTAGGTCTCGAAGGCTTCGCGCGATAGCCACGCCTTGGCCCCGGATTCCTTGGATGGTGGCAGGCGGTTGGCGACGGCGTATTCCAGCGGATCGGGAAGACTCGATTGGACGGAATCAAATGAATCGGCCGGCAGCAGTGCGGGTTGCAGGGTCGCATCTTGCAGGTCGGCTGGACGAGGAAAGAACCAAGTATGGCCGGCCTGCACCGGAAAGGGACCGACCGTGACGAGCGAACCGAACTTGCGGTCGCGCGGCGCATCCGCTGCGTAAACGCCACTGGCCCCGCGCCGGTGCGTATGGGTCTCTTTCGCGAAACCGGAGCGGTGTAGCGCGGCATAGAAGGCGGCGTTGATGACATTGGGCAGCGGCCAGGCAGCGCCATGGCCGGCGAGCGAGCCAGTCATCGGCCGACCATCGCGGAAGAACAGGACGTCGGTGGGTTGGAGAAGGAGAGTATTCATGCGGTTTGCCTTTCGGCTTCGGAGGTTGAAACCACGGATGACGCGGATGACGGAGGATTGTCGGGTGAAGTGCGATTGGCAAAGGCGACGGTCTGGCAGAGGCCGATGACTGCCCGCAGTAGTTCCTCGGTGGATTTGCTCGCGAGATTGCGCAAGTAGCCGGTCAACGCGGTGGTCAAGCTGGCCAAGAGTTGTTCACGGGCCTCCTTTGCAGACGGAAACGCCGGCCCGCGCTGGCGGCCAAGTGTGTGTTTGAATTCCTGCTGAATGACCTCATCGGCCCGGAAGGCGGTGACGGGTTGGGCCGTTCCGGCCACCGTTAGCAGCGGGGTGGATTCGGTGAGGTAAGGAGATAGCAACTCGGCAAAGCGATACGGGAATTTGCCGCTGAGTTGTCTGGTATCGAGGGCCTCGGCGATGGCACGGTATAGCTCCAAACCACCGCCGTCCCACTTACAGCCCCATTCGATGGTTTCGCCGGAGCGCTTGAAGAGGGTGACAGCGACGGCGGCCCGGTTGAGTCCTTTGTGATTCTTGGCCCGCTTCTCGGCGGCCTGCGCGGCGCGGACCACGTCTTGGAGCGGTGACTTGAAGTGCGCGATGGCGATACCCACGGAGGCGTCGGCGGCGGGGCCGGGGACGAGGAAGGGAATCGGGCGTCCACGACCGTGATCGTCCTTCCAGTCGTCCGAGGAAAGAAAACCCGGCGCAGGGCTGTGGAACAGGACGTTGCCATTTAGCGCCTTTACCTCCCGGCCAGTAAAAGCCGCCCGCAGTGCTTGGGCACACGCCAGGGCCGTGTCGGCAGGAAGAAGGGCAACCACGTCATCGCCGCCGGCGTAGATGAGGCGACCGTCAAACGCTTCAACGAGGGGGCGGGCACAGAGCAGCGCAAAGTTGCTCAGGGCTTCACTGAACTGAAGATGATAGCTGGGCGAGAGCGGGCGCCGTGCTTTGAGGAAATCCTTGAACTCAGGCTTCTCGAAATAAGGCTCCGCCCCGATGCGCTGGACGTTGGAGCCGTCATGGTAGTCTGCCAACTGGCTGGAGAAGGGGGGCGTCTTCTCCCCACTCACCCACTTGCCAATCTCGTCGCCGTCAAAGGCGAGCACAGCAAAGTATTTCTCGGAAGGATCCGCTTCCTCAGCGGTTTCGTCCTCGCCGCAATCCTCCTCCGGTTGGTGGCCCGCGATGCCGCGAGTGTTCGGCATCGGAAAGCCGGCCTTGTCCGTCTTGAGTCCCCATTCTTTCCCCAGGTATGCGCGGTGCCAGACTCGTTTGACCAGGGTGGAGGCACTGAGCCAGTCGCCCTTCTTGAAAAGCGACGGCCAGAAGCCGGCTGCTAAAATTGCACGCTTGGACCACTGGTCACCGCCCGCCACCGCTTCGTCACGGCCGGTCAGGGCGTCCTTGTTGTTGAAAGTTCCGGTTTGCCAGCCACCTGTGTTCGCGGCGTTGAATTGGCGCGTTCGCCGGACAGCGTCGAGTTGCCAACTGTTCAAGGCGAGAATGACGGACCAACCGAGGCCGATGTTATTGAGCTGGGTCTTGGGGCCATCTTTGCCGCCGACGTAGAAACGTCCATCCCGATGTTCAACCGGCATCTGCCTGGTTGCCATTTCCTCCACGGCCTGAACGTGCTCGCGCGCTTCCTGGATGGGCATTTCCTTGCCGAAGCCGTCGGCGAGTTTTAGCGCGTCCTCCAGCTTTTCCGGCCACGGCGTGGCCTGCCAAGAAAGGGAGAGGAAGCGGGAAATCTGGGCGTCGAAGCGGGCCTTCCGTTCTGTGGCGCTGATGCCGCCTTCGTCTGCGGTCAGGCCGGCCTTTTCACACTCGGTCCAGACAGCGGCGGCGATCTTCTCCCATTCCGCTGCGATGGCCTCAGCGACTTTGCGTCCCAAGTCTGCGGCCCGATCCGCCGGGACGACGGCGAGGAATACGTTGGGCAGGTTGGGCGTGAGCAGCCGGCTGTGGTTGGTCTTGCGTGGATTCTCGTCGTCTCGCTCGTGCCCCAGGGATTCCCAGACGGTCTGGGTGCCGATGTTCACCTTGTTCCACAGGTCGTCGCGCCAGTGGAGGTCAAAGAGCGGTTGGCCGCGTAGATTCGGGTAGATGACGGCGTCGGGACCGACTTCGGCGGAAAGCGCCTTCAACCCGGCAGCCATGAGCCAAGAGAGCAGGTAACTGCCGCTCCAAAGGTCGCGGATGCTGCGGGCGGCGGCGATGAAGTCCTGCACGGGGCCGAGTTGGAACTTGAGGAAGGCGGGTTGCCAGAGCTTATCTTCGCCGACACATCCGTCCAGTGCCGACACCACTTGCATGTGCGTCCAGATCGAGTGGTCGGGAATGCGCGTGTCTGCCGGCAGTAGGCCGAGGCGATAATCCTTCTCGCTGGCGTGCTTCGGCCACAGCCGCCAGTGGGCGAAGAACCGGGCGCGCCAGCGTAAGTCGTCATCAGCCAGCGCGGCGAGCGATTTGGCAGCGAGCAATGGCTGGACAGATTCCTCGCCTTCGATGCCTTGCTCGACAGATTTGAACTCGGCGTGGAACGGAAGCGACTGTCCACTGAGCGGGTGGCGGAAGGTATTGCGGACGCCATCGAAGGCGCAAGTAAGTCCGCTGGCACGCGACGCTGGGAACGGCAAGCGATCGGCCGCCGCGCCGGTGTGGTCGGCGTGGGCGAAGTAGTCACCAATCTCCGTATCCACAAATCCGGCGCGGTGGAAAGCCGCATCGGAGCGTTCACCGTGGGTGCGGATGTCCAGCGCCTTGCTCGGCGGGTCGTGGAGGTAGGCGGCGAGTTTGCGTTTCCAGTCAGTCATGGCGGCATTCTCTGCGATCGGTTAGTGGTTGTCGTGGATGCGGACGTCGGCGGACGTCAACGAGAATCTCTCGTGGGGTCCAACGCACTCATGGGCAATGAGCCGAACTCTAGCCCGAATCAATTCGGCTGCAAGAGCAGAAGTTTGGTCAGATTCTGACACCCAGAGTAGCAGCGGAAGGGGGGATTTCCTGAGCGCAATGTGCCGATTCTCATTCCGACCTGGTGTTACTGGCGGGCGCGGCGCGTGACGCGCACCGCCACGTAGCGTGCTTCGGGAATGATGAACTTCTTGACCGTCACCGTGACACTCCCGGCGCCGAAATCCTGCAGGACCATCGTCGCAATGTCCGCCGCCAGAGTCTCAATCAGTTTCCAACTCCGCCCTTCGCCGAAGCGGAGCAGCCGTTGAGTTACCGCGTGGTAGTCTATCGTGTGCCGCAAGTCGTCCGCCGCCGCCGCCGTGGAGAAGTCCTTCTCCATCTCGACGGTGAGCTGGAGCCGCTGCGACTGCGCCCGCTCCTCGTCCGGCACGCCCACGTGAAAGGAAACCGCCAGGTCGCAGAGGGTGATGGTGTCCATGCGGGGGAGAATTATGAGTTATGAATTATGAGGTATGAGTTATGAAAGCCATCTGGCCGTGCCGATTTCATACCTCATACCTCCTCTTTCATTATTGTTGTCAGCAGCACTCGCGTCGGTGAATTCAACGCCATCGCCAAAGCTTCCTTGACCGTCACCCACCGGAACTCCTGCGCCTCACCGTTGAGCTTTACCTCCGGCTCGCCGGCGCAATCGCAGGCGTAGTTCAGCAAAATGAAATGCGCGTCGCGATAAAACTCGCGCGAATGAATGCAGTCCTGCACCAGGACGAACCGGATGCCGGCGATGTCGAGCCCCGTTTCCTCCTTGATCTCGCGGCGCAAAGCGGCCTCCGAGGTTTCGCCGGTTTTGATTTTGCCGCCGGGGATGCCCCAGAGGTTCGACCACTTCTGCGTGCGAATCATCAGCACCCGCCGGCTCGCGTTGAACACCAACGCGCCCACCGTCGCGACGGGGCGCTCCGCCGACACCGTGTTCGGCGCAGGCGTTTTGGGTCCGAACTCAAGCCCGTCGCGCTCCAGGAGTTCGCGCAGCTCGCCCAGATGCTCGACGATCAGGTCCGGACCCGCGGCGCGGAGTTGTTCGAGCCGGTTGTAACCGGTGAGCACCGCGCAGGAATGGATGCCGCCGTGTTGGGCCGTTTCGATGTCGTGCTGCATGTCGCCGATGAAGAGCGTTTCCCGCGGGTGCAGATCGTTTTCACGGAGGATGTCGCGGATTTTGGTCCGTTTGTCCAAGACTTCGATGTAGGGACGGTCCAGAAATTCGCCCAGGCCGGTCGCCGCCGCCTGGACGGCGAAGTGATCACGGTGCACGGTGCTCAGGAGAAAGGTGCGCAGTCGGTGATGGCGGCAGAATTGCAGGAACGCGCGGGCGTGCGGCAATTCGCCCACCAGGTCCTGCACCTGGCGGAAATGGCCATGGAACCATTCCTCCAGTTGCGGCAGCGCGACGTGCGGCACGTGGCGGTTGTAGAAACCGGTGAAGGGCAGGCAAAACTCGGCGCGGAACTGTTCGAGCGTCAGTTCCGCCACGCCGGCCCGGGCGAACACGTGATTGGTGGCCCGCCACACCGCCGGCAAATCATCCACCAGGGTGCCGGACCAGTCGAAAATGATGTTGCGGATCACGCGGGAACCTTAGCGCACCCGGCCGGACTGGCAATCTTTAGCCTCAATATTTCACATGCCGATTGAAACCACCTCAGCGTGTAGCCGCCGACGTGAGGAGGCGGACCTTTGCAAACACCGACCAATCCGCCTCCTCACGTCGGCGGCTACAAGGATTGTGAAGTATTCAGATCAGCGGGGCGTTTTTTCACGGCAAGGATAAGCTTGCCAAACCCGCCGGCCTCCCTAGATTTATCCGCTCTTGTGATTTTATGAATTGGAACGCATTGAACGCACTGCTCGCCTTGGGCCAGCCACCGCCGCCCGGCACCCAGCCCAACCCCAAGGGCCAGACGGTCCAGATGGTCGGCATGCTGGCGCTCATGGGCGTGATGTTTTACTTCGTCCTCTTCCGCCCCCAGCAAAAACAGCGCCAGCAACTGGCCACCTTGCTCAAGGCCATCAAACCGGGCGACAAAATCATCACCACCAGCGGCATCGTTGCCATCGTGGTGGCGGTGAAGGAAAAAACCCTCTCCATCCGCTCGGCGGACACCAAGCTCGAAATCCTCAAAAGCGCCGTGACGGAAATCACCGAAAGCGCCGCGGCCTCTGATTCCTAGAATTTTCATGAAGCAAAATCTATTGTGGAAGTTTTTGTTCGTCGTCTTCGTTCTGTTCTGGTCGTATTTTGAAATCAATCCGCCCACGGCGCGTGATCTGATCCAGGAGTTCCGCCTCAAGGCCCGCAAGGACACCCGCGACGCCGCCTTTACGAACATTGTCGAACAGGCGCTCAAGCTCCAGATGGAACTGCCCGACCGCACCTACGGCAACCTCCGCGAAACCATCGGCACCAACGACATCACCCGTTATTTCCCGAGCTTCAATGTCGCCGCGGAAAAAGACCGCACGCGCGCCGTGCTCAACCGCCTCCAGCGCGAGTCCGCCGGCAAAATCAAACTGGGCCTCGATCTCCAGGGCGGCACGTCGTTCCTGGTGGCGATGGACACTACCAAGCTCTCCACCAACACCGATCGCCAGGTCATGATCGGCAACGCGGTCGAGGTGCTGCGCAGGCGCGTGGACAAACTCGGTGTCTCCGAGCCGGTCATCCAGCCGGCTGGCAGCGACCGCATCCTGATCCAGTTGCCGGGCTTGTCCGAGTCCGACAAGGAAAGCGCCCGCCGGCAAATTGAAAAGGCGGCCTTCCTGGAGTTCCGCCTGGTTCATCCCCAGAGCGATGACCTGCTCAAGCAGGGTTTGACCGAGCCGGGCTATGAAATGTTGCAGGAGGAAAAGAAACAGTCCGACGGCAAAAAGGCGCTGGTCCCGTATCTGGTGAAGAAAAAAGCCGAGCGGGGCATGACCGGCAAATACATCAAGAGCGCGATGGTCATTCGCGATCCCATGTCTGGCCTGCCGGAAATTGAATTCACCCTCAACAGCGAGGGTTCCGACATTTTCGGGACGATCACGCGTGAAAACATCGGACGCTTGCTGGCCATCGTGCTGGACGGCGAGCTTTATTCCGCGCCGCGAATCAACAGCGAGATCACCAGCCGCGGCGTCATCACCGGCAGCTTTGATTTGAAGGAAGCCTTCGAGCTGGCCAACGTGCTCGAAAATCCCCTCGAAGCCCCGGTTAAAATCATCGAGGAACGCAGCGTGGACCCCTCGCTGGGCCGCGACTCGATCCGGAGCGGCGTCCAGGCCGCGCTCATCGGCACCACCGCCGTCGTGGTGTTCATGCTCGGGTATTATTTTCTGGCCGGCCTGGTGGCCAACGTGGCGCTGCTGCTCAACATCGTCATCCTGCTGGGCGTGATGTGTTCCATCGAAACGACCCTCACGCTGCCGGGCATCGCCGGCATCGTCCTGACCATCGGCATGGCGGTCGATGCCAACGTGCTGATCTACGAACGCATCCGCGAGGAACTGGCCGCCGGCAAGTCGCTGCGCGGCGCGCTGGCCGCCGGTTACGACAAAGCCTTCGGCACGATCTTCGACTCGAACCTCACCACGCTCATCGCCTCGGTGCTGCTGATTTTCCTGGGCACCGGCTCGGTCAAGGGCTTCGGCGTGACGCTCACCATCGGTCTGTGCGTGAGCATGTTTACCGCGCTGGTGGTCACTCGCATGATTTTCGACTGGCTGCTCAACCACGACTGGCTCAAGGGGCTGCCGATGCTCCACATTGTCCGCGGCAGCACGATTGATTTCATGAAGCTGGCCAAAATCGCTTTCGCCGCCTCGTGGCTGCTCATCCTCATCGGCAACAGCTACGGCCTGCAACGGCTGCTGGTGAAAAAGGACCTTCTGGGCGTGGATTTCGCCGGCGGTGACGCGGTGGCGATGAGTTTCGCTGAGCGCGTCGAAGTGGACCAGGTCCGCGAGGCCGTGCGCAAGCTCGGCGTGGGCGACCCGACGATCCAATATCAGAAGAACATCGGCACCGGCAGCGAGACGCTGCAAGTGACGACCGCCTTTGGCTCCGGGAGCGCCGTGACCAACGTGCTCAACCAGACGTTTCCCAAATCGCAGTTCAAGCAGTTGAGCCTCGATCGTGTCGGCCCGACGGTGGGCCGGGAGATCACGCGCTCGGCGGTGATCGCCTCGTTGCTGGCGTTGTTCGGCATCCTGATTTACGTCGCGTTCCGCTACGAGTTCTCCTTCGCGGTAGGCGCGGTGGTGGCGATCATCCACGACCTGCTGATGACCTCGGGTGTGTTTTCGCTCGCGGGGTTGGAGATGAGCGCGCCCATCGTGGCGGCGTTCCTGACCATCATCGGATTCTCGATCAACGACACCATCGTCATCTTCGACCGCATCCGGGAGGACTTGAAACTGGGCTTGCGCGGCACGTTCAAGGAGGTGATGAACCAGGCGCTCAATCAGACCTTGAGCCGCACGATCATCACCTCCGGCACCGTGTTCCTGTCCACCATGGCGCTCTACATCTTCGGCGGCGGCGCGGTGAAGGACTTCGCGTTCACGTTCCTGGTGGGCATCATCACCGGCACGTATTCTTCGATCTACATTGCCAGCGCGCTGGTGCTCTGGTGGCACAAGGGCGAGCGGCCCAAGAGCGGTTCGCAGGTGGTCATGGACACTGCCAGCACGGTGCGGGTATAGCCGCCGGCCATGCTTGCGACCGTCGAAATCACGACGTGGCATTGGGCGGCCTTCATCGCGGGGGTCCTCGTGTACGTGGCGCTGGACCTGACGTTGTTCCACCGCGGCAGCCGGGCGGTGAAGTTCGCGGATGCGCTCTTTTGGACGGTAGTGAGCGTGGTGCTGGCGTTGTTGTTCGGGGCTGCACTTGTGCCCTGGCGCGGCGAGGAGGAGGCCATCGAGTTCATCACGGGCTACGTCATCGAGATGTCCCTCTCGATGGACAATGTGTTCGTCATCGCGCTGATCTTTTCCTATTTCCGCGTGCCGGCGCAGTATCAGCACCGGGTCCTGTTCTGGGGTTTTCTGGGCGCGCTGGTCCTGCGCGGCCTGATGATCGGCGTGGGCGTGGTGCTCATCGCGCGCTTTCACGCCATCCTCTACGTGCTGGGCGCATTTCTCATCTTCAGCGGCATCAAGATGCTCTTCACCGCCGAGCACGGCGTGCATCCGGAAAGAAATCCGGTCATCCGCCTGGCGCAAAAGCTCTTCCCCGTCTCGTCGCACTTCGACGGCGCACGCTTCTTCACGCGCCTGGACGGGCGGCGTGCGCTCACGCCGCTGGCGCTGGTGCTGTTGATGGTGGAGACGACCGACCTGATCTTCGCGGTGGATTCGATCCCGGCCATCTTCGCCGTGACGACCAAGCCGTTCATCGTTTTCACGTCGAACATTTTTGCGATCCTTGGCCTGCGCTCGCTTTATTTCGTGCTGGTGGGGGCCATCGAATACTTTCGCCACCTCAAGGTGGGGCTGTCGCTGGTGCTGGTGGTCATCGGCGCGAAGATGCTCGGCGAGAAATGGGTTCAGGTGCCGACCGTGCTCTCCTTGCTCGCGGTGGCGGGTATCATCCTGATCTCCATTGCCACGTCCGTGTGGGCGACGATGCGCGACCCGACGCCGCGCTCCAAAAAATAATTTAGCGGTCGCCCGGCTGCGGCTGTGTTATCTTCGCGCGTGCCCGAAAGCCGCCCCCTTGCCCCGCATGAGCCGCTCTCGCAAAAGCTGGCGCGGATCGTGGCTGCCAGCTCGACGCCCGAGGGGGTGACCCTGAACCAGCTGCTGGAGCGCACCGAGGGCCGCGGCATTTACCTGGTGATCATTCTTTGCGCGCTCCCGTTCATCGTGCCCGTGTCGCTGCCGGGCGTCAGCACGGTGCTCGGCTTCACCGTGGTGATACTCGCGCTCCGCCTGGCGCTGGGCAAGGCCGCGCGGCTGCCCCAATTCATGGGCGGCCGCAACCTCTCGCCCACCTTCCGTGAAAAAGTCCTCGGCGGCAGTGTGAAGTTTCTTCGCCTGGTCGAGAAGCTCGTCCGCCCCCGGCGCACGGTGTGGCTGGGGTCGCGGCTGGCGGTGTGCGCGAACGCTTTGCTGATGACCTTTCTCGGCCTGCTGTTGGCCTTGCCCTTTCCGCCCTTGCCGCCCTTCACCAACTCGCTGCCCGCCTACTCGCTCATCCTGGTCGCCGCCGCGACAATGGAAGAGGACGGTGTCGTGATCTGGATCGGTTACGCGTTGAGCGTGGGCACAACCGTCTATCTGTTGCTCGTCGCTGAGGGGCTGGAAATCATCTTCGTGAAGCTGTATCACCTCCTCGTTCAATCCTTGCAGCAGTGAACTACCGCTGGTCCATGGCGCCGCCGCAACCGGCCCTCGCGGCCACGCTGGCCAAAGCCGCGAACGTTTCCCCGCTCCTGGCTCAATGCCTGCTCAACCGCGGCCTCAGCGAACCCGCGCCCGTCGCCGCCTTTCTTCAGCCGCGCCTCAAGAACCTCGCCGACCCTTTCCGCCTGCCCAACCTGGAGGCGGCCGTCGCGCGGCTCTGGCGCGCGCGCGAGCGCAACGAGCCGCTGGTGATCTTCGGCGACTACGACGTGGACGGTGTGACCTCGACCGCGCTGCTGTCCGAAGTGCTGCGCGCGCTGGGCTGGACGGTCAATTACTACCTGCCGCACCGCCTGGAGGAAGGCTACGGCCTGAGCCGCGACGGCGTGGAGAACTGCCTCAAAGATTTCCCCGCCACGCTGTTGCTGGCGGTGGACTGCGGCTCAACCGCGGTGGCGACCATCGCCTGGCTGCGCACTCGCGGCGTGGACGTGATTGTGCTCGACCATCACCAGGTCAGCAGCCCCGCTCCCGCCGCGGTCGCGCTTGTGAACCCGCAGCTCGATCCGGGGTTTGGAGTTCCGCCTTCAGGCGGTCCCGCGCCCGGACCGCCTGAAGGCGGAACTCCGAACTTTCGCGAGCTTTGCTCCGTCGGCCTCGCCTTCAAACTCGCCCACGCCGTTGTCAAACGCGGGCGCGAACTAGGCCTGCCCGGAGCGCACGAGCTGGACTTGCGTCGCTGGCTTGACCTCGTCGCGCTGGGCACCGTGGCCGATCTGGTCCCGCTCACCGGCGAGAACCGGATTCTGGCGACCGCCGGACTCGAACGGCTCAACACCACGCAGCGCCCCGGAATCGTGGCGCTCAAGCGCGTCGCGGGCATCAACGGCCCGGTGGGCGTCTATGAAGTCGGCTTCCAGCTCGCGCCGCGCCTGAACGCCGCCGGGCGGCTGGAGTCGGCCGAGGAGGCCTTGCAACTGTTGCTCGCAAAGTCGCTCGAAGAAGCCTTGCCCCTGGCGCAGCACCTCGACGCGCGCAATCGCGAGCGCCAGCAAATCGAGCGCGGCATCGCCGGGGAAATCGTCGGCGCCCTGCGCGCGCGGTTCAACGCGGCCAGCGACTTCGTCATCGTGGAAGGCCAGTTGCTCTGGCACATCGGCGTCGTGGGCATTGTGGCCGCGCGCGTGTTGCGCGAATTTTACCGGCCCACGCTCATCCTCGGCGGGGACGCCGACGAATGGCGCGGGTCGGGCCGCAGCATCGAAGGCTTCGACCTGGCGGCGGCTCTGCGCGAGTGCGATGACCTGTTGGTGCGCCACGGCGGCCATGCGATGGCCGCCGGCCTGAGTCTCAAGCCGGAGAACCTTGCCGCCTTGCGACAGCGGCTCAATGGACTCGCCCGCCGCACCCTGCGACCGGAGCAACTGCAACCCACGCTGCGGCTCGACGCCGAAGTCGCGCTGGCCGAACTGACTTTGGAGCGATTGGAGGAAATGGAGCAGCTCGAACCGATGGGGCAGGGGAATCCGCCGGTGCAACTCGCCGCACGCGGTGTCCGGCATCAGCGCCCGCCGCAACGCATGGGCCGCGAGCAGCAACACGCCCGGCTTTGGATCACCGATGACGCGGTGACGCACGAAGTGGTCTGTTGGAACGCGGCGCCGGAGAAACTGCCCGCGGGCGATTTCGACCTCGCCTTCACGCCGCAAATCAACGACTACAACGGCCGGCGCTCGGTGCAGTTGAAGCTGCTGGACTGGCGGCCGGGGCAATAGTCCAAGGTCGCATCCGTGGGTAGTGGTACAGTTTGGGTGGGGCGGGGCTACTGACAAGTCGGCTCGCGAGGACGCTCCCTCCGCCGAAAATGCAAACTGTACCACCACCCATCCACGACCTGTATTGCGTTATCATTTCAAATATTGACCACTGCCTTGGCGGAATTACATTTCCCTGGGTACAGGGCAACATTTCAACGAGAGGAAAAAACTTATGTCACTTCGACCAATCAAGCGGCTGATCAAGGCCAAGCCAACCCTCGAAGGCGCAGGCGTCCATCTGCGCCGGGCGTTCGGCTTCGGCAACACGGCTGAGTTCGACCCGTTTCTGCTGCTGGATGATTTCCGCAACGACATTCCGAACGATTACCTGGCCGGCTTTCCGTGGCATCCGCATCGCGGCATCGAAACCATCACGTATGTGCTCGCGGGAACAGTCGAGCACGGCGACAGCATGGGAAACCACGGTGCCATCGCCGCGGGTGACATCCAGTGGATGACGGCGGGAAGGGGCATCATTCACCAGGAGATGCCGAAAGGCGACGCCGCGGGCCGAATGCACGGGTTTCAGTTGTGGGCAAACCTGCCATCGTCGCTGAAAATGACGGCGCCGCGTTATCAGGAGGTCAAGGCGGTGGAAATCCCCGAGGTTACGGATGACGATGGCACACGGGCGCGGATTGTTTGCGGGACGTTCTGCGGGAAAAAGGGGCCGGTGAATGGGATCGCAGCCGACCCGATCTACCTCGATGTGAGGGTGCCGCCCGGCAAACGGAAGAGGCTCCCGGTCGAGACGACCCGCCACGCCTTCGCCTATGTTTTTGCGGGCAGTGGCAAGTTCGGCAACGCGTCAGGCCCCCTGTCGGTGCCGACCGAAGGAATCGGCTGGTCCGATACGACGCCGCCAACGGAGGCGGACAACCGCTCGCTGGTGCTCTTCGACGCGGGCGACGAGGTAGAGGTGCAGGCGGGCGAAGACGGCATCCGGTTCCTGCTGGTTTCCGGAAAGCCCCTGGAGGAGCCTGTCGCATGGTACGGTCCAATCGTGATGAACACGCAGGAACAACTTCAGCAAGCGTTCCAGGAATTGAAGAAAGGGACGTTTCTAAAGTCCCAGTGATAGATGCGGCCGTCGCTGAGGATCGGCGCGCTCCGGCATTTGCCGGTGAGCACGCTGGCGCGAGCCCTTTCGTGGCCAGCCGCAGGTGTCGCCTGTACCAGCGCCACATTGCCCGTGCCGGAGCCGGGCGGCACCCCTTTCACTGCGCCGGATGCCGTCAGAGCTTTAACCGCTTGGCCAGTTCTTCCGCCAGGACTTCGTAGGCCGACGCGCCGGCGCTGTATTTATCGTAGTGGATGATCGGCTTGCCGAAGCTCGGCGCTTCGGCCAGACGCGTCGTGCGCGGGATCACCGTCTCGAAGACCAGTTCGCCGAAATGCCGGCGCACTTCGCCCACCACCTGTTGCGCGAGGTTGGTGCGCCCGTCGTACATTGTCATCACCACGCCCAGCAGTTGCAGGCGCGGGTTGACGCCGGTGTCGCGGAGCTGGCCGAGGATGCGGTGGATCATCGAGACGCCTTCCAGCGCGTAATACTCGCACTGCAGCGGCACCAGGAGCCAGTCAGCCGCCGCGAAGGCGTTGAGGGTGAGAATGCCCAGCGAAGGCGGGCAGTCCACGAGGATGACGTCGTGGCGCACGGCGTCGCGCACCGGTTGCAGCGCCAGGTGGAAGCGCAGCAAATGGTTCTCCGCGCGGGCCAGTTCGATTTCCGCGCCGCACAAGTCCACTTCACTGGGGACAAGTTCCAGACGCTCGAAGGCGGTGGATTGGATTTTGTCGAGCAAGGAACCTTCGCCCAGCAGCGGACGATAGCCGCTGGCGCCTTCGAGCTTCTCGACGCCGAGGCCGCTGGTGGCGTTGGCCTGGGGGTCCAGGTCCACGAGCAATACTCGCCGGCCCATCGCCGCCAGGCAGGCGGCGAGGTTGACGGCGGTGGTGGTCTTGCCCACCCCGCCTTTCTGATTTGCAATGGCTATGACTGCGGCCGGCACGCCGCAGGTTTAATGAAACCCGCGCGCTGAGGACAGCAAAAAAACAAAGTGATGCGCCGTGGAATGACTGCTGTTTCTCAACACGACCCCGCCGCGTTTCTGAATGCCGCGCTTTCGCCTTTGGATTCTGTCCATAAACCGGCGGTTGGAGCTCAAGCTTTAGCCGTGTTGATGCAGTTGAAAACCACGAATGGATACGAATCCGATTGGTTGATGGGCGGTTTGACCTTTCTTCGATCCGCTCACGGTTTGGTGAGTCCAACCTACTCTCGCAATAAGTCCGGGTAAGACCCTTTTAATTCGTGTCTATTCGTGTCCATTCGTGGTTGCATTGAATTGTTACGGCTTTAGCTTGTCCGGGCGCACGCTGAAGCGTGGACTCCAAACGCCAGCGGGGTTGAGTTTGGTTCACCAGAGGGTATCCTGTCGGCGCATGAGAACGTTCCTGAGACTGGCCGCCCTGGCGGTTGCCGCAGTGGGGCTGGTGTTCTGGTTGTTTGGCGGCCCGAACCTGGGCTGGACGAAGACGAGCGTGCCGCATCCCCAAAAAGACTCCGTGACCGGACAGGAATACGTGGCGTGGGAAAAACGATTCGTTCCCGGCGTCGATTTTCTGGCGGTTTCCGGGGCGGCGGGGGCGGCGCTGTTGGGGGCGTCATTGTGCATCGGAAAAAAACATTGAACTTTCACCGGTTTACTTCATCTATAACGGCATGAGACACATCCTTCCATTTTTTTCGGTTCTGAGTTTTTTACTTTCCACCGCGCTCGCTGCACCCATTCAATTCGATTTCAAGGACCCCAAAGGGATCAACAATGTCATCTTTCAAACCGACGCGCCGCTGGAAGCCATCAACGGCAGCGCCAACGGCATTTCGGGCCGCGTCACCTTCGATCCGCAGCACCCGGAAATGGTGCAGGGAAAAATCGTGGTGGCCGCCGCGTCGCTGCACGTGCCCAATCCGATGATGAAGGAGCATTTGCACGGAGCGGATTGGATGTCTGTGGCCGCCTACCCGGAAATCATTTTTGAAACGACCGGGGTGGCGAACGTGACCACGAAGGATAACGTCATCCGCGCCGACGTGACCGGCAAGATGACCCTCCGGGGCGTGACCCGGACGATGACGGTGCCGGTCACGTTGACGTATTTGAAGGACCGGCTCAAGGAACGCGGCGGTCCATCGCCGCACGAAGGGGACATCCTGGTGGTGCGTGCCAATGTCACGGTCAAGCGCAGCGAGTTCGGCATCAACAAAGGGCGGGTCGAGGAAAAGGTTGCCGACGACATTCAGCTCAAGTTCAGCCTGGCGGGTTTCGCGCCGCGTTGAAGCCGTGAACGCGCCGCACGAGCTTTGCGAGTTGGACGGCCTGCGAGTGACCGTGGACCGCGTGGTTTATCAGCCGGACGCGGCCACGCCACCGGACCGGCCGCACTGCTTCGCGTATTTCGTCACGATTCACAACGACACGGACGAAACAATCACCATCAAAGGCCGCAAATGGGTGGCGACCAACTCGCGCGGGGTGATCACGGCGGTCGAGGGCGACGGCGTCGTGGGGCAGTATCCGACCATCGCGTCGGGGGAAGACTTCAGCTACAACAGCTACCACCTGATGGACACGCGCACGGCGACGGCCGAAGGGAGTTATCTGGGCGTGACTGCGAACGGACAGAGGGTGTTGGCGCGCATCCCGCGATTTGAAATGATCGTGCCGGAACAAAGCTGAAGGGAACGCGGCGGACTTCAGCGTTCGCGGTAGGTGATGCGGGCCTTGTTGAGATCGTACGGCGACATTTCGATGTTGACCTTGTCGCCGACACTGATGCGGATGAAATGTTTGCGCATCTTCCCGGAGATGTGCGCGAGAACTTCGTGGCCGTTGGGCAGGCCGACGCGGAACATGGTGCCGGGCAGCACCTGGGTCACGGTTCCAGAAACTTCGATATGTTCTTCTTTGGGCACGAAACAAACCTGAATGAGTTGAATCATTCCACCGTCTCCCGCCGCCGCGCTTTGGCAGGGCCGCGGAGTTTCGTTGCGTCGGGCGGAAAAACCACGGGATTTATGGAGTTTCCAGTGGCCAAAGGCAAGGGTCTTTTCACCAGAAAATTAAATGGACAAGCCGGGCCGGGCGGTTACAGTCCACGCTCTAAATTATGAAGAACAGTGTGTTGGCGATGGTTTTGATCGTGGTACTTTTGCTCACCGCCATTGCGGCGGCCGTGCTCTCTTTTCAGTATGTCCGGCTGGTAGGCGAAATGAGGAGGCTGCAGGGCCAGGTGGACAACCTCAACCGCACCAAACAGGTGATCCAGTCGCTGGCCGGTGACGCGCTGGAATACAGCAAGTCGCACCCAGCCATTGACCCCATCTTGCAGCAGTTCGGCGTGAAACAAAAACCGGCCGCGCCGGCGCCCGCCCCCGCCGCCGCGCCCAAACCCACTTCGCCAAAAAAATCCCCATGAACCCTCCGGATAATCCCCTCAATCCCATCACGCCCGCGTCCGGTTCCTTGGAATCCGTGCAGCAGGGGTTCGAAAGTCTCAAGACCCTCTTCTGCGCCGCGCTGGTGGCGTTGGTCATTCTGTCGGTCAGCGTCGATCTGTTCCTGCTTAAACAGGTAAGCCTGGCCCGCAAGCAAGTCGAGGAGACCCAGGCCAGGGTGAAAAACCTGACGGAAGATTTCCAGAAAAACAACGCACCGCTCATGGGTGCGTTTGTGACCAGCCTGATGAACTTCGCCCGGACCAATCCGGATTTCGTCCCCATCATCCAGAAATACCCGATCCAAGCTGCGCCGCAACCGGCGGCTGCACCGCAAGCCGCGCCCAAGAAGTGACCCGTTCTGTTTGGAGTTCAAGTTTTGGCTCGTCGGGAATTTATCTTCCCTCCGCACTCAGAAAAGCTGGAGCTTGAATTCCAGCGCTTTGCCCGTCCGCCACTCTGCGGCGATCGTGCCATTCACTCCGGGTTGAGTTTCCCACCACACTCCCCGCAAAACTTCGCGCCCGGCGGACATTCGTGCCGGCACGCCGGGCACGTCTGGTGCGCGTCCCGATGCCGGTGGTGGATGATCAGGTTGCGGATGTAAGGAATCCAGGTGAAGGCGTAGGCGAAAATGAAGACCGAATCGCGCCGGTAAAACGCCGCGTAAGCCAGCAACAGCCCGGAGCCGGCGATGCTCAACCACCAGAAGGCCGCCGGCACGACCACCTGCCGGCGCCGCTCGGTGGCGTACCACTGGACCATGAACCGGGAAAAGAAAATCGCGTTGCCCAGCCAGCCGGCCACTTTCCAGGTGTTCCACTCGATGCCGAATAATTTACCGTCGTGCCATAGCCAATCCATGCGGAGAATTTAAAGTTTAGAGTTGGAAGTTTACAGTTCTCTTCCTGCAGGTGCGTCGAGACCCGCATGGCGTCCGCATTCAAGTTGATTTTCAACTTTGTACTTTGAACCTTAAACTCAAAGTCACTCGGCGAGCAGCTTCGCCACCTTGCCCGCCAGGTCTTCCCGTGCCTTGAGGTCGCGTAACACGCCCTTCTTGTCCACCAGCCACATCGCCGGAATGCTGCTGATGCCGCAGGTGCGGCCGAACTGATTGCCCCAGCCCTGCCCGTCAAAAAACTGCGGCCAGGCCATGTTTTCCCGCGCCACAAATTTTTCCAACGCCTCCTTCTGCTGGTCGAAACTGATACCCACAATTTCGAACCCTTGCACGTGCAGTTTTTCGTAAGCGGCCTTGACGTTCGGCAGCTCGGCCACGCACGGGCCGCACCAGGTCGCCCAGAAATCGATCAGCACCACTTTGCCCTGCATTTTGGCGACGTTCACTTCGCGCCCGTCCAGCGCCGTGAATTGCATGGGCAAAGGTTTTCCCACCAGGTCCATTTTCCTCAGCAAGGCCTGGGCGGCCGTCTTGCTTTCGGACGAAGCGGGGCCGGCCAGGATTTCCTTGACCAGTTGGCGGGCTTTGTCGTCGCTGCCTTCCGAGGCCACGGCCAGCAGCATGTCGTAAACCTCGGGCCGCTTCGGGAAATCCTTTTGCAACGCGCGGGCGCCCTTCTCGAATTCGGCGAGCATCGCCGCCAGGCCCTCGGCTTCCCTGCTTTGGGCCACCCGCTGCATGAGCTGGGCGCGGATTTTGAAGCGCTCGTCCTCGCTCAGTTTGGGGTCCTTCAATCGTTCGGCTTCCAGCGCCTCCAGCCGGGCGAGCCGGTTCGTGGCGCCCAGTTCCACCGCGGCGGACAACAGATCATACTCGCGCTGGCGCGCCTCGGCAACGCGGGAGTCGTTGGGAAAGTGCGCGCAAAAATCCTTCGCCTTGTCCGCGGCGGCGGCGGCCTGTTCGCCCTGGCGGGCGCGAAACTCCTCGATCTTCTCGCGCGAAGGCCGCTGAGTGCGCCATTCCTCCGGCACGGGCGAAGGCTGGCTGGCCTGGGTAAGGTCCAGCCAGGCTTTGTCGGCGTCGGCTGAGCCGGGTTGGGCCGTGGCTCCCTGCGCCGTGGGACAAACCAGCCACGCCAGCACGGTGAGGAGTGCGGCGCGCGCGCTGAGGAAACGGGTTTGCGAAATGTTCATGGGTTGGGCGATTCAGGATGACGGCGCTCTGCTGCGGCAGTTGTAGGCGTTTCTGGCAAATCTGCAAGCTTTTCCAGGGTCCCGGAGCGCGGCTGTCTTCAGCCGCAGCGCGCGCGAATTCTGGACGGCGCAGGTGGCTCCTGAAGTTTTCTGTCCCGCCCACACGCTGCGGCCGGGGTCTGCCGCGCTCCGCTTCGGCTGCGGCATCGCCTACTGGAATTCATCCGCAGCCATCACTCAACGGGAAATATTTCCCGGAAAAAAACAGCTTGTCGGCCACGCGCGACGCAGGCATTAACTAGCCATGAACTACTTGCTTGCGGGCCTCATCGGGTTGGTGGGCGGCGTCACCAGCGGACTGTTCGGCGTCGGCGGCGGCATCATCATGGTGCCGGCGATGACCTTGTTGTTGAAAACCGACATGAAAGTGGCGGTGGCCACCTCGCTGCTGGTCATCCTGCCGACCTCGCTCTGCAACTCGGTGCTCAACCAGTCGTTCGGCCGCATCGAATGGCGCACGGCGCTGGCCCTGGCGCCCCTGGCGATTCTGGGCGGCCTGGCGGGCACTTGGTGGAAGGAAGCCATTCCGAGTGAGAGTTTGAAGCGCGCTTTCGGCGGCTTTATCATCCTGGTGGGCCTGCGGCTCCTTTGCTTCAAGTAGTCCTGCCGGATCGTCGCCTAAGCGTCACCCCGGGCGCCGCCGGGCTTCCGCCAGCAATGGCGCGCGTTTGCACTCCTTGTAGCGGTCGCGCAACACGGACACCAGTTCCCGCCGGGTCAGATGTGTTCCGGCAATCGCTTCGTCGAGCAAAGCATTCAGACGTTCCAGACAGCGGGGCAAATCCTCCGGCGCGGCATATTCCAGTTCATACTGCGCCCGCAGAATGGCTTCCAGTTGCGCTGACCGTGCCACCGAAGACCCCGTTGATCACGGCGGCCTGCCGTTGGGGATTCAGTTCGGTGTGCCATTGCTCGTAGGTGATGCGCAGAGATTCGAGTTTGACCTGGAGGGATTTTGGTGTGAGCTTCAACGGGCTTAACGCTTCAGCATCCTCCACCTCCAGCAACAAGCTCTCGCCGCTGGCCAGGGCGCTCGAAAGCAGCGCGCCATGGAGTTGTTTGTCTTCGGCGGAAGGCGTCTTTTCGAGCTACATCTGCTCTTCCAAATCCTGGCACAAGCGGCACAAATTGAACCGCGACACCACACGGGCAATGAACGGGTGGTTTTTCGCCCTCACTTCAGCTTGCAACACGTCGGCGAACCGTCCCGCCGTGCGCCAGCGCTCCTTCATGGGTTCAGATAAGAGGGTGGCTTTGCTCACAGGTGTACGTTAAAGCAGACCTGCTGTCGCGGCAAGGTGCTTTTCCCGCCCTGTCTGCCTTAACCCGAACGATCCAACTCTTATTTCCACGTCCTGGCGATCAACATAAAACCCGGCTCAAGGACGACACAGAACAGCGTCGTGGCTGCCGATGACGAAAGGACGCCGACTGTTTTCAAAACGTGGGACTGACCGGTGCCATGGCCCTTGGTGTGTTACCTCTTCACCCCGCCGAATCCTGTTTCAGATAAACCGTCTGGCTGGGAAAGGCGAAGTCAATATGCTCGGCGTCGAAGCGGCGTTTGATCTCCAGGTTGAGCTGCTGCATGCCCGCAAGGTGGGCCTCGTTATCGGCGCCTTTCCACCAGTGGACCACCTGCACGTTGAGCGCGGAATCGGTGAACTTGTTGAAGGTGATCAATGTCTTCTCGGTCATCGGGT
This sequence comes from uncultured Verrucomicrobiota bacterium, assembly GCA_964539075.1. Lineage (GTDB taxonomy): Bacteria > Verrucomicrobiota > Verrucomicrobiia > Limisphaerales > CAZIFU01 > CAZIFU01. Next base: position 52,720 of record CAZIFU010000295.1, on the reverse strand, counting down.
GCTCGCGGTAGATTTCCCGGAGAACGGTGATGGCGCGCTGCACCTTGTCGGCGGGCGTGTCGTAGGTCAGGCCAAGGTTCATCTCGGTCTTGATGTTCGGGCGGCGGGTGATGTTGGTGATGGTGGCGTTGCCCATCGTCTTGTTCGGCACGGTGATGAGGTGGCCGTCCTGATTCCGCACGCGCGTGCTGCGCAGGCCGATGGACTCGACTTCGCCATCCACGTTTTCGAGCTTGATGCGGTCGCCGATGCGGAAGGGTTTGTCGAGGAACACCGCGACGGCGCCGAAGAGGTTGGCCAGCGTGTCCTGCGCCGCCAGGCCCAGCGCCAGGCCGCCGATGGAGAGCGAGGCGATGGCGGCGGTGATGTCAATGCGCAGGTTCGACGCGGTAACCAGCACCGCCACGACGATGACGAAGGCCTTGAGGCTTTTGCGGATGATGGGAAGCAGTTGCTCGTTGAACTCACGGTCGGCGTGCGGGGCGGCGCGCTGTTGCCAGTAGCCCAGCAGCAGATCCACGACTTTCATAAGCATGTAGGTGAGCGAAACCGCGACGATGATGACAAGCCCCTTGGAAAAGACTTTCTGGATCAGCGGCGGCCATTGGAAAATCCCCAACCCGATGTAAAGAAAGATCACGAAAGAGACGATCTTCACGGGGCCGTTGAGGACTTCGAGCAGAAGGTTGTCGAATTTCGTCTGGGTCCGGGCCGCGAATTTTTTGAGCCAGACGCGGGTCAGAAAGTCGAGAAACTTGGAGATATAGAAGGCGAGGAAAATGTAGATGAGCGAGGCCAGATATTTCCAGAGTGGCTCGCCGAAGAGGGTGTGGTCGCGCAGCAGGTCGGCGCGGTCCAGACCGAAGGTGAGGTATTGCTCGTTGAAGCGCGACAGGCCGCTCAGCAGGCTCGTAGAGGTATTCGCCGGCGCCGGCGGGGCGTTGGTGGGCGCGACCGGTTGCGCGCCGGCCCAAACGGCCCACAGGAGCAGGATCGCCAGCAGGAAAATACCGCCGCGGAAGACCGTTTCAAACTTCAATTTCATGGCAGGAGAAATTATTCAGCCGCGCCGGGCTGCGACAAGTTTTATTCAGCGGAAAAATGTCGCTCAGCCGCCGGCGACGATCTGGACGATCTCCAGCCGGTCGCCGGGGGCGAGTTGCCGCCGCGAAAATTCCGACGGCGCGACGGCCTCGCTGTTGTGTTCCACGACCACGCTCCGGGGCAAAAGATTCTGCGCGACGAGAAATTGTTCGAGCGAGCAAGGTAACTTGGCCTCGATTTGCATTCCGTTGGCGATGACGGTGCTCATTCAAACCAAAGTAAGCAGGCTGACTTCGGGTGGACAATTGAATCGCACGCCATGCAGATTGCCCACGCCGCGAGTAATATGAATCCAGCGCTCTTCCCAGCGGTGTAACCCTTCGACGAAACGTTTGTCATCCACCGGCGCAAACGGAGTTCCCAGAAACGGCAAACGCACCTGTCCCCCGTGCGTGTGGCCGCACAACAGCAAATCCCACGGGTAGGATTTTAATTTTTCCTTTGTGTCGGGATTGTGCGAGAGGACAATCACGGCATCACGCTCCACCGGCAGCGATGCAAAAGCCTTCACTGGTTCACATTCCCCCGCCCACTCGTCTCCGAGTCCGGCCAGCGCCAGCTTCCAGTCGCGAATTTTCACCGACTGTGAAGCGTTGTGGATGAGCGTGACTCCCGCATTGGCGAGAACTTCGTGGACCCGGCTGGTGTCCGTGTAACCGCGCCGCCGCGCCGCCCAGCGGCCGCCATCGTGATTGCCCAGACACGCAAACGCGGGCGCACTGTCCGCAAGCGGCTTCAAAACATTTGGATAATTTTCGAATTCTTCGTAGCCCCGCGTGATGAAATCGCCAGTCAGAAAAATCAAATCCGGCTTCAAACTCAATCCCAGACGAACTGCCCTGCTGATGAAGTCAAGGCTCACGACTGGCGATGCGTGAAGATCAGAAAGCTGGAGAATTTTCAAAGGCGGACGCCCGCCGGATTTGGAAAGTCTGACTTCATGTCGTCCAACACCGAGCCGTTTTGGTTCGATCCAATGTGCGTCAGTGATGCCGACAGCTCCGGCAAGACCGAGCGTCACCAGAAATTTTCTTCGCGTGAAATATTGTTCCGGGTGCGTCATGCTGTTTCGATTTTCGCCGCGACCTTTGCGCCTTTACGTCAAGGAATTGCGTCAGTCTTCACACCGTCAGCGCCGCGTCCCAATCCTTCCACACCGGTTCGTAGCCGAGGCGACGGATGAGTCCGGCCACTTCGGCGGGCGGGCGTTCGTCGGCGATTTGAAACTGGCCGGTGGCGCCCGGCGGGGACCCGCCGGCCGGCGCCCATTCACTGGCGCCCAGTTCGATGATGCGTCCGCGTTGGGTGAGATGCACATGCTCGCGGCCCGCGCCGGTGTAGCCGCCCGGCTCGGTGTGGCTGCCGGCGCTCATCAACGTGATGCCCAGCGGAATCAAACCGTCGCGCAACTGCGCCGGCTCGCGCGTGGAGAGCACGAGGCCGGCATCCGGGAACATCAACCGGAAGGCGCATGCCAATTGCACCAGTTCACGATCTGTCATGCGGGTGAGCGGCTCGAACTCGCCCGCGCACGGGCGCAGACGCGGCAGCGAGATGGTGAGTTGCGCCTGCCAGCAGTGCTTCAGGAGGTAGGCTGCGTGCGCCGCGACGCCGATGGCTTCGTAACGCCAGTCGCTCAAGCCGTAAAGCGCCCCGATGCCCAACCGGCGAAAGCCCGCGGCGTAAGCGCGTTCCGGCGTTTCCAGGCGCCAGTCAAAATTCCGTTTTGGTCCGGCGGTGTGCATTTGCGCGTAAATCTCGCGGTCGTAGGTTTCCTGATAGACGACCAATCCGTCCGCGCCCGCTCTCACGAGGGGCCGGTAGTCGTCCGTCTCCATCGGCCCGACTTCGAGCGAAAGGCTGGGGATTTCCCCGTGCAACGCGCGGACACAATCGGCCAGGTAACCGTTGGAAACGAATTTCGGATGTTCGCCCGCCACGAGCAGCAGATTGCGAAACCCCTGTTCCTTGAGCGCCCGCGCTTCGCACACCACTTCGTCCACCGAGAGCGTCACGCGCAGAATCGGATTGTCGCGCGAGAAGCCGCAGTATTTGCAGTTGTTGATGCATTCGTTGGAAAGATAGAGCGGTGCAAAAAGGCGCATGACTTTGCCGAAGCGCTGCTGGGTGAGCGTCTGCGACCGGTGGCAAATGGGTTCGAGCAACCCACCGGCAGCAGGCGAAAGCAATTGCGCAAAGTCAGCGAGCGCGAGCTGCGACTTGCCCAGGACTTCGCGGACCGTTGCCGTGCTGGTTCTTTGCGAACGCGCCAGCAGCGACGCCAGTGGCAGCGCATTGAACCTGGCGACAAAACTCATGACCGTACCGTATCAGAAGCGCCGGGGACGGCAAGCGGCCAGCGCTACACCCAGCCTGGATATTTCACAAACCTCGTAGCTGCCGACGTGAGGAGGCGGACTTTTGCAAACCGCCGCCGAATCCGCCTCCTCACGTCGGCGGCTACGAGGTTTGCCACTTCATGGGTTCACCCGTGGCATCGGCTCGTGACGCCCCGACTGGAAGGCGCGCCAGTCCGCTTCCGTGTCCACGTCGGCCAACTCGCGCAACAGCTCGATGCGCAAACCATCCGCCTGCGCGCGCGCCAGCGTCTCGCGCAGGACCCGTTCCGTGCTCCAGGGAATGCCGTTCCACAATCCGGGTAGCGGCTGGCGCAGACCGATGAGCCAATAACCACCGTCCCGCGCCGGTCCGATGACGACGTCACTCGTCGCCAGCGCCTGCCATGCGGCGTGAATGTCCCCGGTCGTGATTGCCGGACAATCCGAGCCGATGATGACCACTCGTTGTGCGCCGTCCGCGAAGGCCGATTGGAAGGCCGCGTGCAGGCGTTCCCCCAAATCGCCGGCGCCTTGGGCACGCGCCGTCCAACCCGCGTGCAACCACGGCAGAATTTCCGCCGCCGCGTCATCCGGTGTGAAGTGCAATTCCACGTCCGGCAGGGGAGCCAGTTGTTCGAGCAACGTCTCTACCAACTGGCCATACGCGGCCGTCGCGGCGGCGGCGCCCAGCGATTGCGCCAGCCGGGTCTTGACCAAGCCCAGTCGCGGCGCCTTGAGAAAGATGATGAGATGTTGCGTTGCCATGATTGTGCCCCGATCAATGGTTCGGAAAGACGAGCTACGCGAGTCCCTCGAATCTCCAGGCCAGCCGGTGAAGGTTTGGGACTCGCGCAGCTCGTCCCACCGCAAAAATGCCCGCCGTTCACGCGCTCTCGCCGAACTGATCCTCCTTCCGCTTGAAGAGCAGGTTGAACGTGGTCATCGAACCGTAACAACGCGAGATGTATTGCTGCAACTCCACCTTCTCCGCATCGGACAATTTGTCGTGGCCGTTGATCTTCTGTTCGAGCACGCGCAGGTTGTTTCGCATCATCACGATTTTATGGAAGAAGGTTTCCACCGGGACTTCCTTGGGTTGCAGCGCCGGATCGGCGGGGTGCAACAGCATCCGGCCGCGGTGCCAGCGTGCGGCCAATTCCTCCACCAGTTCGTCCGGCCGGCCCAGGCCGAGTTTCTGTATCGCCGCCTCGACGGTTTGTTCGATGAACGCGGCCAGGGGCAGGTTCAAGCCGGCGACGGCCATCTGCGCTTCGGCGGGTTCCAGGCCGCTGGTTTCCGGGGCGACCGTGTGCGGGCCGTCGTCGAAGGCGATTTCGGCGGCGTGCCCGGCAATGGACTTGACGGTGCCGGGGCCGTATTGGGGATGTTTGACGCGCTGGCCGATGTGCAAGGCGGAGATGTTCATGCCGCTATTAAACCGCGCCCGCCCGCCGGCGCAAGGAGCGAAAGTCAGACGCGTCAAGGGGTCAGTCCCGCAGAATCGCACATTTATTCGCTTCTGCGGGACTGACCCCTTTCCGGCCCGCTGGGGCTTGGGTTTTCATGTGACTGGATTCTATAAATATGTCGCTCCTGACGGAGCTTAAAGCAGGCAGGCCGAAAGGGTTGTCTTGTGGGAGGGAGGGAGAGCGTCCCCGCGAGCCCTGACTTTTCTGGCTGCGCTAGGATAAAACAGGGCTCGCGGGGACGCTCGCTCTCCCGGAAATGGAATATGGGTCGCTCAGCACTTGTTCCACCGTCTCGGAGGGATGAGTTATACAAGTCCCTGATGTTTCCGTGGAGGAAGTGGGACTCGCGTAGCTCGCCCCTCCGAGATGGTCAGTACTTCGCCACGGTGGGGTCTATCTCGTCGGACCAGGCGTCGATGCCGCCTTTGACGTTCTTGAGATGCTTGAAGCCCTGGTCGCGGAGGAATTTCAACGCTTTCATCGAGCGCACGCCGCTTTTGCAGTGCAGGTAAATCTGCTGGTTGGGGTCCAGTTCGGTGAAGCGCTGGGACAGCACGCTCAAGGGAATCTGCGGCACGCCGTTGATGTGGGCGATCTGGCATTCGTCCGGCTCGCGCACGTCAATGACCCGGATGCCGAGCCGGGGGTCGTCCAGCGCGCGTTTCATCTCCTGCACGGTGACTTCGTCGGGATGTTGCGCGGGTGCGGCTGGTTCGGGCGTGATGCCGCAGAACATTTCGTAGTCTATGAGTTGTGTGATGGTCGGGTTGTCGCCGCACATCGGGCATTGTGGGTCGCGGCGCAACTTGAGTTCGCGGAATCTCATGTCGAGCGCGTTGAAGAGCAGCAGCCGGCCGACGAGCGAACTGCCTTTGCCAAGGACAAGCTTGAGGATTTCGGTGGCCTGGATGCAGCCGATGATGCCGGGCAACACGCCGAGCACGCCGCCTTCGGCGCAACTGGGCACCATGCCGGGTGGCGGCGGCTCCGGGTAAAGGCAACGGTAGCACGGCCCGCCCAGGTGCGGCGCGAAGACGCTGGCCTGGCCCTCGAAGCGGAAGATGGAGCCGTAGGCATTCGGTTTTTTCAGCAGCACGCAGGCGTCGTTGGTGAGGTAACGCGTGGGGAAATTGTCGGTGCCGTCCACGATCACGTCGTAGGGCGCGATGAGGTCGAGGGCATTGTCGGCGGTGATGCGGGTGTTGTGAAGGACGACTTCGCAATTGGGGTTGATGCTGTTAATGGTGTCCTTTGCGGATTCGATTTTCGGGCGGCCGACGTCCTCGGTGCCGTGGATGATCTGGCGTTGGAGGTTGGAAAAATCCACGACGTCGAAATCCACCAGGCCGATCTTGCCGATGCCTGCGGCGGCCAGGTACATGGCAATGGGCGAGCCGAGGCCGCCGGCGCCGATGCACAGCACGCTGCTGGAACAAATTTTCTTTTGGCCGGCCATGCCGACTTCGGGCAGGATGAGGTGCCGCGAGTAGCGCCGGATTTCGTCGTTGTCTAAATGCATAAATTGAACTAAGAGCAGCGAGTGTAGGTGCAAACGAACCATAAAGCAAGTCAGCGGGAGGTGCAATGTGTCATGAAAAGCTCCAAAACCAAAGCACCAAGCTCCAAAGAAATTCCAAGCACCAAACCTCAAATGGCGGCGACCCACCAGGTCCCAGCCTGGATATTTCACAAGCCTCGTAGCCGCCGACGTAAGGAGGCGGATTGGGCGGGAGCTTGGGAATGTCCGCCTCCTCACGTCGGCGGCTACAGGTTGAAGCGGTTTCAATCGGCGTGTGAAATATTCGGGCTTGGAGCTTCTTGTTAAACCAACGCATGAATCCTCACGATCCCACAATCGCCGCCGCGAAAATCAAAAAGATTACCCCCTTGCGCCCCACGCTGGCTCTCGTCTTGGGCAGCGGTTTCAATCATATCCTGAGCGCGCTGGCAGTGACATCAGAAATTCCGTATGGCGGGCTGCCGGGCTTTCCGCCGGTGGGCGTGAGCGGGCACACGGGCAAACTGGCGCTGGGCCACCTGGGGAAAACGCCGGTGCTGGTGTTGAGCGGGCGCGCGCATTTTTACGAGGGGCACAGCCTGGAGACGATCACTTTTCCGATGCGCGTGCTGGCGGAGTTCGGCGTGCGCGCGGTGCTGCTGACCAACGCGGCGGGCGGGATCAACCGGAAATTTCGCGTGGGCGATTTTATGCAGTTGACCGACCACATCAATTTGATGGGCGTGAATCCGCTGCGGGGCCGTCTGGTGGAAGGGCGCGAGCGATTCGTGGATTTGACGCGCGCCTACGACGCCGGGCTGAACGGGCTGCTGCAAAAGGCCGCGCGGTCGTGCGGGGCGAAGCTGCACGCGGGAGTTTATCTGGCGGTGAGCGGGCCGAGTTACGAGACGCCGGCGGAAATCCGGGCCTTTGCGCGACTGGGCGCGGACGCGGTGGGGATGAGCACGGTGCCGGAAGCGATCGTGGCGCGGCAATGCGGGCTGCAAGTGGCCGGACTTTCGTGCGTTACGAATCAGGCTGCCGGCCAGGGCAAGGGCGAGCTCTCACACGCGGAAGTGTTGGAAACCACGGAGAAGGTGAAAGTTCTGGCCGCAAAATTGCTGAGTACCTTTGCAGGATTATATGGGAAACGTCGATAAAAAGGGGCTGGTGGCCGCGGCCCTGAAGGCGCGGGAAAAAGCGGTGGCCCGCCATTCCAAATTTAAAGTGGGCGCGGCGCTGCTGACCGCCGACGGGGAAATTGTCACGGGCGCAAACGTGGAGAGCGACAGCTACGGGCTGACGTGTTGCGCCGAGCGGGTGGCGCTGTTCAAGGCCTTGACGGATGGCAAACGCAACTTCAAAGCGGTGGCGGTGGTGGCGGCCTGGCCGGGCGGCCCGATGCCGTGCGGGGCGTGCCGCCAGCTTTTGTTGGAATATGCGCCCCGGGCGGTCGTGCTGGTGGCGGACAGCCGGCGGCCGCGCGCGATCAGGATATTTACGGTCCGGAAATTGTTACCCGCCGGTTTTACTTTGGGTTAAAATCACTTTGAGAATGGCCGGCCCGAACGTAAGCTGGCGAAGTGAGTGAATGGATTGCATGAAGCCGGAATTGTTTTTCGCCCTTGAAAATGCGGCCTGGCCGGTCTTGCTGGTGGAAGGCACCGGGGTCATCCGGCGCGCCAATGAGGCGGCGGTGAATGCGTTTGGCAGCACGGTCAGCGGCGATTCCACGCAGTTGTCCGCCATCTGGTCGGGGGAAAACGAGTCCAAGCCCGGGCCGTTTCTCCTCCGCTCCTTTACCCACGCAGTGACACCTTTGAAATTTCTGGTCAAAGGCGGGGCGACCAGCACGTTTCTTTGCAATATTTCCTCGGCCACCAGGGAAGGAGAGAAATATTTTCTCTTCCAGCTCTTGCCCGGGTCGAACCTGGCCGCACCGTCCCCGGTGGAGACCATCACGCTGGAAGCGAGCCTGGCGCAGAAGCAGAAACTGGATTGCGCCTTGCAACTGACGCGAACAGTCGCGCTGGACTTCAACAACACACTGACCAGCATCCTGGGCCACACCTCGCTGGTGCTGAGCAAAATGGAGACGAGCAATCCGTTCCGCGTTAACCTGCTTGAAGTGGAAAAGGCCGCGGAGAAGGCGGCGGAAATCGCCTACGACCTGGCGGCCTTCAGTTGGCAGGAAAAGGAGGCGCACACCTTGAAGGCGGGCAACCTCAACGAACTGCTTTACGGCACGGTCGAATTGTTCCAGACCCGCAGCGCCTCGAATGTGCTCTGGTCGCTGCAAATGGAGAACAAGATTTATTCGGTCAATTTCGATGAAGCCAAGATGCAGCAGGTGTTCGTCAAAATCCTCGACAACGCCATACAGTCGCTCGGTCCGGAGGGGCGCATCCTCGTGTGCACCCGCAACCTGGATCTGGTCGAGCCGATGCAGGACGCGGTGGTCCGGCTGGCGCCGGGGCGGTATGTTTGCGCCGAAGTGGCCGACAGCGGGTGCGGCATTTCGCCGGAAGTCATGCCGCGAATTTTCGAGCCGTTCTTCACCACCAAGGATCCCGCGCGACATCGCGGGCTGGGCCTGGCCTGGGTTTACGGCATTATCACCAACCACGGCGGCAACGTGGCCGTCTCCAGCCAACCGGCGCAGGGGACCACGGTGCGCGTCTATCTGCCCGCCCTCAAGAAGTTCATCCGCGGCGGCGGCGCCAAGACCGACGATTTGACCGGCACCCAAACCATCCTGATGGTGGACGACGAGGACCTGTTGCTGACGATGGGACAAATGGTCCTTTCCTCCTACGGCTACACGGTCCTCACCACCAACAACGGCGCCAAGGCACTGCAAATTCTTAACCAGCAAAGCGGGGAAATCCAGGTGCTGATCACTGACATGGTGATGCCCGGCATGAGCGGTCGGGAATTGATCGAGCACGTGCGCCGCATCGCCCCCGGGGTTCGGATCATTTGTTCCAGCGGCTACGTGCGGCCCACCAGCAACGAGCAATCCTTCTACCTGCAGAAACCGTTCACCAGCCAGGAACTCCTCCGCAAAGTCAAACAGATCCTGGAACCCCCCGACGCATCCTAAATTGACTTCCGCGGCGCTTCGGTATCCAATCAGGCGTGCAAATTGAAAGCCTGAAGGTCTTTTGCGACCTCGCCGAAACAGAAAGCTTCACCAAATCGGCGCATATCAACGGGGTCACCCAGTCGGCCGTCAGCCAGCAAATCGCCTCCCTGGAGCGGCACTTCAAATCCATCCTCATCGAGCGGAGCAAAAAAAAATTCCAGCTCACGCGCGAGGGACAGGTTCTTTACGAATACAGCAAGCAGATCATGCAGTTGTATGATTCGCTGCACCACAAGCTGCAGGAAATCAAGGACATCATTTCCGGCACCATTCGCGTCTCGACCATTTACAGCATCGGCCTGCACGATCTGCCGCCGTATTTGAAAAACTTTCTCAAGCGTTACCCGACCGTCAACGTTCACGTCGAATACCGCCGCTCCAACCAGGTCTATGACGACGTGCTGGGCAACGTGGTGGACGTGGGGCTGGTCGCCTATCCGGGCCGCGAAAACAAATTAAAAATTGTCCCCCTGCGCAGGGACTTGCTCGTCCTGATCTGCCATCCGCAGCATCTGCTGGCCAGGTTCAAGAGCGTGAAGCTGGAGGCCATCGCCGGCCAGAAATTCATCAGCTTCGAGCCGGACACTCCGACCCGCAAGGCCATTGATAAGGTCTTCAAGGAGCGCAACGTTGAAGTGCAGCACGTGATGGAGTTCGACAACATCGAGACGGTCAAGCGCGCGGTGGAAATTGACGCGGGCATCGGCATCGTGCCGCAGGGTACGGTGACGCAGGAGGTGGCCAAGCAGACGCTGGCGCAAGTGCAGATCGAGGACGCCGAACTCTACCGGCCCCTGGCGGCGATCTACAAAAAGAACAAGGTGCTTTCGCCGGCCATGAAGCAGTTCCTTGCAATTCTCAAGAGTTGAACCGGGCCGGCCGGAGAGGACGTGACATGGGTTCCGCAGGAAAATCAAAGGTTGAAAACCGTTTTGACCGTGGCTAACGTGCGCGCGTCTCCCGCGCCGCCGGGCACCACGGAAAATCTGAAATGGCCACCACCGAAGTAACAGCGAAACACGCCGCGTTCGGCCAGACGGCGCGCACCGACCTCTGGTGGGCGCAACCCGTGCTGGTGTTTCTCGGCCTCTCGGCGTTCATCGTCTATTCCACTTGGGCCGCGTTCCAGGGCGCCCACTATCACTCCGGGCCGTACCTGTCGCCGTTTTATTCGCCGGAGATTTTCGGTTCTTCGCCGCACAGTTGGCTGGGGCCGAAGCCGGAGTGGTGGCCGGGCTGGCTGCCGTTCTCGCCGGCGCTGCTGATTCTCTGGGCGCCGGGCGGGTTCCGGTTTACCTGCTACTACTATCGCGGCGCCTACTACAAATCATTTTGGAGCGATCCGCCGTCCTGTGCCGTGGGCGAGCCGCGCATGGTTTATCGAGGTGAAAATTCCTTCCCGCTCCTCCTGCAGAACGTCCACCGCTACTTCATGTACGTCGCGCTGCTGTTCATCGCGATCCTCGCCAGCGACGTGTGGAAGGCGCTGTGGTTCACCGACGCGCTCACGAGCAAGGTCTCCTTGGGCGTGGGCGTGGGAACACTCGTGCTGGCGATCAATGTCGTCCTGCTCGGCGGCTACACCTGCGGCTGCCATTCCTTGCGCCATCTCGTGGGCGGATTTCTGGATCAAGTTTCCAAATCGCCCGCCCGCCATTGTGCCTACGACTGCGTGAGCTGCCTCAACCACCGCCACATGCTCTGGGCCTGGCTGAGTTTGTTCTGGGTCGGCTTTACGGACCTCTACGTGCGGATGTGCGCGATGGGCGTGTGGGAGGATTTTCGCCTCATCTGAAGAAAGGGGCGGCAGGAAAATGACGAAATCCTAATGACGAAGGAATGACGAAGCACAAATGACGAATGACGAGGACAACGCTGCCATCCTGAGAAAATGAAACCTATCGTCTGCGAACCGGCTTCGTCATTCGGATTTCGTCATTCTTTCGTCATCCGTTCCCGCTTTGCGGGATCATTCGTCATTTCACCGGCGGTTGCGAGCCATGCCTGAGTATCCAACAACCGAACACGACGTCCTGATCATCGGCTCCGGCGGCGCGGGGCTGCGCGCGGCCATCGAAGCCTCGGCCGCGGGTGTCTCCGTCGGCATGGTCTGCAAATGTCTGCTCGGCAAAGCCCACACCGTCATGGCCGAAGGCGGCATCGCTGCGGCGCTCGCCAACGTGGACGAGCGCGACAATTGGAAAGTCCACTTCGCCGACACCATGCGCGGCGGCCAATACGTCAACAACTGGCGCATGGCCGAACTGCACGCCCGGGAAGCCCCCGACCGCGTGCGCGAATTGGAAGCCTGGGGCGCCGTCTTTGACCGCACGAACGACGGTCGCATTCTCCAAAGAAATTTCGGCGGTCACAAATATCCGCGGCTGGCGCACGTCGGCGACCGCACCGGGCTGGAGATGATTCGCACGCTGCAAGACCACGGCGTCCATCATGGCATTGACGTGCACATGGAAGTTTGCGTGCTGACATTACTCAAGGACGGCGAACGCGTCGTCGGCGCGTTTGGCTACGACCGCCAGCGGGGGCAGTTCAAAATGTTTCGCGCGCGGGCCGTCGTGCTCGCCACAGGTGGCGTCGGCAAGGCATACAAAATCACCAGCAACAGTTGGGACTGCACCGGCGACGGCCACGCGCTGGCCTATCACGCGGGCGCGGCGCTCATTGACATGGAATACCTCCAGTTCCATCCCACCGGCATGGTCTGGCCGCCCAGCGTGTGCGGGATGCTCGTCACCGAAGGCGTGCGCGGCGAAGGCGGCATCCTTACTAACAAGGACGGCAAGCGCTTCATGTTCGACTTCATTCCCGACAACTACAAGGCGCAGACCGCTGACAACGAAGAGGAAGGCTGGCGCTACACCCAGGGCGATCGCAATGCCCGCCGACCGCCGGAACTGCTCACGCGCGATCACGTCGCCCGCTGCATTGTCCGCGAAATCAAAGAGGGCAGGGGAAGCCCCCACGGCGGCGTGTTCCTCGACATTTCGTGGATCAAGAAGCGCCTGCCGAACGCGGAGGAACACATCAAGCGCAAGCTGCCGAGCATGTATCACCAGTTTAAACAGCTCGGCGACGTGGACATCACCCGCGAACCAATGGAGGTCGGCCCGACTACTCATTACATCATGGGCGGCATCCGCGTGGACGCCGACACGCAGATGTCCGGCGTGCCCGGACTGTTCGCCGCGGGCGAATGTGCCGCCGGCATCAACGGCGCGAACCGGCTCGGCGGCAATTCGCTTTCCGACCTGATCGTGTTCGGCAAGCGCGCCGGGGAATTTGCCGCCCAATTTGCGAAGGAAAACAACGCCGGCAAAATCAATCAGGCGCAAGTTGAGGATGCTGCGCGCCGCGCCCTGGAACCATTCAATCGCAACGCCGCTGCCGGCGCAGGCTACGAAGGGCCGTATCAAGTGCAGTACGATTTGCAGGAGATGATGCAGAACCTCGTCGGCATCGTGCGCCACGAGGACGAGATGCAGCGCGCGCTCGACGGGCTGCAGAAACTTTGCGAGCGCGCCCGGCGGGTCGGTGTCACGGGCCATCGCGAGTTCAATCCTGGCTGGCACACCGCGCTCGACCTCACGAGTTTGCTGACGGTCTCCGAGTGCATCGCGCGCGCGGCGCTGGAACGGAAGGAAAGCCGCGGCGCGCATTTCCGCGAGGATCTGCCGGAGAAAGACCCGGCGTTCGGCAAAGTGAGCGTCGTCCTGCGCAAGGGCGGTGACGGGGCGATGCAGGTCACGCGCGAGACGATTCCGGAAATGCCGGCGGAACTGAAACAAATCATCGAGGAAATGAAATGAACGCCCCTTTAACTCGTAGCAGCCGACGTAAGGAGGCTCACTTATTCGCCGGTGAAAGAGATCAGAGCCTCCTCACGTCGGCTGCTACGAACGGCTAAAATGAAAACAGCAACATTCAGAATCTGGCGCGGTGACACGAGCGGCGGCGAGTTCCGCGACTACACCGCCGAAGTCAGTGACGGGATGGTCGTGCTTGATGCCGTGAATCAGATTCAGGCCCGGCACGCGAACGACCTCGCCTGTCGTTGGAATTGCAAGGCCGGCAAATGCGGCTCCTGCTCGGCGGAAGTCAACGGTATCCCGCGCCTGATGTGCATGACGCGCCTGAGCCAGATTCCGCTCGAACGGCCCATCACCATCGAGCCGATGAAGACCTTCCCGGTGATCCGCGACCTGGCCACCGACGTTTCGTGGAACTTTCGCGTGAAGAAAAACATCAAGCCCTTCAAGGCGCGTGCGCCCGACGCGCCCGATGGCACCTGGCGCATGGCGCAGGCGGACATTGACCGCGTGCAGGAATTCCGCAAGTGCATCGAGTGTTTTCTCTGCCAGGACGTATGCCACGTCCTGCGCGAGCACCATCAGCACGACGCGTTTATCGGTCCGCGCTTCCTCGTTTACGTGGCCGCGCTGGAGATGCACCCGCTGGACACCGAGGACCGGCTGGCGGAGTTGAAGCAGGCCCACGGCATCGGCTACTGCAACATCACCAAGTGTTGCACCAAGGTCTGCCCGGAAAATATTACCATCACCGACAACGCGATTATTCCGCTGAAGGAGAGGGTGGTGGATGAGTTTTATGATCCGCTGGCCAGCGTGTTGAAGCTGTTTCGACCCAAAGGTAAAAAATGACGAATGACGAAATCCGAATGACGAAAGAAGCACGAATGACGAAACCCGAAGTGCGCGCTGCGGTGCGTTTTGGTCATTCGCGCTTCGTCATTCTTTCGTCATTCGTCATTCGTCATTCGTCATTCCCCCGCCATGTTTGACCTCAAGCCTCTCCACCACGCCGCCATCCCCGCCGCGCTCGACAAGGCGATGCGCTATCGCCTGCTCAACGAGCCGGGCGAAGCCGAGAGCATCTGCCACGACGTGCTGCGCGTGGAGCCGGACAACCAGCAGGCGCTCGTGATTCTGCTCCTGGCGTTGACCGACCGCTTTGGCAAAGGCTACGCCGTCGGCGTCACGCGGGCGCAGGAAGTGTTGCCCCGGCTGCGCGACGCCTATGAGCGCGCCTATTACTCGGGAATCCTCAGCGAGCGCCGGGCCAAGGCGCAACTGCAACAGGGCGGTCCCGGCACCGGTTTCAGCGCCTACGGCCTGCTGCGCGAGGCGATGGGCTGGTATGAAAAAGCCGAAGCGCTCCGGCCATCCGGCAACGATGACGCCTTGCTGCGCTGGAATGCCTGTGCCCGGATCATCATGGAAAACAAACTGACGGCGCGGACGGAGGAGAATGTGGAGTTGCCGTTGGAGTGAGGGGACGTGTTGCGTGCTTCGTGTTGCGTGAATTCCGGCGCGACGTGCCTGGAAGTGGTTTCATAAGGTGGGGTCCCGCCTGGGCGGGATCGAGCCGCGTCGGGCGGGGATTGAATTGGGTCGACGGAGTCTCGCCCCACCGAGGTTGGCCTTACGCAACACGCAACACGGAACACGCATCACCCCTTCAACTTCTCCGGATTCAACCCCCGCAAATCGCGCGGCACGAACAGTCCATCCTTGCGAATCAACTCGCCGTCGAACCACACCTCGCCGCCGCCCCAGTCCTTGCGCTGGATGAGCACCATGTCCCAGTGCACGGCGGAGCGGTTGCCGTTGTCACACTCCTCGTAGGCCTGCCCCGGCGTGAAGTGGAGCGAGCCGGCGATCTTTTCATCGAACAAAATGTCGCACATCGGGTTCAGGATGTGGGGATTGAAACCGAGCGAAAACTCGCCGACGTAACGCGCGCCGGCGTCGGTGTCGAGAATTTCATTCAGGCGCTTCGTGTTGTTCGAGGTGGCCTTGATGATTTTGCCGTCCTTGAACTCCAGGCGCACGTGCTCAAATTTCGTCCCGGCATAAATCGTCGGCGTGTTGAATTGAATCACGCCGTTGACGGAGTTTTTCACCGGGCAGGAGAACACTTCACCATCGGGAATGTTGCGGTCGCCTTTGCACATCTTTGCGCCAATGCCTTTGATGCTGAACGACAGGTCCGTTCCAGGAGACTTGAGGCGGACGCGGTCGGCTTTTTTCATGCGGCGCTCCAACGGCGCCATGGCGCGGCCCATCTTGCGGTAATTCATCGTGCACACGTCGAAGAACAACTCCTCGAAGGCCTCGGTGCTCATGCCGGCGGCCTGCGCGAAACTCGGCGTGGGCCAGCGCAGGACAACCCAGCGGGTCTTGTTGACACGATAATCGAGCACCGGCCGCAGAACCCGCGAGTACAGCGCCATCCGCCCGCCCGCCACGTCGGACGCCTCGTTGATGTTATGGCTGCCGCGCACGGCGACGTAGGCCTGCACCTTCCTGATGCGGAAGAGTTCCACGTCGCGCACGAGCGCGGCGTGTGGGTCGTCGGTGGCGTGGAGAATTTCGCGCGTGACGCGGCTGTGGCGCGTTTCGATCAGCGGAATGGCGCCGGCGCGCCGGGCGGCGCGCAGGAGTTCGATGGAAAATTCGTCCGGCACATCGCTCACGTCGAGCAACACGCGGTCGCCCTTCTTCAACGCGAGGGAATATTCAACCAGCAACCGCGCCAGTTTCGTGTAACGAGGGTCCGTCATAAATTATGAGGAGAAACTAATTAAGGTCGCCGCTTTGTCGAGCAATCATCTGACCGCGAACCCGGAACATCGCGTTAATGACTAAGTGTTTAATGATTGTCAATAAATAACTATTGAGTAACGCAGGCAGCGGATGTATTCCTCACACCATGAACGTAAACGCAGCAAGCAAGATTCAAGGGGAACAGGAATTGACCGTTTAAGTTTATGCCCATCATCGTCAATCTCGACGTGGTTCTCGCCCAGCGGAAAATGCGGCTGAACGATCTGTCCGATGGCGTGGACATCACGCCGCAAAATCTATCCATCCTCAAAACCGGCAAGGCCAAGGCCATCCGTTTCTCCACACTCGAAGCCATCTGCGAACATCTACATTGTCAACCTGGAGACATTCTGGAATACCGGTCCGAGGAACAGAAAAGGGGGAAATGAAATTATTTATCCGCCGACACGTTTCATTTCACTTCGCCGCAAGTTCCGCTCGCGCTTTTTGATCTCGGCAGCCAACAATTCTTCCGCTGACCAGCCGTGACGTTGCGCGTTTTCGGCCAGAGCAAAAAGTTGGTTGGCCACGGCGGCTTTGCTAAGTTTGCGACGCGCCTTCGCGTCGGCGAGCAGGTGAGCTTTGCGCGCTTTTTTAATGAGCTTCTCGGCCCGCAGCAGGGCGGGGAGGTGCTTCGGAATGCCGTCGAGGGCCGAAGGCCGATGGTGCCGGGTGCCGGCTTTCTCCGCCTTCTTGATCTTCTCCCAGTTCACCCAGACCTGGTCCACGTCCCTGACCTTCACGTTGCCGAAAACGTGCGGGTGGCGGCGAACCAACTTCTCCACAATGTGCCGGGCCACCCGGTCGAAATCAAATGCGCCGCGCTCTTTCGCGAGCTGGCAGTGAAAGACGACCTGCAACAGCAAGTCGCCGAGTTCCTCCGCCATTTCCTGATCATCGCCCGCTTCGATGGCGTCCAGCAGTTCATAAACTTCCTCGACCGCGTGCCAGCGGAGTGAACGATGGTCCTGCTCGCGATCCCACGGGCAGCCGTCGGGCGCGCGCAGACGGGACATGATCTGCAAGAGATCGTTGATGGCGGGTTGGCTCTTCTTCATTTGGCAAAGAGCAAACTTTGAACCTTGAACCTCGAACTTTGAACTTTGAACCATGCTTATCCGCTTTGTTGCCACAATGAGTTTGGAGTTCCGCCTTCAGGCGGTCCGGACCGAGTAAACGCGGAACTCCAAACCGAGACGCGCTAATCGCAATGTGGGTTTGGCAACCAACCGGATAGGCATGCTTTGAACAGCTCCGCTCTTAAAGGGTGTTGATTCAAAGATCAAGGTTCAAGGTTGGTTCACAAAATCACCAGATCATCCCGATGCACCAGTTCCACCCGCGCGAGTTTGCGGGCGCGGACTTCCTCCGCGCCAAACTTCGCAATGCCACGCGCGAACTCGGTGCCGTCGAGGTCGCAAAGGCGCACCACGTCGCCGGCGGCGAAGTCGCCTTCACAGCGGGCCACGCCGGGCGGCAGCAGGCTTTTGCCATTCTCGCGCAACGCCTGCTTCGCGCCATCGTCCACGTAAAGCGCGCCTTTGGGATGATGGAAAAAGGCGATCCAGCGCTTGCGCCCGGCGAGCTTGTTGGGCTGAGGGACGAAGAGGGTGCCTTCCTCCTGGCCGTCGAGGATGTCCGCCAGCACGGTTTTCTTTCTGCCCGAGGCGATGACGAGCGGGATGCCGGAGCGGATGACGATTTTCGCGGCGGCGATTTTCGAGGCCATGCCGCCCACGGCCGTCGCGCTGTCCGTGCCGCCGGCCAGTTTTTCGACCTGTTCGTCAATGTGTTCGATGAGCGGGAGGGTGCGCGGGTTGGCCTTGCCGAAATTTTCGATGACGCCGTCCACGGTGGTGAGGATCACGAGCAAATCGGCCGGCAATAGCGACGCCACGAGCGCGGACAATTTGTCGTTGTCGCCGAACTTCAACTCGGTGAAGGAGACGGCGTCGTTCTCGTTGATGATGGGCACGACGGGGGGCGCCGCGTGGCGCAGGAGGGTGACGAGCGTGTTGCGGGCGTTGAGGTGGCGCTCGTGATGTTGCAGGTCGTCGTGGGTGAGCAGCACCTGGGCGACCGGCAGGCCCCATTTGGCGAAGTGTTGCTCATACATCGCCATCAGGCGCGACTGGCCGACGGCGGCGCAGGCCTGGAGTTCGGCCAGGTCGGCCGGCCGCTTGTCGAAGCCCAGCGCGCTCATGCCCGCGCCGACCGCGCCCGAGGTGACGATGACGATTTGCTTGCCGGCCTTCACGAGCGCGGCGATCTGGGCGACCAGTTGCTCCATCTGGGCCGCGTCGGGACGCTTGCGGGCGTCGGTCAACACGCCGGTGCCAATTTTCACGACGATGCGGCTGACGTTGTTGGAGACGGCGGAGCGCACGGGCAAAGGTTAACGGCCAAACGCCCAAAGGGGAAAGGCAAAAAGCTGGCACATCTTGATTCCGCTCCGTTTGTCCCGCCTTCAGGCGGTCGGAGAGTCGAACTTGCCCTGCCGACCGCCTGAAGGCGGGACTCCGAACTGAAATGGCCCGACCGCGCTCGGGTGACGGTAACCAGATGCTCCTTCCACGGTGGCTTCATTTTATCTTTTTAATTTTCGTCGTCGCCTGTTAAATCCCGTCCATGCGTGATGAATCGTTCCAGTTCTTACGGACCCTGGTCAACACCCCCAGCCCCGTCGGCCACGAGACGCGCGGGCAGCGGGTCTGGCTCGACTACGCGAAGCCGTTCGCTGACGAGACTTTTTCCGACGCCTACGGCAACGTCGTCGCGGTGCTGAACAAGGGCGGGTCGCCGCGCCTGATGCTGGCGGGCCACGCAGACGAGATCGCGATGTCCGTGAACTACATCACCGAGGAAGGCTTCATTTATGTGCGCAAGATGGGTGGCATTGACCCCGCCATCACCAAGGCGCAGCGCGTCATCATCCACACCCGCACCGGCCCGGTGAAAGGCGTGGTGGGCAACGTGGCGCCGCACCTGACGAAAACCGAGGAGGACCGCAAGCCGCCGAAGATCCATGAAATCTTCATAGACATCGGCGCGACGGGCAAAAAGGACGCGCTCAAGCTGGTGCGCGTGGGCGACCCGATCACGCTGAACGACGAGTTCGAGCTGTTGCGTAATGACCTTGCGGTGGCGCGCGCGTTCGACAATCGCATCGGCACGTTCGCCGTGGCCGAGACCTTGCGCCTGCTGGCCGGGCAGCGCGGCAAATTGCGCGCGGAGATTCTGGCGGTTTCGAATGTCATGGAGGAGACGGGTTTGTTCGGCGCGCGGCAGATCGCCTACGCGCTCAAGCCGGACGCCGCGCTCGTGGTGGACGTGACGCACGCGACGGATTACCCGACGGTGAGCAAGGAGCAGCACGGGGACGTGAAGATCGGCAGCGGCCCGACCCTGACGCACGGCGGGTGCAACCATCCGGAGATGGTGGCGCGGCTGGAGAAGATCGCGGAGAGACAAAAGATCAAGCTCCAGCACGAGGCCATCTCCGCCACCAGCGGCACGGACACGGACGTGATATTCTGGACGCGCGGGGGCATTCCCAGCGCGCTGATCAGTCTGCCCAACCGTTACATGCACTCACCGGTGGAACTGGTGAGCCTGAACGACCTGGAAAAAATTCCAGAGTTGATGGCTGCCTTCGCCCTCTCGCTTAAGAAAGGGGAGGAATTCAAAGTGAAGATTTGAGCGGCTAACCTGAACCGCCGGCGGCCGCGTTTTCGTCCCGACGAACTTCAAGATCCAGTTTGGCAAAGGCGTTGTTGGCAAACTCAGCGGGCGCGGGTTGGCCGGAGATGATCTTGACGGAGTTGGGGCCGGGAGCGGAATTCTTCTTCGGCGAGGGCGATTCTTCCGATTCTTTTTCCGCCGCGAGTTCGACGTCGCGTTCGGCCTGGCGGGGGTTTTTGGCGCGTTTGTTGCGCGGCAGCGGACTGATCATCACATGGATGCTTTTACCGATGAGTTTGGCGTCAGCGTCCGGATGGCCATACGGGGTGATCGCCTCGATGAATTTCTTGACGACTTGAAACCCGTACGCGGTGTGGGCCATTTCGCGGCCCCGGAAACGGAGGCTGACTTTGACCTTCATGTCCTCGCAGAGAAAGTCAATCGCGTGGTCCAGTTTCACTCCGAAATCGTGCGGGTCAATCGTGGCGGTGAGCTGGAGTTCCTTGACCTTGTTGGCGTGCTGGTGCTTTCTGGATTCCTTGTCCTTCTTGGCCTGTTCGTAGCGGTACTTGCCGTAGTCCACCACGCGGCAGACCGGTGGCGTGGCGTTGGGGGCGATTTCCACCAGATCAACGCTGTGACTGCGGGCGAGGTTGATCGCGTCACCAAGGGAGAGGATGCCCAACTGCTGGCCATCGAGACCGATGACCCTGACTTCGCGGGCGCGGATTTTCCCATTGACCCTGACGAACGAACTGGGGGAAGCGGAGGAACGAGCAAAGTAAGGGCGACTCAAGACACCCTCATCAGTTGAAGCTTATTCATGCAATATATCTGAACTCATTGGCGTGTGCCATTTGACACAGCTTATATGTAAAGGCCTCCCGCCCGGACTGCAAGTTAAATGTGGCCCTCAACAAGGGGTTAAAAACCGGAGGCCGCAGCAGGTCGCGCGCCCGGTTCCGGAGGGCGGGTGGTGGCCCGGAATGCGTCAAAAACCCCGGTTTTCACGTTAACTTTTGACGTGCGTTCGGGCGGCTGGCCCCCTATTTTCCCGAAGGTTTTATGGCCGCCCTCAAACCATTCGCCGCGCTCCGGCCGAAACCGGAGCTGGCCGCGAGCATCTGTGAGCTGCCCTACGACGTGATGTCGTCGGAGGAAGCGCGGCAGACGGCGGCGGGCAACCCGCTGAGTTTCCTCCATGTCAGCAAACCGGAGATTGATCTGCCGCCGGGCGCCGATCCGTACGCGCCGGAAGTGTATGCGAAGGGAAAGGAAAACTTTGCCCGGCTCATCCGCGAGGGCGCGTTGCAGCGGGATGGCCGGCCTTGTTTTTATCGGTATCGGCAGATCATGGCGCAGCATAGTCAGGTCGGTCTGGTGGCCGTGGCCAGTTGCGAGGATTACCGGCGCGGCCTCATCCGCAAACATGAGTTGACCCGGCCCGACAAGGAAGACGATCGCGTCCGGCATATCGAAGCGCTCGAGGCGCAGACCGGGCCGGTGTTCCTGATTTATCGCGCCACCGAGGGGATCAATGAAATTGTGCTCGGTAAAATCGCCGAGCCGCCCGAAGTTGATTTCACCGCCCGGGATGGCGTCCGTCATACAGCGTGGGTGATTCGCGACGCGGCGAGCCTGCAGTCCATCGAAGCGCAATTCGCGCGCGTTCCGTTCCTTTACATTGCCGACGGCCATCATCGCAGCGCCGCCGCCGCACGGGTCTGGCAGCGGCGGAAAGGGCAGGGGAGCAGCGGCTGGTTTCTGGCCGTGATCTTTCCGCATGACCAGGTGCAGATTCTCCCCTACAACCGCGTGCTCAAGGACCTCAACGGGTTGTCCGCCGCACAATTGCTCGAGAAACTCGACGCCGTGTTCGTGTTCAGCAAAGGCGGGTCGGGCCGGTCCTCGCGTAAACATGAACTCGGCTTCTACCTGCCGGGCCAATGGCATACGCTGCATTTTCGCCCGAGGTTTGTTGCCACCACCGATCCAGTCGAAAAACTCGACGTTACACTGTTGCAAAAATATGTGCTCGGCCCGATCTTGGGTATCAACGACCCGCGCACGAGCAAGCGGATCAATTTCGTCGGCGGCATCCGCGGCACCGCAGAACTGGAGAAGCTGGTCAACAGCGGCGACTACGCCTGCGCATTCAGCCTGTTTCCGACGAGCATCGAAGACCTGATGGCCATCGCCGATGCCGGTGGCCTGATGCCGCCCAAAAGCACCTGGTTTGAACCCAAGCTGCGCGACGGGATGTTTTGCCACCTGATTCAGTGAACTCAATCTTCGCTTGAAAATCCGGGCGGGTGAGTGAAGTTTGGGTATCGGTTACGTTACGGATGCCGAATGCCTGTGATTCCCGGTAAAATTGCCCTCACATCATGGGGCATTGGGCAAACGAATTTAATCAATTACCGAACGTCAGACAGTGTAGGCATGATTCTTTGACCAACTGCTGTGAACGCGAAAGAAAGAGCTTGATATGAAAATGCGATTATTTCTTTTTGGGAGTTTTTCAGCGATGGTGGCTGCCACGGTGTTGACTTCGGCTGTTTTTGCGGGGGAGGAGGTCAGAGGTCCCGCTTCGACGACAACTGCGGTAAACATTTCCCCCGGCGTGATGGACCTGGTGAAGATGTCCGATGCGGGAATGGATTCCGCCGTCATCAAGTCTTTTGTGGAGAACTCCAGCACCGGATACAGCCTCAAAACCGATGAAATCATTTATCTCCACAATCACGGAATCCCTGACTCCATCATTACGACGATGATTCAGCGCGGGGGCGAATTACGGGCGCAGACGGCTCCCGCCAAGGCGGTCAACCCGGCTCCCCAGACTGCCAGTACCGCGTACGTTTATTCCGGGAACCCCAGCTACGTTTACACTTCTCCCAGTTCCTATGTGGGCTATCCCGCCTACAGCTACTGCTACCCGGGTTCCTATTACTACGGGAGTCCCTATTATTGGCCGCCGGTCGGATTCAGCTTCTCTTTCGGCAGCTCTGGCTACCACTCGCACTACGGCGGTGGTGGCAGCTACGGCGGCGGCGGCATTCACGTGAATCACGGTGGCGGTGGGGGGATGCACCACGGGCATTGAGCGCAGGGGACGACCTCCGGGAAGTGCCAGAGCTGGCCGGCCACGGGTGATCAAATATTCCAGCAGACTTGAGCAGTTCCCGGCAGTGGCCAAGAGCGCCCGGAGCGAGTCGAGTTCAGTAACCCAGTTCGGCTTTGCGTTGCGTGGCCGTCGGGAGCGGCTCCTTTTTTTTCACGATGGCCGCCTGCCCGGAATCTTTCAGCCGTCCGGCTTCCGTCGCGTTGAATCCGGTGTTCGCCTGAAACTCCGCCGGAACATCCCCATCGGCGTAGATGGCTTCCACCGGACATTCCGCCACGCACGCCGTGCAATCAATGCAATCGTCCGCGTGAATGAGCAGTTGACCGTCCAACTCGTAAAAGCAGGCCACGGGGCAGACTTCCACGCAGTCAGTGAACTTGCACCCCACACATTTGCTGGTAACGACATGTGCCATAATTGAATCCTGGGTCGAACGCTTTGCTTACCGAGGCAGGCTCGAATGCTGCGCGCGAATTTGCAAACATATTTTTTCCGGATCACCGCGGTTTTCCGCACTCGTGTCACGGGTTGCCCTTGCGCGACCAGCACACCCAATCGCGGTTCTTCCGCGGAGGGGCGGGGCTTGACCGGCTGCGGTGCCCACGGTCTGGAGCACTCCCTGTCCGGGCGGTCAGTGTCAGACAGCTTGTCTGTGTTTTCTGCGAACAGTTCGGAGGTGGCGGTAGCCCACCAATTTGCGGCGTTTTTCATCCCAAAGACGGAAGGTAAAGGATTTGAAACTGGAAAACAGCGTGACGGCCTTCACACTGTGAAACAGCGGCTCCGCCTGATGGCATTTCTCCAGATGATAATTTGGAATCCGAGGGCTCAGATGATGAATGTGATGAAATCCGATGTTGCCCGAGAACCATTGCAACACCCTGGGCAGTTTGTAGAACGAACTGCCCTTTAACGCCGCCGTCGTGAAATCCCATTCGCTGTCACGTTCCCAGTAAACTCCGTCGAATTGATGCTGCACGTAAAACAGCCACACCCCGGCCGAGCCGGCCACCCCCATCACCGTCAACTGAATCAACAGATACGCCTTGAGGCCGAAAATCCAGATCAGTCCGGCTGCCAATCCAAAAATTGCCAGATTCGTCCAAAACACCGAGTGACGCTCACGCTGGCCCGCCGCTGCCTTGGGAAAACGCTGCCTGACCACAAACAAAAACAGCGGCGCAATGACGAACAACACGACCGGGTTGCGCGCCAACCGATACGCGAACTTCTTCCAGCGGGACGACTCCAGATATTCCTGCACCGTGAGCGTCCATATATCGCCCACCCCCCGCCTGTCCAGATCACTGGAAGTCGCATGGTGGAGGGAATGTTCCCAACGCCAGTGATAATACGGCACGAAAGTCAGCATGCCCGTGACGCAGCCGAAAATGTCATTGGCCCGCTGCGATTTGAAAAACGAACCATGCCCGCAGTCATGTTGAATGATGAACATCCGGACAAAAAATCCCGCCCCTAAAACCGCCAGCGGCACTACGATCCAATACGACACCGCCAGGCTGACGTACATCAAATACCAGAGGGCCGCATAAGGAACGAACGTGTTAACAACCTGCCAGAGACCACGCCAGACAGAGGGCTTCTGGTAGCGGGCCACGATGTTCTTCCAGGTTGAAGTGTCTGTCTGGCTTTCGCCTTTGCTCGAACCTAAGTCATTTCTCATAAACTAACGCCGGTACTTCTTCGGGATCGCCAAAAAATGGAGGGCCAGGTCCTGGAAGGCCCACTGCAAGGACAATATGCACGGGAGAGGCGGCGGTAGCAACAGGGAAAACCAGGGCCTAGAATCTCTTCGGAGCCGGCGACGTATGCGCAGGCTCAGGCAGTCAACCGGTTTCAAATCCGGGTTTGCGTCGGGAGGCCGTGCCGGGTAAACATTAAGTGTTTAGAAGATCGCCAAACCCGGGGGCCGTAGAGGCCTGGCAGTCCGCCATACCCGATTTGCAGGTGTTGCTGTGGCTGCCGCCGGTGGTCCGCACCAATTCTTCCCATGCCGCACGAACGACTTAAACGCAGCCTGCGCGCGACCTGGATCGGCCTGGCGATGAACGCCCTGCTGGCGGGCGGCAAGCTGGCGGCAGGCGTTGTCGGCCATTCACAGGCCCTGATCGCCGATGCGGTCGAGTCGCTGGCGGACATTTTCAGTTCGCTGATTGTCTGGCGCGGGCTGGTGGTGGCCGCCACGCCGGCCGATGAGGACCATCCCTACGGCCACGGCAAGGCGGAACCGCTCGCGGCGGCGATTGTGGCCACGGTCCTGTTGCTGGCTGCTGCCGGGATAGCGTTAAAATCTGTTCATGACATTTATTCGCCCGACTACGGACCGGAACCGTTCACGCTTTGGGTCCTGCTCGGCGTGGTCTTGATCAAGGAATGGTTGTTCCGATACGTCGTGCGCGAAGCGGGGGCAGTGGATAGTTCGGCCGTCCGCACCGATGCCTGGCATCATCGGAGCGACGCGATCACTTCGCTGGCGGCGGCCATCGGGATCAGTGTCGCCTTGATTGGCGGCAGGAAATACGAGGCGGCGGATGATGTGGCGGCGATTGTGGCGGCAGGCATCATCGCTTGGAACGGCTGGCGGTTGTTGCGCCCGGCGCTGAAGGAGTTGATGGACGCCACGCCCGACCCGGCCGTCGAGGCGAAGGTGCGTGAAATCGGAGCCGCGGTGCCCGGGGTCCAGGCAGTGGAAAAGTGCATTGTGCGCAAGATGGGTTATCACTTCTTCGTGGACATGCACGTGGAAGTGGTGCCGGAGATGACCGTCCAGCAGGCGCACGACATCGCGCATCGGGTGAAGGACTGCGTGCGCGAACAGTTGCCGGCGGTTTATGATGTGCTCGTGCATATCGAGCCGGGGCGTTAAATGCGGAATGTGAAGTGCGGAGTGCGGAATGAGGAGTGAAGCCGCTCCCGCAGACCAGGAGTGGTTTCATGAGGTGGAACGAGACGAGCTAATTCAACCCGGCACCGACGCGGCTCGACGGAGTCTCGCCCCACCGAGGTTGGCCTTATGAAACCACTGCTAACATTCCACACTCCGCGTTCTGGATTTCGCATGGGAAAATTTCTGCTTTCTTCCGGCCGTTGATTCGCGTTTATTGCGGGCGGCATTGACTATGAAAATTGTTCTGGCTTACTCGGGCGGTCTCGACACCTCGGTTCTCCTTTCCTGGATCAAGGAGAAATACAACGCGGAGATGATCGCGTTCTGCGCGAACATCGGTCAGGGGGAGGAACTCCATGGCCTCGAAGCGAAGGCGAAAAAGACCGGCGCCTCGAAGATCTACATTGACGATCTCCAGGAGGAATTCGCGCGCGACTTCATTTATCCAATAATCCGCGCCGCCGCGGTTTACGAGGGACAATACTTTCTCGGCACCAGCATCGCGCGACCACTCATCGCCAAGCGCATGGTCGAGATCGCCAGGAAGGAAAAGGCCGACGCCATCGCCCACGGCGCGACGGGGAAGGGGAACGATCAGGTGCGCTTCGAACTCACCGCCGCCGCGCTCGCGCCGGATTTGCAGGTCATCGCCCCGTGGCGCGACGAACGGTATCGCAACGAATTTCCAGGTCGCGCGGAGATGATTGCGTATTGCGGGAAGAAAAAGATTCCCGTGCAGGCCAGTGCGAAGAAACCGTTCTCGATGGACAGGAATCTCCTGCACATCTCCTACGAAGCGGGCATCCTCGAAGACCCGTGGATGGACGCAAGCGATCTGAAGTTTCGCGGTTCATTCACGACGCTTTCAGTTTTCCCCGAAGACGCGCCCAACAAACCGGAGTTCGTCACGCTCGATTTCATGAAGGGCAATTGTGTGGCCGTGAACGGCAAAAAGCTTTCCCCGCTTGGTGTGATGACGGCACTCAACAAACTCGGCGGCAAACACGGCGTCGGGCGCGTGGACATGGTGGAGAATCGTTACGTGGGGATGAAATCGCGCGGCGTGTATGAGACGCCTGGCGGCGCGATTCTGCATTTCACGCACCGGCAGATGGAGACACTCACGATGGACCGTGAGGTCATGCACCTGCGCGACTCGCTCATCCCGCGCTACGCGGAGCTGGTGTATTACGGCTACTGGTTCGCGCCCGAGCGGCTGGCGTTGCAGGCGCTCGTCACCGAGAGCCAGAAAAACGTGACCGGCACGGTGCGCGTGAAACTTTACAGGGGCAACATCATGGTCGCCGGCCGCAAATCCCCCGTGAGCCTCTACAACCCGCACATCGCGACGATGGAAGCCGACCCAACCAAAGCCTACAATCAGGACGACGCCAGCGGCTTCATCCGGCTCAACGCCCTGCGCCTGAAAGTCGCGGCGAAGGTGCAGAGGAAGAAATAACCCGAACGTGAATGGACAGCTGACGTTGCACTGTGGTATTCTCAACACATGAGCGCCATTGAAAAAATCAAAGCCGCGGCATCAAAGTTAAATCCCGACGAACAAGTCGAACTCTTCCGCTGGTGGGTTGAGTCGGACACATTCAAGCAGCGACAGCTTGCCGTGTTGAAGCGAGACATTGCGATTGGCATCGAACAGTTGGACGTTGGCCGTTATCGGACCTACGATGACAACAATGTGATGCAGTTGGCCGAAGAGGTTGGCCGGTCAGGCAGAGTGCGATTGACAAAGGCCCGCAAAATCCCGAAGGCATGAGTCAGTATCGGGTTTCAGACGAGGCCAGGGCCGACTTGGATGAAATCTGGCTTTACATTGCACAGGACAACCCGGACGCGGCGGACAAATTCATCCGCTCCGTCGTCTCCCGCCTTCCCAAATTCGCGGCCATGCCGTTTCTGGGAAGGGCGCGTGAGGAACTGTCACCGCGCCTGCGAAGTTTTCCCGTCGGTCGCTACGTCATCTTTTATCGTCCGATGGAAAAAGGCGTTGAAATCGCCCGCGTGTTGGAGGCGCGCGGGATCTCCCGCCGCTGTTTGATTAACGCCACGATGGACGCCGCCCCGATCCCGCACGTGCGAGACCACAGCCAGGACGACGACACGGGCTTCATCCGGCTCAACGGCCTGCGTCCCGCAAGCGGGATCGCGGCGAAGGTGCAGAGGAAGATTCAGTAATCAGATGTGAGGTGCAGAATCTTTGTCGTCACCTGCTTCCCTGAGCCCCTCCCTCCCCGTTGCGGCGTGATTTCGTTCCATCGCCGCCCGGAAAGCGCCAGAGGACTGGCGCACTCCATGACGCTTCGCGCAGTTCGCAAGCCGCCGGCAAACGCTTTGCGTCTTGGACTGCGGCGGCCCTCCGCCGCTTTTCTTCCGGCGCACGGCTCTGTGGGCCGCAGCACGGCCTCACATCATAGCGTCAGCGCCTGTCCCGAACGCGTCCGGTTTGGCGACGCTGCTGCGGGTCCCTTCGGGATATTCCCCGCCGTCGCTTTGCGGCTTTCCTCCTTGGCGTCTTTGCGCTAAAATCTGATCCCCATAGGGGAAACACTTTGGTTTGGTGCGCCTGCAAGCATTCCGGCCACAAACCGTTTTGCGACGGCACACACGGCCGGTTTCCCTGGGCGTTATCCGCCGGCAGCCCGCTGCGGGAACAGGGAAGAGGTGTCCGCCAGGTTGAGCGCCGAGAGGTCAACGCCGGCCTCGGGACTGCGTTGTTGGGCCTTGTTCACCTGTTCGGCAATCCTTTTGACGGTTGTGGCCGCGTAATATTTGACGGCGCCCACGCCGGTGCGGGCGGGGAAAAGAATGACCAGCAGACAGTGCTCGTCCACGTTGTTGACCAGCAGGCTGAAATTTTCGCCCTGCTGGTAAATGCTGGAAAAATCGCTTTCGCCGACCTGGTGGGCGATTTCCTGGTTGGCGGCGAAGGAGGCGGCGGCCAGCGCGGCGACGGTCGTCGTGTCAAAGCTTCCGGTGTCGCCTTGCGTAGTGAGGAGAAACCCGCCCTTGTCAATGAGCAAGGCGGAGGCGGACTCGCTTTTCGAGAGCAAGTCTCTCAGAGCGACATCAAAGGCATGGATGTCCTCTTCGAGAAGCTGGGGCAGGGTAAACATGTCATGCAGCCTTTCGCGCGCTCTCGTTGATAAACTTGTTGAGCAATATCCGGGTGATCATGTTCAAGGCTTCAAACACCCCTTCACCCTTGTTGGCGCACGCGGAAAAGGACGGCACCTGCACCTCGCGGTTGTTGAGCAGATATTCCAGGTATTCCACCGGCGCAGCGTTCGGCAGGTCGCGCTTGTTGTATTGGAGCACATAGGGGATGTCGGGCAGGTTGAGCTTGAAACTTTTGAGGTTTTCCTCGAGATTGGCAAAGCTGCTCACGTTTTCGGCCATTTTTTCGTACTGCGAATCGGCGACGAAGACAATGCCGTCCACCCCGCGCAGGACGAGCTGGCGGGTGGTGTTGTAAATGACCTGGCCGGGGACGGTGTAGAGTTGGAATTTGGTCTTGAAGCCCTTGATGGACATGGCGTGGATGGGCAGAAAGTCGAAGAACAGGGTGCGGTCCGAACTGGTGGCCAACGACACGAGCTTGCCCTTGTTATCCTGCAAGGTGCGCACGGTGCCGTGGACCTGCTCGAGGTTGGTGGTTTTGCCACACATGGCAGGACCGTAATAGACGATCTTGACCTGGAGTTCCTTGGTGGCTTGATTGATGATGGCCATAATTTTTAGCGGGATTGTCTGCCCAGTTGATTTGCAATCGCGGTCAGTTCGGGCAGTGGCAAGGTTTCGCCCGGGTGGCCGACAACGATTAAAAACACTCTGCCGGCGCGGAACATCTCGTAGCTGGCGCCCTCGGCAACAAAACTCAGCCGGCTTGGGTTGCCGAGTTTCAATTCCTTCGCGACGTGGGCCACGCGCCCGAAAGCCTGCGACATCAAGGCGGAAAAAGCCTCATCGCCGACCAGTGCCGCATACTGTTCGGCCACCATGAGGCCGTCCGATGTGCAGATCAAGGCCCCTGCCACGCCTTTGAGCCCGCTGGTTTTGCGCACAATCTCCATCGGGGTCCAGCTCGTCCGGCCCGGCTCGTTGAAAATCCGGTCCACCTCCGGCATCGCTTTGCTAAAAAATGAGGTGTTGGTCTGGGTGGCCGGGGAATGCTCCACCACGGGGAAAGGAATGGGCGTGGGCGCGGGCGGGGCCATCGCCACAGGCACCTGGTTGGGTGTGCCGGCCGCCTCCGGGAACTGCCGGATGAATTCTGTTCGCCCCCGCGTGGGCGCCGGGGGTTCCTCGGCTGCGGGCGCCGCGGGCGTCAGACCGGCGGAGCTTGAACCAAACAGATTCGGGATGCTGTCGGCGACAGTGATTTTTTTCCGCGGCGGGTTGGGTTTTCTCTGCGCGACATAAAGCGGGGCGACGACTTCCAGGGGCAATTCCAGAAGCAGGCCATCGTAGGGCGACTCGGCCAGGGGCTTGGGCAGGGCGGGGAGCCAGGAGCGCAGTTGGCGCCAGGTGAAAATCACACTGCCCTGTTTCAACGCGAGTTCGAGGTGATTCAACGGCAAATCAATGTCCCCGTTCTGAAGATTGAACTGATTGATTTCCTGCTGGACCGGCCCCGGCCATTTTGCGTCCAACCGGCCAAGGGCCACCGTCAGGCACCCTTCCCTGGATAGAACAGGCTTGCGCTGGCCCTCCGGAGACGGCGCCGGCGCAATGTCGGGGGCCGGCGGCGGCGTCTTTGGTTCGGGCGCCAGCGGCGCGCTGCGGGGCGCTGACGCAGCGGCGGGAGGGGTGGCCGGAACTGACGGAGGCGGCACGACCGGAGTGGCGGGCGTTCTGGCGGGCGACGGGAGCAACTCCACGGTGCGGTTCCCATGGCCATTGCCATTGCTGGTGGGAACGATCGGCGAAAGTCGCGGCGCGTTCACGGTTTCAAACGGGGAACAGACGTTTTCGGGGACCACCACGCGCTTTTGATCGTGACGACGCGGCAGCAAGGCGGGATTCAAACGGAACATGATTTCATCCAACGGCAGACCGACCAGCACGTGATCGTAACCTGCGAAATCAACGAACACGCCCGAGGGAGCGCCCCGCCGAATGACTCCAAAAGGCAGTTGAACGGCGCCTTTGGGCAATTGTTCCATAATAATTGCCAGGGGCAGGGCCACCGAGGTTTCCACACCGGGCGTCCCATTGAGCGTTCCCCGAAATTCATCCGGCAGACGGGAAATCAGTTTGTTGAGCGGCAGGGTGATGGACTCGCCGCCCACGACGGGCGGCGGCGGGACGCTCACGGATTGACAGATTGGCTGATTTGTGGACAACGCCACCCGCCGGACAAACGGGTCGGACTCCGGGGGCTGGCCCGGGCGGGCCTTGGTGGGACGGTGCTCCGGCCTGCTGGCGCGGCGGTTTAACAAATTTTTGAGGATGTCAAACATTTCGTAGCCTTGGATTAGCACGTGGTGTTCCAGATAAAATATCCCTTTGGACAATTTTAAGTTTGTACGTTAATGAGGTTGCATTGCAGGCTGATAAACGGTAATGCCCTCAAGTATGCGCCCGCCGCAAAATATCCTCCTCCTGGACGACGACCGGGATTTTTTGGCCTTATACGGCGAGTTGCTCACCCATCTGCCCTCCAAGCCGGAAATTCAGATCGCCGAAACCGGCGCCCGGGGCATCGCGCTGCTGGAGGCCGAACCGTTCACCTTGCTGGTGTCCGATTTGAAGATGGCGAAGATGGACGGTTTCCAGGTGCTGGCCATCGTGCGGCGAAAATTTCCCCACGTGCGCACGGTGGTCATGACGGCGCTGGCCGATGAAGAGTATCGCGCCCGCGCTTACGGCCTGGGGGTGGATTTGTTTTTGCAGAAACCCGGCACCAACGAGGAGCGAAAACTGTTCTTTGACTGCATCGAGTCGTTGCTGGGCACTGAATCGGCGGGCGGGTTCCGCGGGATGCAGAGCAAAACGCTGGTGGACATCATTCAACTCGAATGCCTCTCGCAAAGCTCCTCGGTGTTGAAAATCGTGCAGGGAGGCCGCGAGGGAAAAGTCTGGTTTCAGAACGGCGAAATCATGGACGCCACCACGGCGGAGCTGGGCGGCGAGGAAGCCTTCCGAAACATCCTTTCCTGGAAGACCGGAAATTTTGAAATCCTGCCGCCCGAACCCGACCGGCCGCGGACCATCGTGAATTCGTATCACGCGTTGTTGCTCGAATCAGCCCAGGCCGTGGATGAGGCGCAAACCGAAGCCACGACGGTCGAGGGCAAGACAGAGCGCGGCCCCGTCTCACCCTCGCCTCAGTTGGTGGAGCTTTCCCGGATTGGCGGCGTGGAATTCATCCTGGCGGTTCCGGCCAAGGGCCAACCCGAATCCTGGGCGGTGGAAAATCCGGAACGACTGGCGGGCTGGACGAGGAAGACCATGGCAGGATTCCGCAAACTGGGGGAGAACTTGCAACTCGGCCAACTGCGCCAGATCGAAGGCGCCGGCTCGCAGCGCCAGACATTCCTGGTCAGCCGGGCGCAGACGGACATTTGCATTGGCCTGCAACGCTCGCTGCCGCCCGAACAAGCGCAACAAGCCTTGAACCACATTCTCGCAAAATGGGCTTAGCAAGTTTTTTTTCCAAACCTGCCGCAGGCCCGCCAGCCCGGCTGCCCTCCGGCAGTTTCACCGTCGAACGCCAGGGAGCGATCGTCGCTTCGACCTTGCCGCAAGCCTTTCCCGCGGCCCAAATCCAGCAGATCGCCCAACTGGTCCTGGCGACCTTTCAAGAGGCGCGCACGGCCGGTTTGCCCCTCCAGGATTTGGCCGTCCACTATGCCGGCTTCAAACTCGCCGCCCACGAACTGGACGGGGGCGCCATGATTTTCCTTTTCCCCAAACCCCCCGGCCAATGAGCCAACCGGAGCCAGGCGCTCCTGCTTCGAATTATGCAAAATAAAAAATTGGACGAACTGATCCTCCAGGTGGAAAACTACACCCAGTGCTGGAAGCAACTCAGTCATTACCTGGAAAAGGCCCGCGCCAAAAAATTCGACCCGGACGAAGAAAACCAGTTCCTGGAATTCAAATGCGTCATCGCCCAGGAATTGGAGTTGATTCTGGCGTCCATGGACTGCTCCAACCCGACCAAGGAGGAGATTCACAACCTCATGATCAATTGCCCCTCCATCCGTTACCTGAGCGAATTGAATGAGGCCTCGCTGCGCGGCCTGGAAAACCAGTGGCACAAGATTTACATCGCCTGGCATTCCAACCTGGGCCAGTTGAAGGTCGCCCAGCGCAAGCAGGATGACCAAAAAGGGTGGTCCATCTTCAAGAGCAAGTAGGACTGAGCGCGCGTCTTCTTGCGAAAAAAGCGCCGGCAACTCGCCGGCGCTTTTGCGTTCCAAAGAGGGACGGGCCGTCAATGTTTTCGGCGCAGAATATAGCCGAGAACGCACAATCCCAGCCCCGCCAAAGTGAGGACGGACGGCTCGGGCACCGCAACGAGGAATCCGCGTATCTCGCCACTGCCGTTCACCGCCGTGTGGACATTGACGTAATACTTGGTGTTAAAGAGATCCGTAACCTGTGCAGCGGAGAGCGGTACTGTCGTGGTGGCGATCGACCCCCCATTCGCGGTGCTGGAAACGCGCGGCAGGGTGAACAGCACATTCGTCGTTTCGGTGAATCCCGCTCCTCCCACTGATGGCGTTGGACCGTGAATATGCGAGGCGCTCGCCGCGCCCGTGAGGTCGGTGAAGCCGTTGAGAGATCCCCACGCCACGTTGACCGTGATCGTCATCGCCACGTTGTCGAAAAAAACACCAGCGCCGACTTCCCCGCCGGTGCCACCCGAGGCCACGGCGGGCTCGTTTCCGAAGAGCAGGCCGGCGCCTGCTGTGCCCTGGAGATCGAAGGGAATATTCGCCGCGCTTGCTGGGATTGGAAGTGCGATGACACACGCAAAAAGAATCGAATGAAGTTTCATGACTTTGTCCGTGGGTTGAATTTTCAGGGCTTTGGGTGGATTTTGTGGCATCATTTCAAAATTAAGCAAGCTTAAAATTCACCACAAATTGCCTGATTGCCTGATTGCCTGCGGCGGGCCAACGCCAATCTTCATTTGCCCCCCCACTGCACCCGTGCTGGACCTCGGGAGCCGAACTCGCTGACCCCGTGCCGCTACTTGGCCTCCGCTGTGTGTATCAAGGCGTTGACGTTCTTGATGTTCGCCGCTTTGGCCGCGTCCATCACGTTGACGATCTTGCCCCATGGCGCGTCGGTGTCCGCGCGGATGGAGACGCTCACCGCCGGGTTTTGGGCTTCTTTAGCGGTCAATGTTGCCTTCAGTTTCTCCAGCGTCACCGGAGTCTGGCCCAGATAAAAAGACCCTTCTTTGGTGATGGTCACCTGAATCGGGACGGATTCGGAAACCCCAGGCCGCGGCTGCTTGGATTCCGGCAACGCCAGCTTGAGCGCCGGATGCTGCTTGAAGGTCGTTGTCACGATCAGGAAAATCAGGATGACGATCAGGATGTCAATCAACGCGACAATGATGACTGCTGGCGTCTGACGGTGTTTGCGCGTGGTGAACCTCATGGCTCAACTGGGCCTGTAATTCGTAGGAGCCGACGTAAGGAGGCTCTGACTTTCGCTGTTCGAAAAAAAGTGAGCCTCCTTACGTCGGCTCCTACGAGGTTCAGGGTGAGGTCCGGGGTGAGGGCGATTTTGCAGGGAATCACAGGCATTTGATTTCAGGCACTTTCTTCCGTGGCCGGTGCGCCCGGACCAGGCGCCTCGAAATGTTCGGCTTGATTCACCGGCGTCGCGGGTTGCGGCCGGACCTTGTGATCGCGTTCGGCGCCGGCGCGGAGAACGGGCGGTCGGGCGGGCGCCACGCGTTCCAGTGAAGCCGCGCCTGCCTCGACGCGGTATTGCTGGCGCAAAAACTCGTCGCACAAGGTTTCGATTTCCACGGTGAGTGTCTCGACTTTCTTGTTGTAATAGCTCCAGGCGATGAGAGTGGGAATGGCCACCAGCAGGCCCATGAGGGTGGTGTGCAGCGCGATGGCAATCCCCTTGGCCAGCTCGGCGTTTTCCGCCATGCCTTTGGCGCCCAGGTCGCCGAACAAAACGATCAATCCGTAAATCGCGCCGACCAGGCCGAGCAAGGGCGCGATGCCCACCACGATTTCCAGCACGACCAGGCCGCGTTCCAGCTTCACGATTTCATGGCGCGCCCGCGTCTCGATGGCGTTGACGTTTTCCTCCTTGGGCCAGTTCAAGTGCTCGATCGCCTGCAGCAGCAGGCGGCTGAGCGGCGAGGGGATTTGCTGGCAGACCTGCCGCAGCAGGGACAGCTCTTCGGGCGAGCGACAATTTCCCACCACCGTCTCGACTTCGGGCGGGATCACTCTGGCCCAGCGCAAGGCCAGTCCGCGCTCGATGATGAACGTCAGCCCGACGACCGACGCCAGCACCAGCAGGATCATCACGGGTCCGCCTTGAACTAAAAAATTCCACATAAATCAGTTTTCCAATGCTTGTCGGTCTTGGTGTCGGGGGTTATTGATAGTAAAATGTAAATCGCACTTCGCGATAATCCCCGCCGTTGAGCCGGCGCATGTCGCTCGGCCATTGATCAAAAGGCGAGGGATCCAGGACCGCCCGTTCGCAGAGCATGGCCAGAAAATCGCCCACGTCCTGTTCGGCCAGTTTCATATCGGTGATTCGTCCATTGTAATTCAAGCGAAAATCCAGCACCACCTTGCCGGTGCGCGCGCCGATCTGCTTGTTCTGGTCAATCAAATCATACCAGCGGCGCGAAACGGCATCGATGAAATTACGGTCGTAGAGTCCAAAGGGCGTGCCCTTGGCGTCGAACGCCACCTGGCCCCGGTTGGGCACGCCGCCTTCCTGCTTCATTTTTTCGCCGAGCAACGCCCGGTTCTCCGGCCGGGCCAGCGCTTCCTGAATCGTGCGAGGCCGCGCCTTCTGCTCCGGTTGTTCGCCGACGACCGGGGAGTCCGAGGCTTTGGCCTTCACCAGGTCGCCTGATTTGAAGGGGCTGTCGGGCTGCGGTTTGATTTCCTCCTGGCTGGTTTCGGCGCGCGGCGCCGGCTGCAACGGGAACGCCTTGGGATTAAAATTGTCCGTGGGCTTGATGACCTTGTCCTGTTTGCCGTCCACTTTCGGCACGTTCGATTCGATCTGCACGTCGGGATTGGCGGCGCGGGAATTGAAGGCGGAATAATACTTCGGGTCTTTGGGCGCGTCCTTGGCGGCCTGGCTCGGATCGACATCCACGAAGACCAGCGGGATTTCGCGGGCTTGTTGCTGGTCGCGCAGCAATCTGGCTTGCGGAGTCAGCATCGTGGGAGAAGCGGCCTTCAACCACGCCGGCAATTGCAGGTGTTGCAGCCATCCCAGCCGGGCGGCCAACTCAAAGCCCCCAAACAGCAACAGGTGGAACGCCAGGGAAAGGACCAAAGCCGTCAGCAACGGCTCCTCGATCAGCCGCTCTCGCCACCGGTTGGTATCCGCCTGAGCCATTGAATACAGAATGCAACAGGTGGACAGGCGCGGCAACTTTTAGTTCAAATGGAATTCAGTTTGGAGTTCAAGCTTTAGCTTGTCCGGGCGCACGCTGAAGCCGTGTCGATGCAGCTGAAAACCACGAATAGACACGAATAGACACGAATAGACACGAATCAAATTGGTTGATTGACAGTTTGGTCTTTCTTCACCTTGCTCCCCCGTTTGTCGAGTCTAACCAGCTCTGGTAAAAAGTCTGGGTACGCCCGTCTTTATTCGTGTCTATTCGTGTCCATTCGTGGTTGGATTGAATTGCTACGGCTGAAATGTGGACTCCAAACGCCAGCCGATTCACGGCTTTTGTTTGTTTCCGGCGGCAATGTTTCCCAGCGCGCGGCGCGCGGCGCGTGTGACGATGACCGACACCAGTGCCGTCGCCAGCAGTCCCACGCCAAATAAGGCCCACTCCAGCGAACTGCGCTGCCGGCCGCCGTCCGAAGCGCCGGGCACGGCGGCCCTGCCCGCAGCGCCGAGGTAAACATATAGCAACGTCCCCGGCATCATGCCGATCCAACTGGCCAGCACGTACGGCCAGAACCTCACCGCGGTCAGGCCGTAAAGATAATTGCTCAGGTTGAACGGCACCAGCGGGCTGAGGCGAAGCAGTCCGACAATTTTCCAACCCTGTTTACCGACGGCCTGGTCAATCACCTTGAACTTTTCATTCTGCGCCAGCCGGGCGGCTATTTTTTCGCGGGCCACAAAGCGGGCGATCAAAAACGCCAGCGACGCGCCAATCGTCGCCCCGACCGATACCGTGAGAAATCCCGTCACCACGCCAAAGGCGAAGCCCGCGCCGATGGTCAACACCAGCCCGGGCGCCATGAGCACTGTCGCCAGAATGTAGAGGGCCGCGAACACCACCGGCCCGAGGAACCCCAACCCGGCAACCCATTCGTTGAAATGTTTCAGCCATTCGCCCACGGGCAGAACGTAGCTGGCGGAAAATAAACCGATAACCACCAACCCCAGCGCCAGCCAGCGCCACGGAATTCTGTTGGTGCCGCGGTTCTCGGAAGGGGTTGCCATGATTTGCCTGACCGGGAGAGCGTCGCTTCAGCTTGTTCTTTGCCGCGCGTAGAGCCATTTGAAAACGGAATGCACACGCGGACTCAAGCGCGTCTTGCTGTAGCGGTCGCCGACCTTGCGCGCCAGCTCGGCGAAGGTTGGATACGCATGGATGGTCGCCGCGATCTTCCCCAGGCCAATCCCGTGCTTCATCGCCAGCACAAACTCGTGCACCAGGTCGCCGGCATGGTCCGAAACCAGAGTGACACCCAGAATTTTATCGGTCCCCTGGGCGACGAGCACTTTCACAAAGCCCGCGTCCTCGGCGGTCACCACGGCGCGATCCACTTCGGCCATCGGAAGATGAAAAAGGTCGTGGGCGATGTTTTTCGCTTTGGCTTCGCGTTCGTTCAGGCCGACGCGGGCGACCTCCGGCGCCGTGTAGGTGCACCACGGGACCACCGAGTAATCCATCTTCTGCCGCAATAGTTGCAGCGGCATGAGAATGTTTCGCACCACGGCGCGCGCCTGGAAATCCGCCGTGTGCGTGAACTGGTAGTGGCCGGTGATGTCGCCCGCCGCGTAAATGTGCGCCTGGGAAGTTTGCAAATAGTCATTAACCTCGATGCCGCGCCGGCCGATTTTTACTCCGGCAGCCTTGAGGCCGAGCGTTTCCACGTTGGGAATGCGCCCGGCAGCGACCAGCAAAGCGTCCGCAATCAGCGTGGTGGTCTGGCCGGTCGTCCGGTTGTGTATTTCGATTTGCGGTTGTCCCGCTGCCAGGCCGGCTCTCGTGGTCTGGCGGTTCAACAGCACGGCGATCCCTTCGTGTTCGAGTTGCTTTTGCACGAGCACGGCGGCATCGGCATCTTCCTTGGGCAGAAGCTGCGCGTTATGCTGCACGAGTGTGACGCTCACTCCCAGCCGGCAGAACACCTGGCTCAATTCGCAGCCAATCGGCCCGCCGCCCAGCACGATCAGGCTCTTCGGCTTCGTCTCCAACCGGTCGAAAATGGTTTCATTGGTGAAATAGGGAACCTGGGCGAGACCGGGAACCTCCGGGATGGCCGCCCGGCTGCCGGCGGCGATCAAAAAATGTTTCGCGCGCAGCGTGACGCCATTAACCTGCACTTCGCGCGGTGAAAGAAACCGACCCTCGCCGCGAAACACGTCCACGCCGAGGGACTCGAAACGCTCCTGGGAATCGTTGGGCGCGATGCGCGCCCGGCTGGCGCGCATCCGGTCGAACACGGCGCGGAAATCGAATTGCGGCTCCTGCCGGGCCAGCCCCCATTTCTCCGCCTCGCGGATGTTTTGGATGGCGCGCGCGGAGGCGATGAGCGCCTTGCTCGGCACGCAGCCGAAGTTGAGGCAATCGCCGCCCATCTGGTGCCGCTCGACGAGCGCGACCCGGCCGCCCAGCCCGGCCGTGCCCGCGGCCGTCACCAGCCCGGCCGTGCCCGCGCCGATGACAACGACATTGTAAACGCCTTTGCCTTTTTCTGACATGATGGCTGGCGGCAAGAGTTCCACTTCAGACCCGATTGCGCCGTCACGGGCAGCCGAAGCATTTCCGTTCCTTGATGATCCCGGCCACTTGCGGCGGCACCATGCTCTCCCAACTGGCGTCGCCGGAGCGGATTTTGGCCAGCACGTCGCGCGAGAAAATCGGCAGGCAACGTTCGTTAATGTCCTTCAGGCTTTCGATCAGACGGTTCTCCAGCAGGTAGGCGTGCAGATGGCGAAGGTGCGGCGCCACGCGCAGGTTGCCCGCCGTGATCAACGCGCCGGTCTTGGGCTCCAGCAACGGGTAGACGTAGAGTTTCAAATCGTTTTTGAAGAGCCGGCCGAACGACTCCAGGATGCCTCCCTCCAGGTCGGTGTAATATTTTTCGTCAAAGATTTCCTTCAGGCTCGGCACGCCCATCGCGATGCCGATCATTTTTTTGGTGTAGAGAAACAGATACTGCGCCAGTCGATGGTATTCGAGGTAATTGGAGATGAGCACCGTTTTGCCCAGCGCGCCGAGAATATCCACGCGGTTCAAAAAGTCGGCGTGGTCAATCTGGTCGCCTTCGATGAGGTTTTTGAGGGTCATCTCCATGAGCACCAGAACGTCTTCGCCCTGGACTTTCGGCTCCTGCACAAACTGGGCCTGGGCGCATTGCAGCATGTCCATGGTGATGTGAGTGACGGGCCGGAAACTGCCGCGCTCGACGATGATCGCCTTCTTGTAAAGCAGGTCGGCGGCCTGGACGACTTCGCCGCTGGCGGTAAACATGGCGGCCTTGGTCAGTCCCTTTTGCACGAGCTGCAGAGCCATGACGCGATTGTCAATTTTCGCGAAGGCCGGACCGGAAAACTTGATCATGTCCACTTCCACGCGGTCGGTCGTCAGATTGTCGAGCAGCGAATCAATCAGCGCCGCGGGGTCGTGGTGAAAATAAAGGGCGCCGTAAATGAGGTTGACGCCGACGGTGCCGAGGACCTCCTGTTCCTGGACGTTTTCCTTGTCGAGCAGACGGACGTGGATGATGATGTCCGAGGGTTCGCCCAGGGGCTGGGGTTGAAAGCGGACGCCGAGCCACCCGTGGGCCTCGTCGCGCCGGGAAAAGCTGCGCGCCGCCACGGTGTCGGCAAAAACAAAAAACCGCGTGTCCGCGCCGCGTTTTTCCCTGAGGCGCTCGAGCATCAATCCATATTCGTGATCGAGCATGGTCTGCAGGCGCTGGCGGCTGACGTAGCGTTCGCTGTGGCCGTAGATCGCGTCGCTGACGATCATGTCGTAAGCGGAGATGGTCTTGGCGATGGTGCCGGCGGCGCCGCCGACGCGAAAAAACCAGCGCGCGGCCTCCTGGCCGGCGCCAATTTCGGCAAA
The DNA here is from genome assembly GCA_964539075.1 of uncultured Verrucomicrobiota bacterium. Classification (GTDB taxonomy): domain Bacteria; phylum Verrucomicrobiota; class Verrucomicrobiia; order Limisphaerales; family CAZIFU01; genus CAZIFU01. The sequence goes on along the minus strand of CAZIFU010000295.1, from coordinate 12,290 downwards.
GGCGCCGTACTTGGATTTGTCCAGATTGATCTGGAGCGCCTTCTGGTGCGTTCCCAACCCGTCGGTGTTCATGGTTACATTATTTTTATTTACTCGAGGCTCTCCAGCGTTGCGGCGTTGAAACTAGGCGACGCCCCGTCGCATTGCAAGAGCGCGGATGACCGGCGGGAGCGTTGGAGTTCAAGCTTCAGCTTGTCCGGAATTTATTTTCGGCAGGCTCTCAGGCAAACTGAGCCGTAAGTATTCAATTCAACCACGAATAGACACGAATCAAATCAGGCTTGGCGCGGGCTTTCCGAGTCGGTGCAGTGGTTCACCAAAGGGTGACGCGGCTGGGAAAGGCCCAAGCCGTCTCCCCGCCCGCTGAATTCGTGTTCATTCGTGTCCATTCGTGGTTCTCTGCTGAATTGTTACGGCTGAAGCTTGAACTCCAATTCGCACTCGCGACAGTCTTTGTTTTCGGGTTTGCACCGGGCCGCTCAAAAGGGTTAAGCTCGCGGTCGTATGAAGTATTTCCCGGCGCTTGGGAGCGCGTTGCTGGCCACGGCGGTTTCATTGACGGCGCAAGTGAGCGTCGAGTTGAAGCTGGACCAGGAACAATTTTTGCCCAGTGAAACGCTGACGGTCAAGGTCCGCATCACGAATCTTTCCGGACAAACGCTCCGGCTGGGGGAAGACCGGGATTGGCTGGTGTTTTTCGTGGAAGGCAAGGATGGCCAGGTGGCGGCCCAATTGAGCGAGGCTCCGGTGGCGGGCGAGTTTTCCGTGGACTCCTCCACGACGGCCATCAAACGGGTGGACCTGGCCCCGCATTTCAATTTGACGCGGCCGGGTCGTTACGCCGTCACGAGCAGGGTGAAAATCAAGCAATGGGGCAGGGAGTTGAACAGCCCGCCGCTGCATTTTGACATCATCAAAGGGACCAAATTGTGGGAGCAGGATTTTGGCGTTCCCGGCGCGCCGGGCGCCGGCGCGGCCTCGCCCGAATCAAGGAAGTACGCCCTGTTGCAGGCGATGCACCTCAAGCAAATCAAACTGTATCTGCGCCTGACCGACGCGGCCGAGAGCAAGGTTCTGACGGTGTATCCCATCGGCCCGATGGTTTCGTTCAGCACGCCGGAAACCCAGATTGACAAGGCCAGCAATCTCCACGTGCTCTACCAGACGGGCGCCCGTTCGTTCAGCTACAGCGTCATCAATCCCGACGGCCAGCTCATCGCGCGGCAAACCCATGATTATACGGCGACCCGGCCGGTTTTGCGCGCGGACGCGGAGGGAAGAATCATCGTGGAGGGCGGCGCCCGCCGTCTGACGGCCGTCGATCTGCCGGCTGCCGAAATACCCAATCCGGCTCCCAGGGAGGAGTCGGGCAAACCGTAGAGTTTGAGGAGGAACGTCCGGACATCGGGCTGATTCAGCCGTTGGCCGGGGTGGATATCAAGCAACGTTGGATTTGATGGCGACCAGACTGTGGTTGGTGCTCAGGCTGAGGATTTTTTCCACGATGGTCGGCAGATCTGCCAGCACGAAATCGTGGTGACCATTGCCGTTCCAGGGGGAGCGTATCAGGAGAGAAGTGCAGCCGGCATTGAAAGCCGCCTCGGCGTCCTGCCATTTGTCGCTCACCACAAAGCAACGGTCGAGATTCAAGTGCCACTTGAAGGCGGCTTCGGTCAACAGGCCGGGTTTGGGTTTGCGGCAGGGGCAGCGATCCATTTCGTCATGGGGACAGACGAAGATGTCATCCAAAGGCAGCTCGGTGCGAAGGACTTCATGCATCCGGTCCAGTTCGCGGCGTGACTGATAGCCGCGGGAGAGGCCCGGTTGATTGGTGGTGACCAGCAGCAGGAACCCGGCGGCCCTCAATTTTCGCAAGACGGGCAGCACATCGGGTTTGACCTCAAACTCCTCCAGTGACAGTGGCCCGATCTGCTGTTGCCGTTTGATCCGCACCACGTTGAGTACCCCGTCACGTTCAAAAAATATTGCAGACTTCATAGAACTGCAAAAAGCAAAAACACGGCCAACACATTCCCAGGCCGGGTTTTCTGCAGTTAAGCCCCCCGCGTGCCCAGAATGCGGAGAGACGTTTTCAAAAATGCGACACCGGGCCGGCGTCCGGGACGCGCGAAGGAGAATAAAGCAACCCCCGGCCCGGTCATAACGGGTAATGGTACAGCGATCATTGGTACCCTGGCCCGCGATTATTCAGTCAAATCCCTGGCCGCCCCCCACGCGGCCCTCCATCCGCTTGATGATGGGCGTGGCCCGGGCGATGGCGTTCTGTTCGGTCTGGCCAGGAAAAGATTTCATGACCACGCGCACCGCGGCCACGGTATCGCCATTTCGATCGTGCAGTGGCATGGTGACGGTCACGGTTTGATTATCTTTGCCATAATAAATCGAGTCCCGATCAATGACGTCCTGTTCCAGCCCGGCCCCCGGCTTCCCAAGGTCATTCGCATCGGTGCTGGCCACGATGCTCAACCCCGGTTTCGACCGGGAGCTGGCATAAATCTGCAGGCCGACCAGCCGCGGATACAGCGCCACGGTTTCACGGACAAGCGCCTGCGCCAGGTTCTCACGCGGCGTATAAACAATCCTGGCATCGGAATAATAGCACACAGAATCGGACTTTGTCCAAAAACCAATTTTTCCCCGGCTGAACGAGTTGTCGGTCAAAGGCGGGATGACCTCTTTGCCGTCGAGTTGGCAGCGGATCTGGTTGCCTTTGCATTCCACGGCCAGCTCGTGCCAGATGCCTTTGGGAATTTCGAGTTCGGGGCCGATGGGCTGGCTGCGTTCGCCGTTGACAAATTTATAAAACCGGAACGTGTTGCCAATGGAACTGGCCCGCACCACGTAATAATTCTTTTCATCCTGAATCCGGAAGGCGACGCCGGCCATCTGCTCGATGTCACCGCCCACCGACTTGAAGCGGGTGGTCAGCGTGAAATCGCCGTAGGTTTCGTCCTCAAAAATCAACAGCGGGAAATGCTCATCGGTTACGTCCCGCGCCAATTGGGCCAGGACCTTGCGTTTGGTGGTGTTCGGCGTGTTTTGGGTGATGGCAGGAAACGCCGGGACCGCTTCATCGAGAACGATCTTCCAGCTCCCGGGCTTGCCCTCGCCCGAGATCGCGCTGCGGAAACCGGGCGGCGTTTGTCCCTCGTCTGCAGAACTGAAATCAAAAGTCCGCTCCGCCGCGCCGGCGCTCTGCCAGGCCGCCAGGGTCACAACGCCGATAAAAAAACGCAACATCGAGGCGCAGCTTAACAAAAAGGCGCCCGAAGGACAAGCGCCGTGATCACGCGCCGTGATCACGCGTCGGGGACCGGTGGCCGTAAAAAAAGTAGCCGCCGGCGTGAGGAGGCGGACCAAACACATGCAATTCGCCAGGGAACCGGCCTCCTCACGTCGGCGGCTACACAGCGTGGGCGGTTGTTTTACGGTCCGTCAGGCCTTCCAGATCATGTCCGCCACTGTACGGCCCGCCGGGATGAACGGCAGCACGTGCTCGGTATAGGGCACGATGACATCGAGCACGTACGGCTGGTCCGAATCGAGCATCCGCTGCAAAGCGCCGCGCAAGTCCCTTTTGAACATCACCCGTTCGCAGGGCACGTTGAACGCCTTGGCCGCCGCGATGTAGTCCGGATAAATCTGTTTCATGTTCTCCGGGTCGCCGAGATACGTGTGGCCGCGGTTGCCGGCGTAGAATTTGTCTTCCCATTGCACCACCATGCCGAGGTGCTGGTTGTTCAGGATGACGGCTTTGGCGGCGATCTTCTCGATGTGCGCCGTGGCCAGTTCCTGAATGTTCATCAAAAACGACCCGTCGCCGTCAATGTCAATGACCTGCTTGTCCGGCCGGGCCACTTTCGCGCCCAACGCGGCGGGGTAGCCGAAACCCATTGCGCCCAGGCCGGCGCTGGTCAAAAGCTGGCGCGGGAACTGGTATTTGTAATATTGCCCGGCCCACATCTGGTGCTGGCCCACCCCGGTGGTCAGGATCGCCTCGCCGCGCGTCAGCTCGTACAACAGCTCGATGACCATTTGCGGCAGGATGACTTCGTCGTGCACGCCACCCATGTGGTCGCGCATGTGTTGCGACTTCAACACCTCCTCGGTCACGCGGTAGCCCAGCGGCGCGCGTTCCTTCCATTCGGCAATCTGCTGGTGCCAGGCCGCGAATTGCTTTTGGATCGGCCGTTTGCGGACCATCTCCACCAGCCGGCCCAGCGCGTATTTGAGGTCGCTTTCAATGGCCAGTTGGACCTTGCGGTTTTTGTTGTGCTCGGACGAATCAATGTCAATGTGCACGATCGTTCCCGTCTCGCAGAATTTATCCACCTTGCCGGTCACGCGGTCGTCGAAGCGCACGCCAAAGGCCAGCAGCAGGTCCGCCCCCTCTTTCAACTTCACCGGCGGGTCGGTGGGCTTTTCCCGGTATTGGAATTCTCCGCTCACGGCCCAGTTCGCGTAAGCCGTCCCGTGCATCCCCAGCCAGCGCAGTGAAAGCGGATGCGTCTCCGGGAACACGCCCACGCCCATGATCGTCGTCGTCACCGGGATCCGGCAGGCCTGGGCGAACTCGCGGAGTTCCTCGCTGGCGTTGGCGCTGATGATGCCGCCTCCGCAATAGAGCACCGGCCGCTCCGCCTTCTCGATGAGCCCGATGATTTCGTTCAGCGCCAGGTCGTCGGCCCGTTTGTCCGGATTGTAACCGCGGAAAGCTATTTCCTTCGGGAACACCGGCTGCGCGCGCATCTGCTGAACGTTTTTGGGCACGTCCACCACCACGGGGCCGGGCCGGCCGGTTTGCGCGAGGTAAAACGCCTCCTTGATGACGCGCGGAATCTCGTTCACGTCCGTCACCAGGTAGCTGTGCTTGACGATCGGCAGCGTCAAACCAAAGAAATCCGTCTCCTGAAAACCGCCTTTGCCGATCATCGCCTGCGGCACCTGGCCGGTGACGGCGACCAGTGGAATGGAATCCATGAAGGCATCGGCAATGCCGGTGACGAGGTTGGTGGCGCCGGGGCCGCTGGTGGCCATGCACACTCCCGGCCGCCCCGTGGCGCGCGCATAACCGCCTGCCGCAAAAGCGCCGCCCTGCTCGTGACGCGGCAGGATCGTGCGGATCTTTTTCGACTTCGTCAGCGCCTGGTGAAACTCCATGCTCGCGCCGCCCGGATAGGCGAAAATCGTGTCCACCCCTTCGCGTTCCAGGCAGGCCACCAGGATTTCACTGCCGAGCATGGCGGGGCCGACCTCGGCGCGCGCGGCAGTCGGCGCGGTTTTCCTGGCGGCGGATCCGATGGTTTTACTCATAAGTTTTTCAATGAAGGCCAGCCGTCGCGGTCAACAAAAAACCCACGACTGTTGCCAGCCGTGGGCGCTTGTCGAAATCCGGTTTACGCGCGACAAGCCCCCGCGGCGGCATCCAGTACGACGACGACCCCGGTTATCACTTGCAACGCGATCCTGTTCATGGTGTGCCAGCTTAGGCCATCGGCCCGGGCGGGTCAAGCGTTGATTCGTGGCAGAATCGCACCGCCGCATTATGGCTGAAGGGCCGTGTCGTCCGAGGCAAGCCTCCGCTTCTGCAATCCTGCCGATGTGCGTCACGCTGCGCGGCAGAGGAACCGGGTATTTACCGTCACACGCGGACTCGCCGAAGAGTTTATCCGCGCCAGCTCTCCTTGTCGGATTGGCCTTTTGTGGTTATTCTCGTGGGCATGATGATCGCTCGCAAACGAATTCCGGGCATTTCCCGCATTGACCAATCAGAAAAGCGCACGCACGGCTTCTTTGTGCGACTGCAGCGCCGGGGGGAAATTTACAACGGATTCTTTGCCGACAAAATGCATGGCGGCCGGGCGCGGGCGTTGCAGGCTGCGCAACGGTACTACCAGAAGTTACGGCGGAAGCACGCGCCGCTGTCCCGCCGGGTATGGGCGCAAATTCCACGCCGCAAAGGCGCGTCACGATCCAGTTGAATTTCTCCTTGCATGAACTCCGCGATGACTCATGACAATCTTTTGTCGCATATGCAACAAAAGGATGTACGAGCTGGTTCATGGTTTCAATGCGCGCCCCAATTGGCGTCCGGGCTACCCATGAACCGACCGAAGCCCCGCAAGGTTTTGGACTGCGCCAGTCCTCTGGCGCTTTCGGGATGCCCGCGGCTTGCGACAGCGGCAGAGGACTGCCGCACTCCAAGACGCTGGCGCGGCGACAAGCCCCGACCGGTTCATGGCGCCAATGCGCGTCCAACGTTGGAGGTCGAGGCTGCCCAGAAACCCTGACCAGGTTCAAAATGATTATCCGATGACCCCGACGACCGCGCCCACGCTGGAATCGCCGAAGTCAAAAACGGCTGAATCTGTTCCCTCGGCGACGCGGCTGACTTCGGTGGACGCGTTTCGCGGGTTCGTGATGTTTTTGATGATGGCGGAGGTGCTGCGGACGGCGCGCGTGGCAGCGGCCCTGCCCGAAAGTGCGTTCTGGAAATTTTTTGCCCATCACCAGACCCACATGGATTGGATCGGCTGTTCGCTGCACGATTTGATTCAACCGTCTTTTTCGTTTCTGGTGGGTGTGGCGCTGCCGTTTTCGCTGGCCAGCCGGAAGGCGCGCGGCCAGTCCCTCGCGCGGACGACGTGGCACGCGGCGTGGCGGGCGCTGACGCTCGTGTTGCTCGGAGTATTTCTGCGCTCAATTGGCCGGCCGCAGGTTTATTGGACCTTTGAGGACACGCTCTCGCAGATCGGCCTGGGTTACTTTTTCCTGTTCCTGCTCGGCTCGCGTCCGATGCGCGAGCAGGGGATTGCGCTGGGCTTGATTGTCGCCGGTTACTGGGCGGCGTTTGCGCTGTATCCGCTGCCCGGCGCGGACTTTGATTACGCGAAAGCCGGTGTGCCGAAAGATTGGCCTCATCTGTTGACGGGCTTTGCGGCGCATTGGAACAAGAACAGCAACCTGGCGTGGGCGTTCGACACCTGGTTTCTCAACCTGTTCCCGCGCGAGAAGGTGTTCGCGTTTAACACTGGCGGCTATGCGACGCTCAGTTTTATCCCCACGCTCGGCACGATGATCCTGGGGCTGATCGCGGGCGGGGTCCTGCGCCGCGAGCGCGCGTCGTGGGCGAAGGTGAAATGGCTCGCCGTCGCCGGCGTGATCGGTCTCGCGGCGGGAGCGGCGTTGGGCGGGCTGGGCATCTGCCCGGTGGTCAAGCGCATCTGGACGCCGGCTTGGGTGTTTTTCAGCGGCGGGTGGTGCTTCGCGTTGCTCGCGGGGTTTTATGCGGTCCTCGATCTCCTGGGCGGCAGGCGTTGGGCGTTCCCGCTCGTGGTGATCGGGATGAACTCCATCGCGGCGTATTGCATGGCGCATTTGTTCGATGGATTCATCAGCAAGGGTCTTAAAACCTTCATCGGCCAGGACGCCTTCAAAGTTTTCGGGGCAGCCTATGAGCCGGTGCTGCACGGGGCAGGGGTGCTGCTGGTGCTTTGGCTGATTTTGTTTTGGCTGTATCGGCGGAAGATATTCCTGCGGATTTAACCGGTGTTTGATTCCGGCCGGCGTCTCGCCTACTCTTGGCGCGTGGAACCCGCGACCATAACAAAAGCGCTGGCGGACATTTCCAGCGAAAAGGATGCGACGCTCAAGAGCATCAAGCTTGCATCGCTGTGCAGCGCGCTTTGGGCTGAACGCGGCGTTGAACTGGTTGTGGTCGGCGGCTCGGCGATCGAGTTTCTCACGGAGGGCGCTTACGCGTCCGGGGACCTGGACATGTGCCACACCACGGCGGCGAATCTTCCCATTCGTGACCGGCAGGAGGTGATGGGATTGTTGGGCGCGGAAGGCGGACCGCGAAACTGGAAAGTGGCGGGAATGTATTTCGATTTATTGGGACCGGTCGAGAGCTTCGCCCGCACGCCTTATCGTCGCGTCGAAGCCCCCTACGGCAGCGTGCTGGTGATGAAGCCGGAGGATTTGTTGGTCGAGCGCGTGTTGGTTTCGGTTTATCCGGAGGAGAATCCGACAGCGCGGAAATGCGCGCGGACGCTTGCTGGCGTTGCCTTAAGAGGACAGGTCGAAATGAACTGGTCGGAGGTGCGGCGGGTTGCGCAACGACCGGAATATAGTAATCTTCCAGAGTGTGAAGCGCTCGTGAGTGAAGTCGCCGATGAACTCAAAATCGAAAGTCCCTTGCATCCCGATTGAAGGCTCCATCAGTTGGGAAGACTGGCTCAAAGGTCGTCGTGCCCGACGCGAGAGCAGCGAGCTCGTTGCGCCCGGAATCATCCGCCGCAAGAGCAGTTCGAAAGACCGGCGGCTCAAGAAGCTCTTTAACGGCGAACGCGGACTGCCCTTCACGCCGACCGAGAATTTGTAGGAGCGGCCGGTAGCTACGACGTCCACGGCTGGCAGCCCATTAATAAAGTAGCAGCCGAGGTGACGAGGCTCTGACTTCCCTTCTTTTTCGGAGTAACTTTGAGCCTCGTTACCTCGGCTGCTACGAGAGTTGGAGTTTTTCAACGGCCAGCCAGGTGGCGCGACACTTACTTCTTCAGGCCGCGCACGAAGCGGTCCATTCGTTCCAGCCCCTTCTCGATGTTTGCCATGCTGGTTGCGTAGCTGATGCGCAGGTAATCGTCCGCGCCGAAGGCAACGCCCGGCACAGCGGCCACTTTTTCCTGCTCCAGCAACTTCGCGCAAAACTCGGTCGAGTTAAGACCCAGCTTCGAGATGTTCGGAAACAGGTAAAACGCGCCTTTGGCATTCGCGCAGGTGATGCCGGGGATGCCGTTGAGCTTGCGGCAAGCGAAGGTGCGGCGCCGGTCAAATTCGGCCAGCCATTTCGGCAAGTGGTCTTGCGGACCGTTGAGCGCGGCCACGGCGCCTTTTTGCGCGAAACTTGTCGGGTTGCTCGTGCTGTGGCCCTGGATGGCGTCAACAGCCTTCGCAATCGGCTCCGGCGCGGCGAGAAAACCCAGCCGCCAGCCGGTCATGCTCCAGGCCTTGGCGAAACCATGCGCGACAATCGTGTGCTCATAATGCGCCGGCGAGAAGCTGGCCACGCTTTTGTGCTCCGCGCCGTCGTAGAGCAGGTGTTCGTAAATCTCGTCGCTCAAGATGAGCACGCCCTTCTCGACGCACAGATCGCCCAGCGCCTTGATTTCCCCGGGCGTATAGACCGTGCCGGTGGGATTGCTTGGCGAGTTCAGAATGAATACGCGGGTTCGCGGCGTGATCGCGCCGCGAAGCTGGACAGGCGTGATTTTGAATTCTGTTTTGTCGGTGGTTTCCACGATCACGGGTTTCGCACTGGCGAGCTTGACCATTTCCGGATAGCTCAACCAATACGGCGCGGGGATGATGACTTCGTCGCCTTCCTGGCAGGTGGCGAGGAAGACGTTGAAACACGAGTGCTTGCCGCCGCAGGAGACGATGATTTGCGAGGGCTTGTAGGTCAGACCGTTCTCGCGCTGGAACTTGTCGGCGATGGCCTGGCGTAATTCGGGGATGCCTGCCGCCGGGGTGTATTTGGTGAAGCCGTCGGCGAGCGCCTTGGCGCAGGCATCCTTGATGTGCTGCGGCGTGTCGAAGTCCGGCTCGCCGGCGCCAAAGCCGACCACGTCAATGCCCTCGGCCTTCATCTGCTTGGCCTTGGAATCAATGGCCAGGGTCAACGAGGGCGTGAGCGTGGCGGCGCGTTGTGTGATGCGATAGTTCATAAAATGCCGCAAAGAAATAACGGGCAGGGCAGGGGAGCGCAAGAACAAGTTGGCCCGACGCGTCGCACCCGGCCCCGCCTGATCAGCATCGCATTGCAAGTGGAATAAGCTTGTCGGCCGACTCCGTTTCTGCTTTAGCCCGACTTTCTCAACCGGCGGGTGGTAGCACCCGGGAATGCCCATAAACTCGATGTTGGGCGCCAAAGGTCTCCACTACATTGGGAGGGTTGGTCCCGCCAAGGCGGGATCATTTTAGGAGTTTTCCAGCCGTGGTGATGCGTGGCGGGGGCTGTGGCGGCAGTTTCAGATCCAACAGTCGCCAAGCCGCGCGATAACGGCCCCGGGCTTCCCCCAGTTTGAGCAGCAATTGACGCGCGTCCAACGTCATCTGGCGCAGTTGCCCCAGGCGCTTGCACAGAGCCTTGAACTGGCGGCGGCGCATGGCGCGCTCTTTGTGAACCCGGTCCCGGCTCTGTGCCAGGACATAGAGTTCGCCTTCCTGGGGCAAGAGTTTGACGTCCACACCGGGCCGGACCTGCTGCCAGGGCAGATCCAGCAGTTGGGCTTCCAATTTGCCCAGCCGTCCCTTGGGCGTGCCGACCAGGTAGTAAACCGGCGGATCGCTTTGGCGCATTTGTTCCGGCACCTCCTCGGTGGGAATGCCCCGGTCCATGACCCAGATGCGCTCGGCTTTGCCATACTGGTCCTGGATCTTTTGCAGGAACTCTTTGAGCGTGGTTTTGTCAGCGGTATTGCCCGGCATCACTTCGTAAGCCAGCGGGAAACCCTCCGGCGTGACGATCAGCGCAATGACCACCTGCACACAGTCCGGCCGCTTGTCCCGGCTGTAACCAAAGCGGCGTTTGTCGCTCTGGTTGTCGGGTGGAACACTCTCGAAATATGTGCTCGTCAGGTCGTAGAGTAACACGTCGAATCTCGCGCCAAACAGATCACGCCACCTCTCCTGCAAATGGGAAAAAAGCGCGGGCTTGTGCTCGAGCAGTTTGTCGAGCGTGCGATAGAGCGCATTTTTCTCCACCAGAAAATAATCCTCTCCGAGCAAATCTCCCATGGCACTCTGCTCGAACCAAAGCCGGTGCAACCGCCATTCGCTTCCCGGATCGATCAGCCGATAGCAGCACAGCGTTTGCAGAATGTGCCGCCAGCAAGTTCCTTCGCGGCTATCGGTCAAATGCTCTGCCCAAAAAGAATCCAGCCCCAGTTGCTCGTAAAGCTGACAGGCCAGCCAGCACGCGCCCCCTTGACGAGGTCGATGCAGTTGCATCTGATCGAGCCGCACCTGCACACCAAATCCAGCGGCGTGTTCGGGCACAGGCCGGTCGGCCGGAAAAAGCGCCAGTCGCAGGGTGCGATCCTGCTCCGGATCGAATGCCTCGATCGTCCGGCACCAACTCTCGCGCTGACTGTCGTTGATGTCGCCCAGATACAGAACCGGCCGTTGCACCACACGGCCGCCGACGCAGCGCCGGCTCTCCACAATGCTCCAGTAACGATGCTCCTTACCGTCTTTGAGCCGCACATTGCATTTCAAGAACAGGACGGCCACTGATCATAACGACAAAATCGGCGCTGAGAAGAGACTTGGTCTATACTACAGCGATTTTTGAAAAACTGTTCCCTGCCTTTGAACAACTTCCACAGCCATTACCCCTCAAAATACCCCGTTCCGCCCTCCGGTTGAGAAAGTCGGGCTAACGGCCACAGCTTCGCCAACGGCCTCCTCATCGCCAGCAACGCCACCCTCGCCGGCAACGGCACCATCACCGGCCTCGTCACCAACTTCGGCACCATCAGCGTGGGCAGTTCCGCCGGCAGCATCCGCATCAACGGCGACCTGCGCCTGCAAAGTTCCTCCATGATGAGCTTCGAGATCGGCGGCCTCATCGCCACCAACCAATACGACCAGCTCACCGTCACCAACTTCGTCCAGTTCGCCGGCACCCTTGGCTTGTCGCTCCTGAACAACTTCCTGCCCGCCGCCGCGAACAGCTTCACCCTCGTCTCCTTTGGTTCCGCCAGCGGCAGCTTCGCGAACATCAGCGGTGGTCGCGTGAGCCTGACCAACAACCTCGCCAGCTTTGCCGTCACGCAAACCGCCACCAACCTCATCCTCGGCGGCGTCACCTACACCGACACCGACGGCGACGGCCAGGGCGATTTGCAGGAAGCCGCCGCCGGCACCGATCCGAACGACCCGGGCGTTTACCTGGAGATCACCTCCATCACGCAGAACGCCTCGAACCACATCGTCATCCAGTTCCAGTCCGTGTCGGGGAAGAACTATCGCATCGAGCACACCACCAACCTCACCAGCGGGTTCACCGCCTTCGTCCTCTCGCCGAGCCTGACCGCCCCCGCCACCAACATCAGCCAGTGGATCGACGACGGCTCGCTCACCGGCGGTCTCCCCACCGCCCAGCGCTTCTACCGCGTGGGCTTGCAGTGAGGTAGCGTCGCGTGTCTCACGCGAGCGCGCCCCGACTCGGCGAATGGGTGCCCTGGTCGTGTGGGCTTGCGGACTCG
>CAZIFU010000294.1:0-19427 GCA_964539075.1 uncultured Verrucomicrobiota bacterium | reverse complement strand
TTCGGATTCACCCAAAAGCCGTGCGCGAGCGAAGCGAGGATGCCGATCTTGTGCTGCGAATCCCCGCCATCAATGTCGAGAGACGGTTCGGCCTCGGCGTAACCCAGCCGCTGCGCCTCGGCCAGCACCGCGGCGAAGTTGGCGCCTTCGAGTTTCATGCGCGTGAGGATGTAATTGCAGGTGCCGTTGACAATGCCGTAGAGGTGGGTGATGCGGTTGCCGACGAAGCCCTCGCGCAGCGACTTGATGATGGGAATGCCGCCGCAAACGCTCGCTTCGTAGTAAAGGTTCGCGCCGTGTTGCGCCGCGGCCGCGAAGAGTTCCTCGCCGTGCGCCGAAAGCAGGGCCTTGTTCGCCGTGACGACCGGTTTGCCCAGCTTCAGCGCGGTGAGAATCATTTCGCGGGCGATGGTCGTGCCGCCGGCCAACTCCGCGACCACGTGCACGCCGGGGTCGTGGACGACGCTGCGCCAGTCCGTCGTCAGATACGATTGCGGAATCGGGTACGGACGCGGTTCGTCGAAGGCTTTGACGGCGACTTTACGGACGGCGACCTTGACGCCGATGCGGGAGGCCATCAGATCGCCGTTGAGCTGCAAGGCATGAAAGACGCCGCTGCCCACGGTGCCGCCGCCGATGATGCCCAGATTGACCTGCTGCATAAGGGCGCAAAGATTGCCGGGAATCGCGGCAGGCGACAATGCAATTTTAATGGAGCGACCACTTGACGAGTTGACGAGTCACGTTCAGTTAAACGGGTTGCGGGAGAAGCCACTTGAGCTATGCTACAACGCAATCGCATCGTACCCAGAGAACTAATGAGAACGCGGATCATGTGGCTTTCCATATTGGTTGGGTTGATCTCAGGCAACCATACGAGAGCCACACACGCCATCTTTAATTATGGTCCGATGGATACAAATACTTTGGTTATTCCTTCCGGATTTTCACTGATAGCCAATCCTTTGGACCATGTGAAGCCAGTCCTCGCGGAAATTCGGATTGGAGATATCATTTTGGAGGAGCGCGAATTTTTCTTTGATGACAACTTCGTGCAAAAGGTCTTGCCGGTCGTTCCCGAGAGAACGATTCTGTTCAAATTCAAAGGCGGTATGGCCAACCTTCCAGTCTCGAAGCGAACAGCACAGGTTGGAGCAAACCTCGTCAGTTTAAGAAACACACAGGGCAGCTACGTGGCAAACCAATACCGGTCGGGACGGTGGTCACAGCCTGAGCAGACGTTTGCTCCAGGCGAAGGAGGGTTCATTTTCAATCCGACTCGGCGCCCGTTCGCGTTGACATTCACGGGTCGGCGACAGTTCGTCGGCGACATCTCGTTGCCTGGAGGTTTCTCACTCATCAGCAATCCCAACACTTCTCAGTCGAGTTTCTTCGAATATCCCGAACCCGATTGCCTTACTGGCGTCTATTTCAATCCGCAGGAAGGAGACCATGTGTTTACGTTTGACCGGCTGGCTGGCGGCTTTGTCAAGCACACGTTTCATTCCTGGCAGTGGGACGTGATTCCTACGACAACCGTCGGAGAGGCTTTCTTTGTGCAAACACAAGAACCCAGAACTCTTCCTTTCACTCTCGGACGTTGTATTGACGGCATTCGTTTGATCACGAATAACGTTTCACTTGTGACGAACACAATTCTTGTACCAAGCCCACCCACACCTTCCGGGCCCTGACAATAAGCTTGGTTGGTTTTCCTGACCGCGATACGGTTGTTGCATGATTCACGCAGGCATCGGTTACGATGTGCACCGGCTGGTCGCGGGGCGGAAACTCGTTTTGGGCGGCGTGGAGATTCCGCACGACAAGGGGCTGGCAGGCCATTCGGACGCCGATGTGTTGATGCACGCCATATGCGACGCCGTGCTCGGCGCGCTGGGCGAAGGCGACATCGGCCATTTTTTCCCGAACACCGACCCGCGCTGGAAGAACGCGCCGAGCAAGGTGTTCCTGGAGGAAGCGGCGCGGCAGGTCGCGTTTCACCAGGGCACCATCGTCAACGTGGACGCCACGCTCATCGCGCAGCAGCCCAAGTTGATGCCGCATGCGCACGCCATGAAAACCAACATCGCACTGGCGTTGGGCATCAACTTCAAAAAAATCGGCGTCAAAGCGACCACCAACGAGCAGCTCGGCTTCATCGGCCGCGGTGAAGGGATCGCAGCGATGGCGGTGGCGAGCGTGGATCTGCCCGAATAGCATGGCCAAGGCGGAAATCAGCTGGCACAGCCAGGACGCCGCGGGCAACCGCCGGCAGGCCTACGCCCAGCACGTGGGCGACCGCTGGATTTTTTATGTCCGTGAAAAACGCTTCGACCAGTGGCAGCGTGTGGACAACCCGCCGCTGGCCGACTGGCTGGGATTGCTGGACGCCATCGAGCGGCGCATCCGGCGAATGCTCTTGCGCCCGGAGGAAGCGGCGCGGATAAAGAAGGCGATCCAGGAAAAATTTCCCGGAACCACGCTATGAAAAAAGCCCCGCTGATTCTGGTCGTGCCGGGCACGCAACCGCGCGGGGCGGAGTTCGCCGATTATTCCCTGAGCCTTTCCAACCGGTACCTCGAAGCGCTGATCGCCGCGGGCGGCGTGCCGTGGGTGATGCCGGTCAAACCACAGCGGGAATTCGCGGCCGAATGCGTGCGGCGCTGCGACGGGGTGATGCTCACGGGCGGCGACGACGTGGAGCCGAAGTTGTATCGGCGGCGGACGCCCGCGCGGCTGCGCCGCAAGGTCAAGGGCCTCGAACCCCACCGCGACCTGCTGGAGTTGATGCTGATCGACGAAGTGTTCGCGCAGCGCAAGCCGCTGCTGGCGATCTGCCGCGGCCACCAGATGCTCAACGTCGCGCTGGGCGGCACGTTGCTCGTGGACATCGCGGCGCAAATGCCAAAAGCGCTGGATCATTCCCGCTCCGATCTCAAGGACCGGGTGGTGCACGAAGTGGCATTGACGCCCGGCTCGCTTTTGTCTAGGATCTTCCACAACCAGAAAGTCGGGGTCAACAGTTCGCACCATCAGGCCGTGGCGCGGGTCGCCCCGCCGCTCGAAGTGAGCGCGCGCAGTCCGGATGGGATCGTGGAAGGGTTGGAATTGAAGCCGGGGGCGGCGCGGATGTTGCCGTTCCTGTTGTCCGTGCAGTTTCATCCCGAACGGATGATCGGGCGGCACCCGGAGTTTCTGGAAATGTTTGGCCGCTTTACGCGCGCCTGTGCCCCGCAAATCAAATAATGCTATGAAGGCAAAAATCATGGTGGTGGAAGACGACAAGTCCATGCAGGATCTGGTCGCCACTATTTTCCTGAGCGAAGGCTGCGAGGTCATCCCGGTCGACAGCGGGGCAGCTCTGACCCAATCCTTCGACGGCCCGGAACCGGACGTGGTGCTGCTGGATTTGAAACTCGGCGGAGAAAACGGGCTGGATTTGCTGCCCGGCATCAAAACCCGCTGGCCCGACGCCCAGGTGATCGTGCTCACGGGCCTAAACACCACGGACGCCGCGGTGGAAGCGGGCAAGAGAGGAGCCTTCTATTTTCAGCCCAAGCCGTTTCAGCCCCAGGAACTCGTTCTAAACGTGGATCGCGCCGTGAAGTTCCGGCAACTCCTGGTGGAGAGCCGCACCAAGGCCGTCAACAAGTTCGGCATCTTCGAAAGTCCGAACATGAAGAAAGCGGTGCGCACGGTGGCCAAGGTGGCGCCCACCGACGTGTCCGTCCTCATCACCGGCGAAAGCGGCACCGGCAAGGAAGTCATCGCCGACATGCTCCATGAATTGAGCGCCGCCCCGCGCTCCAAGGGGCCGCTGATCAAAATCAATTGCGCCGCGCTGCCCCGCGACCTCATCGAAAGCGAATTGTTCGGCTCGGTCAAGGGGGCCTTCACCGGCGCCGCCACCAACCGCGAGGGGCTGTTCCGCCTGGCCGAAGGCGGCACGTTGTTTCTCGACGAGATTTCTGAAATGCCCGCGGATACGCAGAGCAAGCTGCTCCGGGTGTTGCAGGACAAGAAAGTCCGGCCCGTCGGCGGCACCACGACTTACGACACCAATTGCCGGCTCATCGCCGCCACCAACCGCAAGACCGAAGAAGCCATCAAGGAGGGCAAGCTGCGCGAGGATTTGTTCTACCGCATCAGTGCCATCACGATTTACCTGCCGCCGCTGCGCGAGAGGCGCGAGGAAATCAAGCCGCTGGCCAACATGTTTTTGAAAAACTACGCGGCCCAGGCCGGCCGGACGATCACCGGGTTCTCCGCCGAGGCGATGGACCGGCTGATGACCTACGATTGGCCCGGCAACGTGCGCCAGTTGCAAAACGAAGTGCAACACACGGTGCTGATGTGCGAGGGCATCGAAGTGCAGGCCGGCGATTTGTCCATCCGCGCCAACGCCCCCGACGCCGGCCAGACCGACACCAATCTCACGCTGATGGAAGGCATGGAGCGCAACGCCATCGTCCAGATGCTCAAGGAAACCGGCGGCAACAAACTGGAAACCGCCAAGCGCCTGGGCATCGGCCGCCAGACGCTCTACAACAAGATCAAGGCCTTCAACATTGATGCCTGAGCGCCGCAACGGGACGCGGGTGCCCGCCTTCAAAAGTTCATGCGCACGCGGTAGAAGCGCGGAGCGTTGGTGCTGGGATCGGTTATTTTGAGCATGCCTCCGCTGCCATTGGTGCTGAACAGCGTCTGCCAGGTCGGTGGGAAGCTGGTGGTAAACTCGACCAGGTTGCTGACGGCCTGGACACTGTTCCAGGAAATTTCCCGTGCGCCATTGGTCTTCAAAGCAACCTGTACGCTTACCACCGCCGCGGCAAAATAAATGAGCTGGTTATACGGCGGCGCATTGGTGCCAAGGGCATACGTCGGCAATTCCTTGAAAATTGCCGCAATGGAGTCGTTGGTGCCGTAGCTGTCGCGCAAATCGACCAGATTGTGGCCTTTGGAAATGGTGTTGAATTGATTGAGGATGTTCGTCCCCCGCACGACTCGCCCAAAGACCGTGAAGCCGCCGCTGTTGAGCGGATCATCCAGCGAAGCCGAGTTGTTGGCTAAATTAAAAAAAAACTCCGAGGTGGCTGAGTCAGGGTCGCTCATTTTCGCCATGGCAATGGTGCCATACGTGTTGCTGCGGAAAGGCCCCACATTAATCTCATTGGTGATGGTGCCAAAGTTGAAGACCGAACCTGTATTCGTCCAAGGCGGGCCGATCGGGCTGGTGCTCGTTCTGTTGAAGGAAATAAAACCGCCGCCTTGAAGAATAAACCCAGGCACGCACCGATGGAAAAAACAATTCTGATAGACACCCGCTTGCACCAGGCGGAGGAAGTTTCGTACCGTGACCGGCTTCTCCTGGTCAAATAATTCCACGTCAATCTCCCCAAGATCGGTGAAAATCTGCACCAGTGTACCTGCCTCGCCAGGCAGGGCAGCCATCAGAATGATGAGCCATATTACGATGAGGCGACGACCAATCATTCTACCCAGTCTTTCATAAACGACCCCGGCAGACAATCCTCAACTGCGAGTTTCCAATTGCCTTCGGAGCAAACCGTTGTTGGCGATGATTCGATAAGTATGCTGGTCATCCAATTCTCGCCGCCAGAACTCGCCCCCGGCGCATTCCAGGATCAGTCCGCCCGCCGCAATGTCCCACAGTTTGATGCCATATTCGATGTAAGCGTCGAACCGCCCGCTCGCCGTATAGACCAGCGCCAACGCCGCCGCGCCCATGACGCGGATTTTGCGCACGCGACGGATCATCGAGTTGAACACCGGCAACATCCGCTCCAGCGTGTGCCCCTCCTTGGCGAAGCCCAGCGCCAGGATCGCCTCGCGCAACCGCCGCCGGCCGCTCACATGAATGATGCGCCCGTTGAGCCGCGCCGGCTGCCCGCGGATGGCCGTCCACAGTTCGTCCGTGAACGGATCGTAAACCACGCCCACCAGTGTTTCGTATGACGTGTGGCCCTGGCCGCTGGCTGGACGTTTTGAATTCCACACTCCGCGCTCCGCACTCCGCATTTGCAACGCGATGGACACGCAGCAATGCGGAATGCCATAGGTGAAGTTCACCGTCCCATCAATCGGGTCCACCACCCAGCGCGCCGCCGCGTCCGGATCGCCGAGCACGCCCTCCTCGCCGAGCACGGGAATCGCCGGGAACCGCCGGTGCAGCGTGCGTTCGATGAGCTTCTGGCTGCGCAAGTCCAGTTCCAGCTTGATGTCATGGTGCGTGGCAGTGTGGATGCGCTTGGGCGCGTTGAGGTGCCGGCGCATCAACTGGCCGGCGGCCCGCGCGGCGGCGACGGCGGCGGCCAACGCCCGTTTTTGTTCGGAGTGTTTGTAATGAATGAATCCCGAGGCGCCCGTGACGAAGCATTTCATTGGTTGGTTATGGCAGATAATTTCAAATTTCAAATTTTAATTTCCCGCCCGGCAGGTTTAACTCTCCCCGTGACTGACGCATTGGCCGAACTGCAAGCCCGCCACGACCGCCTTCAACGGCTCCACCAGGTCAGCAACGTCATCCACTCCACGCTCGACCCGCAGCAGGCCCTCCAGCTCATTCTCGGCGAAACCGTCAAGCTTATGCGCGCCTCCAGCGGCTCGCTGGCGCTGATCAATCCCACCAGCGGTTTCCTGGAAATCCAGGTCGCGCACGGCCTGCCCCCCGCCGCCACCGGACTCAAGCTGCGCCTCGGCGAAGGCCTCACCGGCTGGGTCGCCCGCGCGGGCAAACCTGCGCGCGTGGCCGACGTCTCGCGCGACCCGCGCTACCTCAAGGTCAATCCCGCCGTCCGCTCCGAACTGGCCGTGCCGCTGGAGGTCAACGGTGAAGTGCGCGGCGTGCTCAACGTGGATTCCGACCGCCTGGACGCTTTCAGCGCGGAAGACCAGCAGTTGCTCGAAGAACTGGCCGCACAGGCCGCGCGGGTCATCCACAACACCTGGCTCTACGAGCAGCTCCGCCTCAAGGCGCGCCTCTTTGAATCGCTCGTCACCGTCGGCCAGGCGATCAACTCGACCGTCAACCTCGACGATGCGCTGCGCGTCATCACGCGCCAGGGCGCGCAACTCATGGAGGCCAGACTTTGTTCGCTGATGATGCTCGACGACACCCGGCAGTGGCTCGATCTGCGCGCCAGCCACGGCGCCGGAGCGGCCTATCTGAGCAAGCCGCGCCTGAGCGTCGAGGACAGTTTTCTCGGCGTGGTGGCGCGCCGCCGCAAACCGCTCCAGTTGGAAAATGTGCAGGCTTCCAGCCGTTACCAGAACGTGGCGGTCGCGCGCCGGGAAGGCCTGGTGTCCCTGTTGAGCGTGCCGCTGCTTTTTGGCGGCGAGACCATCGGCACCTTGAGCGTCTATAAGGGCCACGCCTACAGTTTTTCCAACGAGGAAATCCGCATTCTCTCGGCGCTGGCCGAGTTGTCCGCCATTGCGATTGAAAAAGCGCGGCTCTACGAGCGCATCGTGGATGCCGAGGAACAATTGCGACAGAACGAAAAACTCTCCGCGCTCGGCCTGCTCGCCGCCGAGGTCGCGCACGAAATCCGCAATCCGCTCACCGTGATGAAAATGCTTTATCACTCGCTGGACCTGCGGTTCCCCCCGTCCGACCCGCGCGCCCGGGACGTGAAGGTCATCAGCGAAAAGATGGACCACCTGAACAAGATCGTCGAGCAGGCGCTGGATTTCGCCCGCAGCACCGAGCCGCGCCTGAGCGGGGTCAACCTCAACCAGCTCCTCGACGATCTCGGCCTGCTCACGCGTCACAAGCTGAGCCATCAGAACATCGAACTGGTGCGGGACCTCGATCCACAACTGCCTCCCGTGATGGCCGACGCCACCCAACTCGAACAAGCCTTCCTCAACCTCACCCTCAACGCCGTCGAAGCCATGCCCAAAGGCGGCCGCCTGTCGATTGCCACACGCACCCTGCGAGGAAAGGACGATCAGGTGGTGGTCGAATTCACCGACACGGGCGCGGGGATGAGCGAGGAGCAGCGCCAGCGCGCTTTCAGCTCGCTGTTGAGCAGCACCAAGCCCAAAGGGACCGGCCTGGGCCTGGCCATCGTGCAGCGCGTCGTCGAAACGCATCGCGGCCAGGTGGAAATTGATTCACGCCCCGGCCACGGCACGACGATCCGGGTGACGCTCCCGGTTTGAGCGGTGCCGAAACACCGGACGGCGAACAAGCCGCAGGTGGGAAGCCTCCACGGTTTTCTGACCTCGCATTAGGACCATGAACCGACCAAAGCTTGCGATGCCGCGCCAGCGTCTTGGACTGCGCCAGCCCTCTGGCGCTTTTGACCCAGTGGCAGGCCGATCGAAAGCGCCAGAGGGCTGGCGCAGTCCAAAACCTTGCGGTCCTTCGAACGGTTTATGGAGAGGGCGGGCAGCTTGTCCGTGTTCCACTCTCAGACAAACTCGTTGATGAGGTTTTCGAGAAATTCCTGGCGGCCGCTTTCGTTCGGCGCGGCTTCGCCTTTTTTGAGCACGTAAGCTTCGAGTTCCTTGAAGCCGGCCTTGCCCTTCTCGATGTCGCGGCCGAGACCGCTGTCCCACGAGGCGTACCGCTGGCGCACGAATTCGTCGAGACGGCCGTCCCGGCGGATCGCGGCGGCCATCTTCAGCCCGCGCGCAAAAGCGTCCATGCCGCCGATGTGCGCGTGGAAGAGGTCCACCGGCTCGAAGCTCTCGCGGCGCACCTTGGCGTCGAAGTTCACGCCACCGGTGGTGAAGCCGCCGAACTTGAGGATTTCCAGCATGCATTGGGTGGTGAGATAAACGCTGGTGGGGAACTGGTCGGTGTCCCAGCCGAGCAGTTCGTCGCCGGTGTTGGCGTCAATGGAGCCGAGCGCGCCCGCCGCGGCGGCGACTTCCATCTCGTGCTGCATCGTGTGGCCGGCGAGCGTGGCGTGGTTGGTTTCGAGGTTGAGCTTGAAGTGCGGGAGCAGGCCGTATTCGCGCAGGAAGTTGAGGCACGCCGCGGCGTCGGAGTCGTACTGGTGCTTGGTCGGCTCCTTGGGCTTGGGCTCGATGTAAAACTGGCCTGTAAAGCCGATTTGCTTCTTGTAGTCCACGGCCAGGTGGAGGAATCGGGCCAGGTGCTCCATCTCGCGCTTGAGGTTGGTGTTCCAAAGCGTCGAGTAACCTTCGCGGCCGCCCCAGAACGTGTAGCCTTCGCCGCCAAGTTCAAGCGTGACTTCGAGGGCCTTTTTCACCTGCGCGGCGGCGTATGCGAAGGCGTCGGCGTTGCAGCTCGTCGCCGCGCCGTGCAGGTAGCGCGGATGCGCGAACAGGCAGGCGGTGCCCCAGAGCAGCTTGATGCCGGTGCGTTGTTGCCCGGCCTTGAGCACCTTCACGACGGCATCGAGATTTTTGTTGGACTCGCGCAACGTTCTGCCCTCGGGCGCGACATCGCGGTCGTGGAAGGCATAGTAGGGCGCGCCCAGTTTTTGGATGAACTCGAAGGCGGCGCGCACGCGGCGCTGGGCGTTTTTGATCGAGTCGGTGCCGTCGTCCCACGGGCGGAGCGCGGTGCCGGCGCCGAACGGATCGGCCAGGCGGTTGCGGAAGGTGTGCCAAAAGACGACCGAGAAGCGCAGGTGATCGCGCATCGGCCTGCCCTCAACGAGTTCGCCGGCGTTGTAATGCTTGAAGGCAAGCGGGTTCCTGGACCTCGGTCCTTCGTAGGGGATGGGTGAAATGTTCGGGAATGCGGCAGGCATAGGATTTTGGGTTGCGCGATAAAAGGCCTTGGAGTGCTAATGGAAAGCGCGCATAACTGCAAGCGTGAAAGGTGAACCGGAAGTGGAGTCGTAATGGCCTTTGCCGATTTTCCCGAACAGGAGCAGGTGGTCGCGCTGCTGCAACGCAGCCTCGAACGCGGCCGGCTGGGGCACGCGTACTTGTTCGCCGGCGATTCGTTGAGCGAACTGGAAGCCGTGGCACGCACGCTGGCCAAAACCTTGAATTGCCAGCAGCCCCGCCACCGCGGCGTCGACCGGCGGGCGATTGATTGCTGCGATCAATGCCTGAGCTGCCGTAAAATTGATCAGGCCAACCATCCCGACGTCCAATGGGTGCGGCCGGAGATGAAGTCGCGCCAAATCGGAATCGACCAGATCGTCGGAAGGCCAACGACGCGCGGGAAACCGTTGCTGGATATAATTTACCTCAAACCGACCGAGGCCGAATACAAGGTGGCGGTCATTATCGGCGCCGACCGGATGACCCGCGAGGCCGCCAACGCCTTCCTGAAAACGCTGGAGGAACCACCCGCCCGGTCGGTTTTGATTCTGCTGACGACCGACCGGGAACGGATCCTGGAAACGATTCTCTCGCGCTGCCTGCGGCTGACGTTTGCCGGCGGGACCGGCCGCCGCGTGGACCCCGCCCAGGCCGCGTGGCTGGTTCAGTTCGTTGAATCGGCCGCCGGCGGACAGCAGAGCCTGCTGGGCCGGTATCGTTTGCTGGGGGTATTGCTGAAGTGGCTGGCAACGATGAAAGAGGCGCTGGAGAAGGAATTCACCGCCCGCTCGCCTCTGGAGCAATATCCGGACGCCGAGCCGGAATTGCGCGAGAAATGGGAGGACGAGTTGACGGCCGCCATCGAGGCGGAATACCGCCGGCAACGGGCCGAGTTGCTGGTCAGCCTGGAGTTTTGGCTGCGCGATGTCTGGCTGCACAGCCTCGCCTTGAACGGCGACCTCCTTTCGTTGCCGCAAACCGCCAGCCAGACCGCCGTCATTGCGAGCCGCATTTCGCCGGAGGCGGCGGTGGAAAACCTCGACGTGCTGGAGCAGACCCAAAGGTTGCTTTACTCCAACGTCCAGGAGGCGCTGGCGTTGGAGGTGGGGTTTCTGAAATTGAAGCTGTAGTTCGGAAGCGTGCTGAAATGCCGGCGTTCCCGATTCGCCTGAGCCAGGGAAATCAATTCGACACAGGTTGGTAAATCCACTAAAAGGGTGGCGGGCCATGAAAATATTATTCTTAAACGGGCCGAATCTGAATTTGCTCGGCCAGCGCCAGCCGGAAATCTACGGGAAAACGACTCTGACCGAAATCGAAGCCCAGGTGCGCAAACGGGCCGCCCAATTGGGAGCCGAAATTGACTTCCACCAGTCCAACTTGGAGGGCGAACTGGTCGGTTGGATTCAACAGGCCAGGGGCAACTATGACGCCATCGTTTTGAATGCCGCCGCCTACACCCATACGAGCATTGCGCTGCGCGATGCCATCGCCGGGGTCGGAATTCCCACGATCGAAGTTCACCTTTCCAACGTTTACGCGCGGGAGAAATTCCGCCAAAAGTCTCGGATAGCACCTGTTTGCATGGGCCAAATCACCGGGTTTGGTCCGTTTTCGTATATTTTAGCATTGGAAGCGGCCGTTAACGTTAATCACGGCAATGAATGAACGTTTTATACTTGATTTTGCCTGTTTTGGCCAGTTTTTTGCGTTATAATACGGCTTGGAAACTTTGCTTGACGCACCTTTTCCAGCCGACTAGTCTGGCGGCAGATTAGCTACCGATGGTTGAGCAGCGTCGACGTTCCGGCTGCTGCTTTTTCTTTAATGTCGGGTCAAAGCGAACCCTGGAATGATCGAACCGGGAGAGATCGTGGATTTAAAAGATATCAAAGCAATCATTGACCTGATGAAGAAGAATTCCATTTCGGAATTCGAAATGGAGAAGCAAGACTTCAAGATAAAGCTCAAGCGCACTCCCAATGGCCAGGTGAGTGCGATCCCGGCGGAAGAAGCCCAGATTTACTCCCCGTTGCCCCCGCTCAGCGGCCATCCCGCCAACCTTTTGCCTCTTCCCGCCCTGGCTGCCACGACGGAGTTGGAGATCAAATCGCCCATGATCGGAACGTTTTACCGCTCGCCCTCCCCAGAGTCGGCTCCTTACGTGGAAGTGGGCACGGAAGTCAATCCCGAGACGGTGGTCTGCATCATCGAAGCGATGAAGGTCATGAATGAAATCAAGGCCGAGGCCAAGGGTGTGGTGACTCAGATCATGGTCGAGAGCGCGAAACCGGTCGAGTTTGGCCAGCCCTTGTTTAAGATTCGCCCCGGTTAAAAACGGGGTTGGCTCAAGCGGTAGGTCACTCAATTCCTGGCCGCAACTTTTGACACTGTTCCATGTTCGAAAAAATTCTGGTCGCCAATCGCGGAGAGATCGCCGTCCGGATCATCCGCGCCTGCAAAGAGTTGAACGTCCGCACCGTGGCCGTCTATTCCGAGGCGGACGCCAACTCCATGCACGTGCAACTGGCCGACGAAGCGATCTGCATCGGCAAACCCGCCAGCAGCGACAGTTACCTGCGGATTGACCGGATCATCAGCGCGGCGGAAATCGCCGACGTGGACGCCATCCATCCCGGCTACGGCTTCCTGTCCGAGAACGCGCATTTCGCCGACGTTTGCGAGAACTGCAACATCCGCTTCATCGGTCCCAGTTCCCGGGCGATGAACGCGCTGGAGAACAAAGCCATCAGCCGGGCGCTGGCCAAACGCGCCGGCGTCCCCATTCCGCCGGGTTCCGAGGACGTGGTGGAAAAGGAACAGGCCGCCCTCGCCACCGCCAAACGCATCGGCTACCCGATCATGATCAAAGCCGTCGCCGGCGGCGGCGGTCGCGGCATGAGGCCCGCCCACAACGACATTTCACTCGTCAAAGGCTACCACACCGCCCGCAACGAAGCCGAGAAAGCCTTCGGCAACTCCGCCGTTTACATCGAAAAATTGATCGAAAACCCGCGCCACATCGAGTTCCAGATCCTCGGCGACAGCAAAGGCAACATCATCCACCTGGGCGAACGGGATTGCTCGATCCAGCGGCGCAACCAGAAAATCGTTGAGGAAACCCCCTCGCCCTTCATCGAAAACCATCATAGGAGCCTGCGCAAGGAAATGGGCAAGGCCGCGGTGCGCCTGGCCGAACTGGCCCACTACACCAACGCCGGCACCGTGGAATTCCTTGTGGATGAAAAAGGGAAGTTCTATTTCCTCGAAGTCAACAAGCGCATCCAGGTCGAGCATCCCATCACCGAAGAAGTCACCGGGATTGATCTGGTCCGTCAGCAAATCCTCATCGCCCTGGGCGAGCCGCTGCGCATTTCGCAGAGTGACATCAACATCAAGTCCCACGCCATCGAATGCCGCATCAATGCCGAAGACCCCTTCGATGACTTCCGCCCCAGCCCCGGACGCATTGAAATGTATTACCCGCCGGGCGGCCGCGGCGTGCGGGTGGACAGCCATGCCTACGCCGGCTATACCATCCCCTCGCATTATGATTCGCTGATCGGGAAACTCATCACCTTCGGCAAAGACCGGCGCGAAGCCATGGACAAGATGAACCGCGCGCTCGGCGAATACATGATTACCGGCGTCAAGACCACCATCCCCTTCGAGCAGGCCATATTGCAGGACCCGAATTTCCGGCGCGGCGTTTACTCGACCAGTTTCGTAGATCAACTCCTGGGCGGCGCCCGCCGCGAGTTGATCGAAGAGAAGGCCTGACCTGGTTGGTGCACAATCTCTCCGGGTTCTTTCGTGGTTACTGAACGTTTGACGCGGGTCAGCGCGCCGGGGGGGAAGTTCCAAATTCCAAGCTCCAAGCTCCAGAGAAGCTCCAAATACCAAACATCAAGCATTGATGGCTGCAACCATGTCCGCTTTGGAGTCGTCGGGTCCAACCGCTGGCTGGCCGCTGAATCGCAGGCCGTTTTGGAATTTGGGCGCTTGGGATTTCTCTGGAGCTTGGTGCTTGGAGCTTGGTGCTTCTTTTCAACTCCCGTCGAACCCGCTATCTACTTGGCCGTCGCCTTTCTTTTATCCGACGTTTTGCCCCCGAAATACGGATACTTGTCCCAGGCGTCGTAATCCGGATCCACGCGCGGGTCGGCCGTGTCGCGCATCCAACGGTCCAGGCGCTCGCGCAGCCGGCGCTGGTCGGCGTCGTATTCAGGGCGGCCGGCCACGTTGACGACCTGGTGCGGGTCGCGGCGCAAGTCGTAAAGTTCCTCGGCGGGACGCTTGGCGAAGGAAAGGTCCTGGAACGTTTTGAATCCGGGTTGGTTGGAGTTCTGCCGGATGAAATCCTTCGTCGGCGACGGGTCAATGTCGCCGTAATCGCCCACCGCGAAGTAAGCCTGCGGATCGCCCGCGGGCCACCGGTCCGGGCGCAGATTCCGCAGATAAAGAAAATCCTTCGTGCGGATGCCGCGGATGGGATAGCTGAGGTCGCCGCGGCGGACGTTGGCGTGGCGCTCGCGTTCGAGGAACACGGCATCGCGCGGCACGGCGCCGGGTTTGCCCGTCAGGAGGTCCGCGAAACTGCGGCCGGTCATCTCCGGCGCGGGCCGCAGGCCGGCGAGTTCCAGAAACGTCGGCGCGAAGTCGGTGAGGCTGATGAACTCGTCCACTTTGCGCCCGGCCGGGAAGCTGGCGGCGCGTGTCCCGCGAATGGCCAGCGGCACGCGGCAGCCGGTGTCGTAACAGTTCGCCAACCCGCGCGGCATCTGCCAGCCGTTGTCGCTGGTGTAAATGACGATCGTGTTGTCGCGCAGTCCCTGTTTTTCCAGCAGCGCCAGGGCGCTGCCCACGTCGCGATCCAGGCGCATCACCCCGCCGTAGTAGGCCAGCAGATTCGAGCGCACCAGCGGCACGTCGGGAAACTCCGGCGGGATCCGGACGCTCTTTTCATCAAGGCCCGCCCACGATTCCGGTTCGTAGCGCCACTTGTGGAGCGCCGTGTCGGTGTTGCCCAGCCAGAAGAAAAAGGGCCTGGCCGGGGCGCGCGTTGACAGGAACTCCTCGAAACTCTTGAACTGTTTGCCGGCCGGGTTCTCCGTCCAGCCATAATCCTTGTAGTTTCCCGGCGCCCAGCCCTTGCCCGTGAAGCCGACTTCGTAACCCGACTCGCGCAACAGGTCCGTGAACACGCGGAACTTTTTCGGAAACGCGCTCCACAAACTCGCCGCGTCCTCAAGCTGATGGGCCGCGCGCCCGGTGAGCAGTGACGAACGCGTCGGCGAACACGAGGGCACGGGACAAAACGCGTGCGTGAACAGAACACCCTCGCGCGCGACGCGGTCGAACACCGGCGTCTTCACAGTCGGGTCGCCAAGCGCGCCGGCGTGCGGGTAAGCCCAGTTGTCGCCGATGGCTAGGAGGATGTTCGGACGCGGCGCGGAGTCCGCGGCGAAGCTCAAAGGACGAAACTCGAAGCTCAAGAGAAACGCCAGACCCCAAACGACTAGGCGCGGTTTCATGCGAAAAAGTTTTGCGGCGCGTTGGAACGCCACGATCATTGGTCTGCCGTTCCGGCGCGGAGAATGCCGTTGAACAGAAACTTGAACGTCCCGTGCGGCTGGGCGCGGAACGCGATCTCCGGGCCGAACAACACCAGCCTTCCTTCGCCGACCGGCGCTTCGGCCACGGCCACGCCGCCGTCCAGGTATTCCTGGCCCAAGGCCCAGCCGCTGCGCAGAGTTTTCCTGCCCTCGAACCATGCCACGCGCTGCACTCCGTTCGTCCCCTCTTCAGGTTCCAGGCGGAAGGCCGGGCTTTTGTCGAACATCACGTCCACCTTTTCCGCCAGGCCAAACGCCAGCGGATGTGTAATGTCCACCCGCGTCTGCATCACTGAGCCGGGGATGTAAAATTTTTCGCGCGGGAGCGGCTGCTCTTTGCCGTCCAGCCTGGTTTCTTTCAAATGACTGCCGACGGGCAGGCCCAGGTGCGTGGCCAGGCTGGTGGAACTGCCGATGGCGAGAATGGTCCCGCCGGCTTCCAGAAACTCGCGCAAACGCGGCACCGTGTTGCTCGCCGTCACGCTGCCGCGCCGACCCCGGTATTCCGCCGGAAGGTTCTGCTCGCCGGCGGCGCCCGCCGTTTCCTCCGGGCGCTCGGCCGGCGGCGCGTCGCCCGCGGCGTCCGGCGCGCGCGCCGTCCGGGCGGCGGCATTGGTTGGGGCGGGGATCGCGCCGTCCACAAAAATCAACACGTCGAATTTCTCGCGCAATCCGCCCGCGTCCAGTTGCGGCGGAAACACGACCTGAAAAGGAAACTCAAACCGCTCCAGCAGCCAGCGCGTCCAGCCCGACGGCATCGAGCCGCCGTAGCGGTCCCACAGCCCCAGGCGCACCGGCTGCACCGGCCCGGCGGCCCCGCCGGGCGCCGTCGCGGTGCCGGTGAACGTCACTCCCAGGTCGTGGGAAATTTTTTGCAGGAGCGGCAGCGTGGCGGCCTGGCGCGGAATGAAAAAAGTCCCTGCCGGATGCGAGACGCCATCCGCGGCGTAAGATTCCTTCAACCGGAACACCGGCGCGCCGGCGGCCAGCAAACGGTTGACGGCGATAAACGCGTCGTTGACCCGCGTGCTCAGGAAAAATCCGGCGGCGTCCTTCTCGTTCTCCAATCGCCCCGGCAGCGGCGGCAGCGGCGCTTTGACCTCCTCGAATGGCCCGGTGAAACCCTCCAGCACGCGGTCGAAATCCACGCCCATTTGAAACGCGAGCGTCCAGCCGGTCAGATCATACGGTGCCGTGGGTGGCCCGCCGGGATAAGGAATGTCGTCCGGATGGTTCTGCGGCTCGAACATGTCCAGCACGTGCGCCCGGAAGGGCTGCGCGCACTGGATGACATAGGAGCCGGCCGGATAACTTTTTCCGGCGACCGTAAACTCACGCGTGGCGCGTTGGACGCGAATGCCGCTTTCCATCAGCGTGTTCACGAACTTCGTGGCCGTCAAAAAATCCGGCTGATCGGACGGCAGAATGTAGCCGCGCGGATCGCGCGTCGCGGGAGAACGAAACTGTTTGGCGAATTCATTCGTCGACGCGCCCGTTTTGGAAACGCTGGTGGTTTTACGAGCAGATTTTTTGGAAGCGCTGGCCGTCTTTTTGGGCGCGCTGGCCACCTTCTCCGCCGCAACCACGCGGTGCGGCGAGGCGGTCCAACTGTCCTGGCTGCCCCGCCGGATGGCGTCATGGCCCATCCGGTAAATGTTGTAGAGCAAATCCGCGCGGTGCCGCGAGGCAAAGTCCAGCACCGCTTTGCTGGCCGTCACGGAATAATCCACCGACTGGCGGAAATGCCACGTCTGCGGTTCGATGGGCGACAGCAGATCGGCGCGCGGCAATTGCAGCCGCGGCGTGTAGGGGATCTGCATCGGATTTGGGCTGCCGATGGTCTCCGTGAGCAGTCCGATCATGTTGTGGTAATACGTCGTCGTGCGCAATCCGCCGTTGAACCACGTGGAGTAGCGCGTGCCCGACCGCGTGGTCACACCGGGTTTGTCCTCGGCCAGGAAGCGGTTCATCATGGCCGCGCCCAGCATGTCCACGCCGTTGATCACGCGCGGGTCAAGGTTGTAATTGAACGGGTCGCGGAACGGCGGCGCGAACATCACCGTGCCCGGTGGCCCCGACTGGTGGTGGTCATAAACAATCTGCGGAAACCACTCATGGAACAGCACGCGGCTCATGTTTTTGGTCTCCTGCTGCGTGATGGCGTAAAAATCCCGGTTGTTGTCGTGGCCGATGTACTTCTGGTAAAGCCGCGGCAAGCCCAGCCGGGAACGCTTCGTCGGGTCGGGTTCGGCCATGTACCAGTCCGCCACCAGATCGAGGCCGTCGGGATTGGCGAGCACCGCCAGCACGATCACGTCGTTGAGGATTCGTTTCGTCTCAGCGTCTTCGCCATTGACCAGTTGATAGACGGTCTCGGTCAACTGTTGCGCCCCCAGTGTCTCCGAAGCGTGCAGGCCGCCGCTGATCCAGACGACCGCCTTGCCGTCGGCGGCCAGTTTTTTGGCGTCCTTGTCGGCAAGCCCCTCCCCGAGCGCCAGGCGGCGGGAAGTCTGTTGATAACGCTCCAGCCGGCGCTGGTTGCTGGAGGAAGTGATGACGGCCATGACCATCGTGCGGCCTTCCTCGGTCTTGCCGATGGGCACGACCTTGATCCGGGACGACTCGCGGGCGAGCTTGATCCAGTAATCAACCATCTGCCGGTAGTTGGCGAGGTGGTAATCGTCGCCGGGATTGAACCCGAACTGTTCGCGCGGCGTGGTGATCCGCGCCTGGATCGTCGCGGAACTGGCGAGCAAGAAAAGAGCCAGCGTCGCGAAACGGAGGAGGTGATTGCTGATCATGCTTCTTTCGCAGCTTTTGGCTTGGACGGGCCGAATTTAAGTTCTAGGCTGCGGCAAATCCAGAGTTAATTCGTTCCATGCCGACGAAGAAATCCAAAGCGGCCTGCCGCCCGCCCGCCGACCCCGGCCGCCGGGATTTTCTCAAGGGCGCCGGGGTCGCTCTCGTCACGGCCCTGACTGGACCGGCGCTCCCGGCCCAAGCGGCCTCCGCGGAATCTTCCCGCCACCAGTCGTCGCTCATCAAAAACGAAAACCGGAAGCCGGGCGCCCGCGATTGGCAGCTCACCCGCGTCCGGCTCGACAACAAGGCCGGCTTTCGCTCGCCGTGGATCGAAGGCTATTGCTCGCACCAGAGCGTTGAAGCCGGCCAGACGATTGAGTTCATGGTCAGCACCAATCCGCCAGCGCGCATCACCCTCGAAATTTTCCGCATGGGCTGTTACGGCGGCCAAGGCGCGCGCCTGATGACGACGCTCGGACCGTTGCAAGGAACCAAACAGCCCGATCCGCCTGTTGGCGAACGGCGCTTGCGCGAATGCCGCTGGCAACCGGGCGCCCGCCTGACCATTCCCAGGGACTGGCCCAGCGGCGTTTATCTGGGGCGGCTGACGACCTTGCCCAAAAAGAGCGGCGAAACCTACTGGCAGAGCTACGTCGTTTTCATTGTCCGCGACAGCCGGCCCGCCGACATTTTGTTCCAATGCAGCGACAACACCTGGCAGGCTTACAACCGCTGGCCCGACCGCTTCTCGCTTTACGACGACGGCAGCGAACGGGACTGGACCTCCGGCCCGAATGTGGATGTGAGCTTCGACCGGCCCTACGGCAAGTACCGCCAGATTTACGACAACCCGCAATCGGTCGGCTCGGGCGAATTTCTCTGCTGGGAATTTCCGCTCGCCTACTGGCTCGAACAGCATGGCTACGACGTGACCTATTGCTCGCAGAGCGACATGCTCGCGCCCGACCACGGCCTCCAGTGCAAAACTTTCATCAGCGTGGGGCACGACGAATATTGGGATGAGCGCGCGTATCACGGCGTCAAAGCGCTGATTGACGGCGGTGTGACGGCCCTTTTTCTTTCCGGCAACACCCTCTGCTGGGTCAGCCCTTATCGCGCGGCCAGCGACGGGCGGCCCAACCGCATCATCACTCGCGCCGGCCCCTACGGCGGCTTCGCCCGGCAACCGCAGCGCAAGGAATTCGATTTTCCTGTCACCGGCCCGGATGAAGGTCTCGT
>CAZIFU010000293.1:0-12309 GCA_964539075.1 uncultured Verrucomicrobiota bacterium | reverse complement strand
TTCGGCTTCAACGGCCAGTTGCAGTCGGATGTGGGCTACGGCAGCGGCGTGGCGGTGCAGACCAACGTGGTGCTTACCGCCGCGCACTTGGTGTTCAACGACCAGAGCCTCGCCTACGTGAGCCGGGCGCACTGGTTCTTTCAACGTCAGGCCGGCGTGTTTGAACCGCAGCCGGTGGAAGCCCGGGGTTGGTATGTGCTCAGTGGGTATGCGGCGCAGCGGACGAATGATCTGCAAAGCGGCTATTCCCCGGACCAATCCACGCCGCCGTCGCGCAACGTGGACATAGCCGCGCTCTATTTTCTGCAGCCGGCAGCCGGGGGCGGTCACGGGGGCTTTCTGCCGTCGGACGCGGTGCCGAACACCTGGCTGACGAGCACCGCCTTGAAGATGCTGGTGGGCTATCCGGTGAACGCATCGCAGTTTGGCGACGCCAGCATCGTGTCGGGGAAAATGTATCAAACCGATCCGCAGCCGTATCCCCTCGCCCTTGCTCCTGATCCGGTGCCGGGGCAGCAACAGGTCTATCTGGCCTCGTGGTTGCTGAGTTATCCCGGCAACAGCGGTGGGCCGTTGTATGTGCAGTTGAACGGGTATTACTATCCGGCGGCGGTGTATTTGGGAACGTTGTTCAGCGGGTCGGTGCCGTATGCGTCGGTGGTGCGGGCGATCGACAGCAACGTGGTGAACATGATCACGCTGGCGCAGACCTTGGGGGACAATGGGACGAACAACACCGGTGGCGGAGTGATCACGATCATCCCGAGTCAGGCGATCAGCGCGAGCAGTCCGGGGTATGTGCAATTTCAACTGGCGCCGCCATCGGCGGTGGCAGCGGGGGCGGGCTGGCGGTTGCACACGAACGATCCCTACTCAACGGCGACCAACTTCTTGCGGCAGGTGACGACGACCAACGAGATTGCAGTGGATTTCAAAGTGATCCCGGGTTGGAACCTGCCGACCAACCAGACCCTGGTGGTGTTGCCGGGGGTGCTGATCACGACCGTGGCGTTTTACACGGTGGAGACGCCGCAACTGCGGCCGGACCGCTTGCTGGGCCTTGGGATCACAGGCACGACCGGAACAGTGTATCGGATTGAGAGCCGGAGTTCGATGACGAGCGGCTCGTGGCTGCCGCTAAGCACCAACACGATCAACACAGGCGGGTTCAACCTGCTGTTGCCGTTCCCGAACGCCACCCAACAATTTTACCGCGCTGTCTGGCTGCCAGAATGAAGACTACCGTGGCAACTGTAAAAGCGAGAATACTTAGTGCGCGCTGAATTCGCGCATGATCCTATGCAGATGCCAGAGGTAGTGGCCAGTTTTCAGGGCAATGCCGTTTTTCTGTTTTGTCCGCGTCCGGCCTGTTGTAGCATGACCGCCGATGGATCTCCGCGCTACGCTGGCGAATCGTGAGCAGGTATCCCAGTTCCGGAATCGACACCGGGTGGGTCTGCTGGCGTTGTTGTTCACCGACATCGTCGGCTCGACGGAACTGAAGGAGCGGCTGGGCGACGCCGAGGCGCTGAGCCTGATGCAACGTCACGACCGCATCGTGCGCGAGTTGCTGCGCCAGTTCGAAGAAGCCGAGGAGATCAACAAGGCCGGCGATTCATTCTTCATCGTCTTCGCCAAGCCTTCCGACGCGGTGAAGTTTGCCTTGCTGCTCCAATCCCGGTTGCGTCTGCTGGCCCGGCAGCTCCCCTGTCCGGTGCTGGTGCGAATCGGAATCCATGTGGGCGAGGTCGTGATCGAAGACCCGGGCAGTTCGACGGGACGCAAGGATATGCTCGGCATCCACGTGGACACGTGCGCGCGCGTGGCGTCGCTGGCGCAGGCCAACCAAATCCTGCTGACGCGGTTCGCCTTCGACAACGCGCGGCAGGCGTTGAAGGGGCAAGCCTCGGAAGGCCTTGGGCTGCTGGAGTGGCGAGTCCATGGACTTTACCTCTTGAAAGGCATTCACGAACCCATGGAAATCTGCGAGGTTGGCGAGGAAGCGCTCGCGCCCTTCGCTTTGCCTCCGCTGATGGAAAAGGCCCAGCGATATAAGCCCGCAAGCCAGTCGGAGCCAGTGCGCGCAAGCCCCGCCGCACCTGGAGCCCCTCCCCCGCAACGCCAGCCAGACGATGCATGGTTTTTGCCGGGTTGGAAGCGGCGTCTGACGGAGGATTGGGTGGGTGGCGCCGTGGGCGCGTCACTGGCAGTGTTGATCGGCTTAATTCTCCCCATCGGCCAGGGATTGGAGCATCTGAGTTTTGACCTGCCGTTTTTCTTCAAGCCGACGGCGAACCTCGACGACGTCGTGATCATCGAAATGGATGAACTGTCGCATCGGGAACTCAACCAGCCGTACGGCCAGAAATGGGACCGAAAATTGCACGCGCGTCTGCTCGACCGTCTGCGCGCCGACCGATCCAAGCTCGTGGTGTTCGATGTTGTGTTTGCAGAGGCCGGATCGGAGGACGCCAATGCGAAACTGGCGGAAGCGATTCAGCGCCACGGGAAAGTTGTGCTGGCCGCCGACTTGGCTCCCATCGCGCACTCCGGCGTGGTTGGCAGTGAAACGTTGAAGCCACAGTTCGCAGAGGCGGCCGCTGGCTGGGGCATAGCCAGAGTGCTGGTGGATGAGGATTCCACCGTGCGCCGCAATTATCCCGGCACGGAACTGGATCCCAGCCTGTCGTGGGCTGCGGCGCAACTGGCTGGAGCAGTGACGGTGCAAAATCCTTCCGAGCGGTTAACTCCCCGGTGGTTGAACTACTACGGCCCCTACGGAACACTTCCCCGGGTCAGTTATTACACCGCCCTGAACCAGCCAGACGGCTTTTTCTCAAACAAGTTCGTCTTCGTAGGCGGCAAGCCTCAGACACGGTTCATCGGTGAGGAAACCGATGAATTCCGCACTCCGTACACTCGCTGGGATGGGCAGTTTTCTTCGGGGGCGGAAATCAAAGCGACAACCTTCCTCAATTTGCTGCGCGGCGATTGCCTCACGCGCCTGGCTCCAGCGAAAGAATTGGCTTTGCTTTTTGTTGCCGGATTGCTGGCGGGCTATGCGTTGACCATCGCCAGACCGATGGCCAGCAGCGGGTTGGCCCTGCTGGCGTTTCTCGGCCTTGGCTGCGCTGCGGTTTGGTTGGTCCAACACCAACTTGTGTGGTTTCCCTGGCTTGTCATCGGCGGCGCACAGATCCCTTGCGCACTGGTCTGGTCGTTTCTCTACCACACCCGAAAACTGCAAAAGGAGAAGGAGGCGCTGGCGACGGTTCAGCCATTTTCGGCCTCCTTGTCCGGGCCGCCGGTGAACGCGAGCCAGGCATCTGTCGGCCATCCCAACGGCCCGGTTACCCAAACCCAAGTTCTTCCGGCGGCGCCCCACCGGGCGGGTTTAGCGCCTGGTCCCGACATCGCGATGGCCGCCGCCGCGATGGCCGCGCAGCCCCGGGTGCCGGATCACGAACTGCTCAAACCGGTGGGCAAGGGGGCCTATGGCGAGGTTTGGCTGGCCCGCGACGCCATTCAGACGTATCACGCGGTCAAGGTGGTTTACCGGGGCAAGTTCCAGGAAGAAACACCTTATGATCGGGAGTTCCGCGGCGTCCAAAAATTCACCCCGATTTCGCGGCAGCATGCCGGTCTGGTGCACATCCTGCACGTCGGGCGAAACGACTACGCCGGTTATTTTTACTACGTCATGGAAGCAGCGGACGACGCGTGCGGCGACCAGGCGATCAACCCGGACACTTACACGCCCAAAACCCTCGCCACGGAGATTCACCGCAGAAAACAATTTCCGTTCGAGGAATGCGTCGAGCTGGCGATTCATCTGAGTGCGGCGCTGGACTTCCTGCATCAGCGCGGACTGATTCATCGGGACATCAAGCCGGCCAACATCCTGTTCGTCAACGGCTGCGCCAAGCTCGCCGACATCGGCCTCGTCACGGAGATGGCCACGCAGCCGGGCAAGGTCACTTTTCTGGGGACCGAAGGGTACATGGCTCCCGAAGGACCGGGCACCGCTGCGGCCGATGTTTACAGTCTGGGCAAAGTCATTTATGAGGCGGGCATGGGCCGGGATCGGCAGGAGTTTCCCGAGCTGCCCAGTTTCCTGTCCGAGCGGGAAGATCGCTTTGAGTTGGTCGAACTTGGCCGGATTCTTCTCAAAGCCTGCAACGCGAACCCCCGCAAACGCTACAAGTCAGCGGCTCAGCTTCAGACCGAGCTGGCGCGGCTGCTCCGGCGCTTCCGCCCCCGCGAAGCTGGCGGGTGAGCGTCGAACAGCAGTCCGGGCGGCGAGTAAGTCTGGGGACACTGTTCCGCAAGGGTGTGCGGATAAACCTTGGCGCCATCGCTTGCTCAGGTCAGCAGACCTTACCCGAAAGGATTCAATTCAACTACGAATGGACCCGGCGCGGCAAAGCCGCAACCAAAACGAATTCACCACGGATGGACACGGATAAACACGGATAAAGATTTTTCGGGAATTCGGATTCATCGGCATCCGTACCACAATGACAAAGGATCGCGCTTTTTCGACAAGCACTTTAACCGCAGATGGACGCAGATAAACGCAGATAAAGGAGAAAACATCTGCGTCCATCTGCGTTTATCTGTGGTTCAAATCCCTTTGCTTGCGGCTCTGCCGCGCCGGGTCCATTCGTGGTTCTCTAGTGAATTGTCACGGTTTCAGTTGGCTGGGCTGATCCGAGACGCCGGGCCGGCCCCGCCTTCCAGGTAACGTGCCAGTTCTTTCGCCAGGTCTTCGGCCGTCGCGTAACGTCGTCCCGGATCCTTTTCCAGACACTTCAGACAGATTCTCTCCAGAGACAAGTCCACCAATGGATTGAACCTGCTGGGCGGTGTTGGTTCTTCGTGTTGCACCTTGTTGAGGACTGCCCGCGGCTGATCCGCGGTAAAAGGCGGCTGCCCGGTCAGCAACGCATAGAGCACCGCGCCGAGACTGTAAATGTCCGAAGCCGGGGTCGCCCGTTTGCTCCCGCCGGCGGCCAGTTCCGGGGCCATGTATGCCGGTGTGCCCATTATTGCTCCGGTTTTCGTCAATTGAGTTGCTTGCTCCGGAGCTGCCGTGGGTTTGATCACCTTTGCCAGGCCAAAGTCCGTCAGATGCGGCTGTCCTTCGCGGTCCACCACGATGTTTTCCGGCTTCAAGTCCCGGTGGATGACTCCCTGCTGATGTGCGTAATGGACCGCCTGGGCCACCTGGCACACCAAACGCGCCGCCGCGGGGGGATGCTGCCTGAAGCGTTGCAATTGCCGGGCCAGGCTCTCGCCTTCGATCAGTTCCATGCTGAAGTACTGTCGCTCTTGATGCTCCCCCACTTCATAAATGGGTACGATGTTGGGATGGGAAAGGCGCGCGGCCGTTTGGGCCTCGATTTGGAAACGTCGGCACTCCTCTCTGGTGGCCAGGATGCCGGCGCGGATCATCTTTAATGCCACCAGCCGGTCGCGGCTGACTTGCCGGGCCTTGTACACGTAACCCATGCCGCCGCGGGCAATTTTCTCCAGCAATTGATAATCGCCGAAAGTTCGGCCAATGGGCGGCGGCAGGCCTTGCAGCACGCGCTCGAACGCACAACGCGGACATAACCCCTTGGGCGCATCGTGCGGCAGCGGCGCACCGCATTGGGGGCAGGTTTTGGGCGCTTCCTTCATCACAATTCTGAGCCGGAACTATTCAACACAACCACGAACGGACACGAATACACACGAATAAAAACAGGCCGGCACAGATTTTTTGCCGGAGTCGGTTAACTTCACCAAAAGGTGAGCAGCACCAGGATAGACGGAACTCTCCGTCAGCCAATCGGATTCGTCCCGCTAAGCGGGATTCGTGTGTATTCGTGGTTCTGAACTGCATCGTTTCGGCTAAAGGTTTCGCTAAGTCCGCATGCATTGGTTTCCACGAGCGACAAGGTGGTGGCCAACTCATACACGGTGGCGTCATACCCAAAGACCATTACCCTCTAATCATCCCGACGGCGGTTTTCGTGATGAAAAAGGTGGACAGTTCGTTTACCCGCAGAATACTTTGGTCGGATAGTCGAATGACTACTCTGCTCCGCTGTCCTGTTCGCACCTTGTCTCCCGGATACAAAACCTGATCCACATACGTCACATCCCAGCGCGTGGAACCCGACCGGACAACTTCAACTTTCCCTTGAGTTTCAAGGATGACTACGGTGCGCGGCGGTTTTTCTAAAGCGGGCGGCAAGTTTGTCTTCTCAAAGTTAACGATAATGTCCTGTTGGACGCTTGGTCCTATCTGCATTGTGGTCTGAAACCATTCGTAGTTCCGTAGCCGCAGCATCACGGTTACTTCGCACTGGTCGCGTTGGGACAGGCGAAATGGTGTCACTCCGACCTTCTGGCCTTCCATCCATACCTCAGCTCCGGACGGTCTGCTTGCAATCTCAATTCCACCACGCCAGCGGCGCAATAGTTCGCCAGCAAAAAGATAGTGGGAGACACCAAAGCCGATAAGGAGCGCAGCAGCCACTGCAGCTGCGGTGGTGAACACAAGTCTATTGCGACGCGCAAACTTGAAGAACCAATACGCAAACGTCGGCGCCACTGCGCTCACCGGCTCTTGTCTCAGATGATGCTGGAGGTCTTGCGCCAGTGCTGTCGCCGTCTCGTAACGCCGCCGCCGGTCTTTCTCCAACGCCTTCATCACGATCCAGTCCAGTTCCCCTCGCAGCAGCCGGCCCAGCTTCGTTGGCTCCACCCGGCGCCGAGTCGCCAGAGCCGTCAATTCCTCCTTCGTGAGCGTGCTCAACCGCGTCGAGGGCTTAGGCGGCTCCTGCTCCCGGATCATCCGCAGCACCCCTTCAACACCACCCTTGAAGAGTTCCTCTTTGCTGAACGGTGGCCGTCCAGTCAGCAACTCATACAGCAGGACACCCAGCGCGTAGATGTCGCTGCGCGTGTCAATGTCCAGCCCGCCCAAACCCGCCTGTTCCGGGCTCATGTACGCCGGCGTCCCGATCCATTGTTGGAAGCTGGTGAAGAGCGTCTTGTCGGTCAGCGGCTGGTGCAGCGCCTTGGCCACCCCAAAGTCAATCACCTTGGGCAAGGGTTGGCCGTCTTGCTCGGTCACCAGGATGTTCGAGGGCTTGAGGTCGCGGTGAATGATGCCCTTTTGATGGGCGTGCTGGACGGCCTGGCAGACTTGCATGAACAGGTCCAACCGCTCCGCCATGCTCAGCTTCTGGGCGTCGCAATACTCGGTGATGGGTATGCCGCGCACCAGTTCCATCACAAAGTAAGGCCGGCCCGATTCGGTGGTGCCGCCGTCGAAGACGCGGGCGATGTTCGGGTGGTCCATCATCGCCAGCGCCTGGCGCTCGGCCTCGAACCGGGCGACCACCTGTTTGGTGTCCATCCCCAACTTGATGACCTTGAGGGCGACCCGGCGGCGGACAGGCTCAGTCTGCTCGGCCATCCACACCGAGCCAAAGCCGCCTTCGCCGATTTGTTCCAGCAACTTGTAACGGTCAATCAGGTTGCCCGCGCCCTCGGACAAAGTGACCTGCGGCACCACGAGCGTTGATTGCGCCTCAGTGGGCGTGTTTTCCTCGGGCCGTACCTGCTCGAAGAGGCAGCGCGGACACAGCCCCTTGGGCGCATCGCGCGGCAGCGGCGCGCCGCATTTGGGGCATGTTCGCGATGAAAGCCCGGTGGCCATGGGTTTATCTCAATTCTCAATTAGGGCTATGCGCTTGACGCCTGTTCCGCGCGAAAAGCGGTGTCAGCCCCGTTCCCCGCCAGCCACCGCACTCCATACGCTTCGCGCGCTTCGAACCTCGCAGAGCATTTGGAGTGCGGTGGGTGAGGGGTGAAGGGCACACACCGCTTTCGATTGTCGCTACAGGCGTCAAGTGCACAGCCATATTTCTTAATTCATCTTGCTCTGCTATCTATGCACAGAAGCAAAACGTGACGAAAGTTTCGCAAAAATCTGGCTGGCACGGCGACAAAGAAGCTTCGATCCATTGTCAACGGCAGGGCGGATGCAAGAAACGGCGGAAACAGAAGCGCGGACAGCCTTGTCCGCGTGAAGTTGATCCGAAGCCCGGAACACGCGGACAAGGCTGTCCGCGCTCCAATCTTGAATCCACCCTGTGTCAACGGGCCGGGTAGGGCGCGTCACTCCGTGCGCGCCGCACCCTGCAAGGAGTCTTCTGAACGGCGCGCACGGAGTGACACGGGCTACCGGCGCGCACGGAGTGACGCGCCCTACCATGTTGCGGAATTTAATTGTCAAAGTACTGGTCGGGCACATGCGTTGCACACCCGGTTCAGCCCGCCAGGGCCGCGCACAAGTCGCGGATTTCCTCGTCAATCTCGGTGCCCGAGGCGACGGTTTGGCCGATCTCCTCGCGCAGCAGTTCGCCGTAGCGCTGCCGCAGCCGATGCGCGGCGGATTTGACGGCGCTCTCCGTCATCCCCAGGCGGGCCGCCACCTCGACGTAAGAGGACGCGTCAGGGTCTCCGGTCAGGCAGGCTTTGAGTTCGTTGAAGAGATCGGTTTTGTCCGTTTCGCTGAACTCCTGCTCGAGCCGGGTCAGCACCAGTTCGAGGACCGTCTGCGCCCAGCGTCGGTCGAAGATTTTCTCCGGGGACTCCTCGTGGGCCGGCTCGAATTGATACCGCTCTTCGGCCGCGGCTTCCTCGATGGAGAAAGTGACGCAGCCGCCCCCGCGCTTCTGGCGGTGGGCACGGTCCCATTCGTTGGCAAGGAAATGTTTCATCGAGGTCAGCAGGAACGAGCGGAAGCGGCCCTTGTCCGGATCAATGGTGGCGAGGTACTGCTTGGCCAGCAGGCGGGAGAAATATTCCTGGGTGAGGTCCTGGGCTTCGGCCACGTCGTAGCCCCGCCGCCGCACGTAGGCGTAGAGCGGATACCAGTAAGCGCGGCAGAGTTTTTCCAGGGCCTCGCCGGCCTGGGTCGAGGAACCCTGGGCCGCCTGCAAGACAAGGCTCCAATGCGTGGTTTGGAAATCGCGCGCGCCGCCCTGCGCCGGGTTCAGATTTTCTTCCGAGAGTGAACTCATAGGGCTTGGCCGTGGATCGTAAGGTGATGGCCGCATTAAGCACCAATGGCCCTGCTTCGGCAATCAATAATTGGGGGTTGTGGGGGCGAAACAGGGCCGATTCAAGATCCTGTAGGAGACGACGTGAGGAGGCTCTAATTTGGTGTTTTTCGAAAAAGTGAGTCTCCTTACGTCGTCTCCTACAATTTCAAACAATCTTGAATCGGCCCTTGGGGCGAAAAAGCTGGCCATTTTCCCCGTTTTCAGTTAAGTGTGAGCATTACAATTCATGCCGCGCTTCGCCTTTCTCCTCGCCTTTGCCTGTTCACTGATGTTGCTCCAGAGGGCCGCGGCACATGGCGATGTCCATGAACAAATTGCGGCGGTCAGCGCCCAGCTTGAGCGCGAGCCGCGCAACGCGGCGCTCCTGCTCAAGCGCGGAGAATTGCATCGCGTCCACCAGGATTGGGGGGCCGCGCTGGCCGATTTCCAACGGGTCGCCGCGTTGGACCCGGACCTGGCGGCGATTGATTTTTATCGCGGCCGCCTCCTGCTCGAAGCGGGCCATCCGACGGAGGCCCGGAGTTACCTGGACCGATTTCTGGCCAGGGAACCGAACTCCGTCCAAGCGCTCCTGACGCGGGCGCGCGTGCACGCGAAACTCGGCGACCGCGCGGCGGCGGCCAGGGACTATACGCGTGCCATCAGCCAGGCGCGCGAGCCGGAGCCGGAATTTTACCTCGAACGCGCGGAGGCGCTCGCGGCGTCGGGCGGCCCCGGCGTGGAGGATGCCTTGCGCGGACTTGATGAAGGGATGAAACGCCTCGGCCCGTTGATCACGTTGCAACTGGCGGCCATTGAGCTGGAGTTGGCGCGGAGGAATTTTGACGCCGCGCTGGCCCGGCTGGAACAGATCACCACGCGCGCGGTGCGCAAGGAAACCTGGCTGGCCCGGCGCGGGGAAATCCTGGAACAGGCCGGCCGCTCAGGGGAGGCGCAGAAGGCTTATGAATCGGCACTGGATGCCATCGTGTCATTGTCTGCTGCGCGTGGAGGCACGGCGGCGATCCGGGATTTGCAGCAGCGAGTCCGGGAGAGCCTCGTGCGTCTGACCACAGCCGACTCTACGAACAAACCCGTTGCGCGACGTGATGAGTAAGCATCGCCAGATGGCTGCCCAGAAGGCGCGCCGCCGACATGGCCCCGTAGGGCAGACATCCTGTCTGCCGGTTCGGGCGGCATCCTGCCGCTCGACCCTCGGGGCAAGGATGCCCCGCGAACTGGCAGGCTGGAAGCCTGCCCTACATCACCTCAGTTCGTGGGCACGACGCGAGGGAACATCGGGCGTAGGTGAGGGAAATCCTGCCTCACTTCTTCTGAAATCTTTGGGACGAACGGCGCGCTCCCTGCACTTCTACTTTGCCATTGTTTTTTTTGTTGCGCTTGGACTGGCTGGCTCGGCCAAGGCGCAAGGGTGGCTGCCCGGCACTTACGCGCTGCGCTTTGACGGCAACAACGACCATGTCACGTTCGGCGCGGCGCCGGATTTGGGCCTCTCCACCTTCACACTGGAGACCTGGTTCCGGCGCGAGGGCGTCGGCTCGACCGCCAGCACCGGCACCCTCGGCATCAGCGCGATCCCTTTGATTACCAAAGGCCGTGGCGAAAACGACACCGGCGTCACCAACTGCAATTATTTTTTCGGCATCGCCACGAACGCCAACGTGCTCGCCGCCGACTTCGAAGAGGCGACCCCCGGACCGGATCCCGGCTTGAATCATCCGGTGGTCGGCGTGACGCCGCTGAGCACCAACGTCTGGTATCACGGCGCGGTCACCTACGACGGCGCGACCTGGAGGCTGTATTTGAATGGCGCGCTCGAAACCAATTTCACCGTGGGCCGATTGCCGGAATCCAACAGCATCCAGCACGCGGCGCTGGGCGCCGCGCTCAATTCCACCGGCGCTCGCGCGGGCGCGTTCAATGGGGTGCTCGACGAGGTGCGCGTCTGGAATTATGCCCGCACGGCCCAGCAGATTTCCAACAACCTGAACGTCGAAATCGTCTCCGAGGCGGGGTTGGTGGCGCGTTGGGGCTTGAACGAAGGCGCCGGAACCACCGCCAACGACTCGACCAGCAACGGCAACAACGGCACGCTCGTCAACGGCCCGACCTGGATCAGTCCGGTCACCAATGCGCCACCCCTGCCGCCGACCCTGGTGTCGCCGGCCAGCAACGGGGTCAATGTCAGCCAGTCGCCGATGTTGAGCGCGAGCGTTTCCGACACCAACAGCGGCAATCTCACCGTGACATTTTATGGCCGTGCTGCGCCGACCAACCTCGGCCCGGACTTCACGCTCATCGCGCTGCCCGACACGCAATATTACGTCTCCAGCAAATCCAACGGCGTTCCGGGCATGTTCACAGCACAGACCGATTGGATCGTCAGCAACCGCGTGGCGCGCAACATCGCTTACGTGGCGCATCTGGGCGATTGCGTCGAGAGTGGCGACCTCATCAACGGGACCAACAACGTCGTCGAGTGGGCCAACGCGACGAATTCGCTGTATCGCCTGGAGAATCCCCTGACGACGATGCTCGCCAACGGCATCCCGTACGGCGTGGCGGTCGGCAACCACGACCAAGAGCCGAACGGCGACGCCACGGGCACGACGACATTTTACAATCTTTACCTCGGCACGAACCACTTTGCGCCGTTCGGTTACTTTGGCGGCCACTACGGGACGAACAACGACAATCATTTCGATTTATTCAGCGCCAGCGGCCTGGATTTCATTGCGCTTTACATGGAGTACGATACCAACGCCGACCCCGCGGTGCTCAGTTGGGCAAACGGCGTTTTGGAAACCTACCCGGACCGCCGCGCCATCGTCGTGAGCCATTACATCGCCGGCCCGACCACCCCGGCGAACTTCGGCACGCAAGGCGCGGCGATCTACAACGCGCTCAAGATGAACGCCAGCCTGTTTCTGATGCTCTGCGGCCACGTCAATGGCGAAGGCCGGCGGAGCGACACGTTCAACGGCTCGACCGTCAACACGCTGGTGTCCGATTACCAATTCCGCCCCAACGGCGGCAACGGTTATCTGCGGATCATGGAGTTCTCGCCGAGCAACAACGTCATTCGCGTCAGCAGCTACTCCCCCTGGGTGGATCAGTTTGAAACCGATGCGGACAGCCAGTTCACAGTGGTTTACGACATGCAGCCCGGCGCAAGCAACTTCAC
>CAZIFU010000292.1:0-14209 GCA_964539075.1 uncultured Verrucomicrobiota bacterium | reverse complement strand
ACTGGCGCGAACGGAACACGCGCCAATGAAGCTTTTGCGCCAGGTCGTCCAGATAGGAATAGGCCACCGGCGTCACCACCAGCGTCAGCAGCAGGCAGAGGGTTTGCCCGCCAATCACCACCACCGCCACCGCGCGACGTTCCTCGGCGCCGGGGCCCGTCCCCAGCGCCAGTGGTAACATCCCCGCCACCAGCGTCAGCGTGGTCATCAGGATCGGGCGCAGCCGGTCGCGATTGGCCTGCATGATGGCGGCCAGCCGTTCCATGCCCTGCGCGCGCAGCGTGTTCATGTGGTCAATTTGCAGGATGGCGTTTTTCTTCACCACGCCGAAGAGCACCAGCAGGCCGAGCGCCGAGTAGAGATTGAACGTGTTGCCCGAAACCCAGAGCGTGAACAGCGCGAATGGCAGCGAAATCGGCAGCGACAGCAAAATGGTGAAGGGATGGATCACGCTCTCGTATTGCGA
The DNA here is from genome assembly GCA_964539075.1 of uncultured Verrucomicrobiota bacterium. Classification (GTDB taxonomy): domain Bacteria; phylum Verrucomicrobiota; class Verrucomicrobiia; order Limisphaerales; family CAZIFU01; genus CAZIFU01. Next base: position 13,743 of record CAZIFU010000292.1, on the reverse strand, counting down.
GGCCAGAATCATGTACATGAAAATAACCGAGAGCAGAAACGCCCAGAGAAATTCCTTGAACGTGCTTTCCAATTCCCGGCCGCGCCCCGAAACCATCGTGGTGTAGGCGGGCGGCAGATTCATTTCCTTGACCGCGTCGCGCAACGCCTGCAAGCGGTCCGCCAGCGCGTAGCCGGGCGCCACCGCGCCGCGCAAACTCACCACCCGCTGCCGGTCCAGCCGGTCAATGCGCGAGGCGGTCTCGCCCCGGACGATTTTCACCAGGTTGTCCAGCCGCACGAGTCCGCCGCCCGCGCGCGGCACGTAAAGCCGGGAAATCGTGGCCGGATCGTTGCGCCCGCCGTCGGCCAGCCGAAGCTGCACGTCGTAATCGTCATTGACCGTCGCGTCGCGGAAGCGCGACACCCGGTCGTCACCGCCGACCATGATGCGCAGCGCGGTGGCGATGTCCTGCGTGTCCACGCCCAGCGTGGCAGCGCGTGCGCGGTCAATCTCGACGCGCAATTCCGGCTTGTCGAGCCGCAGGGTGGTGTCGCCGTCGAGCACGCCCAGGTCGGGCGCCATTTTCCTCAGGGTCTCTCCATATTCCGCCAGCGCGTTGAGGTCGGGGCCAAGGATCGAAAACTCAATTTCAAAATTGGGGCCGCCGACGCTGATGGACGCGGAGCCGGCCCGCACCGAGACGCGCACGCCGGAAAAAATTTTCAGCCGCTGGCGCACCTCCTGCACCACGTCGCGCTGCGTGTAGTTGCCCTGAAACGCCCGCAGCGGGTGCAGCGACACGAGCCGGCCCAGGGAAAAGGTGCGTTCCTTGTGCGGCGCCAGGCGGACGTAGAAGCGCGCGTAATTGACGCCGCCCAGCTTGCTCGAGCCGGTGGAGGAGAGCATCACCCGGATGGCCGGCATCTTGTGCAACTCGGCTTCCACCTGCCGCGTCACTTCGTCCATCGCCGTGAGGCTGGTGCCTTCGCGCGTCGTAAGGCTGATCTCGAACTCGCCTTCATCGGTGTTGCCCGGCGTGTATTCCTGCCGGATCACGCGATACAACGGAACGGACATGAGCATGATCAGCGCGGCGCAAACCACCACCACCCAGCGCCGGCGCATGGCCGCACCCAGCACCGTCGCATACCAGCGGTCGAGGAAAGCGTAAAACCCGCCGCGCGACCGCGGCCCGTGATGGCCGGGCGCCGCCACCGCTTTCAGGTTGAACAACCGCGCACTCATCATCGGCGTCAGCGTGAAGGACACCAGCAGGCTGACCAGCACCGCCACCGCCGCCGTCAGCCCGAACTGGTAAAGGAACCGCCCGGCCACGCTCGACATGAACGATACCGGCACGAAGATCACCACCAGGCTCAACGTGGTCGCCATGACGGCCATGCCGATCTCCGCCGTCGCCGCCCGCGCCGCCTCGAAGGGGTGCATTTTTTTCTCCTCCACAAACCGGAAAATATTTTCCAGCACCACGATGGCGTCATCAATCACGATGCCGACCATGAGCACCAGCGCGAGCATGGTGACGCTGTTCAAAGTGAAATTCAGCGCCCACATCATGCCAAAGGTGGAAATGACCGAGGCGGGAATGGCGACGGCGGCGATGAGCGTCGAGCGCCAGCTCCGCATGAAGCAGAACACCACCAGGCTGGCCAGCAGGCTGCCCACGATCAAATGGCGCTTGATCTCGTGCAGCGCCTCATGGATGTAGCGCGATTGGTCTTCGATGACCTCGAAGCGCACGTCGGGCGGCAGTTGCGCCGCGATGGCCGGCAGCTTTTTCTTGATGGCCTCGATGACCGCCACCGCGTTCGCGTCGGCCTGCCGCCGGACTTCCAGCGTGACCGCCGGCACGCCGTTGAGCCGCGCGACCGACCGCTGCTCCTTCGTGCCGTCTTCGGCCCAGCCGATGTCGCGCACGCGCACCGGCGAGCCGTTGCGCGTGGCGATGACCAGGTCGTTGAACTCCAGCGGTTGCTTCAGGCGGCCGACCGTGCGCAGTGTCTGTTCCTGCAAGCTGGAAATGACGTTGCCGCCCGGCACGTCCGCGTTCTGGCGGGCGATGGCTTCGCGCACCGACGTGATCGGAATTTGATAGGCGGCCAGCCGGTCCGCCTCGATCCAGATGCTGATCGCGCGCTCCTGGCCGCCGCGGATTTCCACCTCGCCAACGCCCACGGCGCGTTCGAGCTGGACCTTGACGATTTTATCGGCCAGCTCGGTCAGTTCGCGGTGGGACCGCTCGCCGGTCAGCGCGACGGTCATCACGGGCGAACGCTCGGTGTCGAACTTGGTGACCACCGGCGGGTCGGCCTCGCGCGGCAACTGGCCCGCGACCGCCGCGACGCGGTTGCGCACGTCCTCGGCCGCTTCGGTCACCTTGCGGCCCAGGTCGAACGTCACGATGATGAACGACTGGCCGATGCCGGAAATGGAGCGCAACTCGGTGATGCCTTCGACGGTGTTGACACTTTCCTCGATCGGCTGGGACATGAGCGATTCCATTTCCACCGGCGAGGCGCCGGGCAGCCGCGTGGAAATGAAAATCGTCGGCACGTCCACCGGCGGCGAACGGTCCACGCCCAGATGGAAGTAGCCGGACGCGCCCACGACGACCAGCGCAAGGATGATCATCGTTGCGAAGACCGGCCGCCGGATGCAGATTTCCGCGAGCTTTTGCATGGGCTACTTCGCCGTGGCCACGGCCTGGCCGGTTTGCAGACTGCCGGGCGCGAGCACGACCACGTCGCCGGCTTTGAGTCCGCTGACGATCTCCACCCAGTCGGCCGCGCGGCGGCCGCTGGTCACGGGCTTTTCGACCGCCTTGCCCTCGCGGACCAGGAAAACTTTTTCCACGCCGGCAAAGACCACCAGTGCGTTGCGCGGCACGGTGAGGACCAGGTCGCTGCTGTTGGCCACGATTTCCGCGCGCGCAAAAAGTCCCGGGCGCAGCGAGCCGGTGTTGGGGACATCGGCTTCCACGACGAGCATCCGGGTTTGTTCGCTGATCATCGGGCTGAGGCGTTTGATTTCGCCGGTGTGAACGGTGGTGTCACCTTCGACGGTCAGGCGCACGGTCTGGCCGGCGCGCACGTGCATGGCTTCGCGTTCGGGCACTTCGAGGCGCAGGCGCAGCAAATCCACCCGCACCAGCGCGATCACCGGCGCGCCCGCCATGAGATACTCGCCCACGTTGGCCCGACGCTCCTGCACCGCGCCGTCGAAGGGCGCGCGCAACACCGTGTCGGCGAGCTGCTGGCGGGCGATCTCGACCTCGGCGCGGCGCTGGGCGAGCAAGGCCTGGCGGTTGCTGGCTTCCTCGAGCGCATCCTGGAAGCGGTTGAGCGCCACTTCATGCGCGGCGTCCACCGTTTCGAGCTCGGATTGCGAAAGGATTCCCTGCTGGAAAAGGCTGGCGACACGCTCGCGGTTCTTGCGCGCTTCTTCGAGCACGGCGGCGGCCTGTTTGACGTTGCTGGTTTTTTCCAGGTCCACCGCGTCGTCCTTGCCCTCCAGCGGCAGGCCGAGCCGGGCGCGCGCCTGGCCAAGCAAAGCCTCGGCTTGTTGGAGGCGCAACTGGTAATCCTGTGGCTCGATCTGCGCGAGCAATTGCTCCCGGCGCACGGGGCTGCCCAAATCCACCGCCATCTGCTGCAGGCGGCCGGGCACCTTCACGCTGAGCGTGGCCTGGTCGTAGGCCGCCAGCGCGCCGAGGACCGACACGACGCGCTCGACCGGCCGTTCGACGGCGCGCGCGGTTTCCACCTTGCGGGCTGGCTTGGCGCCGTCGCGCGGGTCCTTGCCCGAAGCAGCCGGACTGCGGTTGCAGGCAGGCAGCGTGCAACTCAACGCCAGGACGAGCGAAGCCAAAATCAATCGCAGAACCGGGAACGAACGGGTTCGATCCAAAATCGTTGCTCGATTAAATCGTGTCGTGTTCAAGCGTGTCGGGCGGCGAACATGGTTCGAGCAAGCTTCGCGGAGGCGGCGTTGGAGTTCAAGCGTTAGCTTGCGAAAAAACCAGCCTGCGTGACGGCCAGACAAGCTGAAGCTTGAACTCCAAACCACGGAGGTCCGTTGGGAGTTCAAGCGTTAGCTTGCGGAATTATCCCCTGTGGCGTGCGGCCAGACAAGCTGAAGCTTGGACTCCAAACCACGGAGGCGCGTTCGGAGTTCAAGCGTTAGCTTGCGAAAAACCACACCAGCGCGCGAAAAGACAAGCTGAAGCTTGAATTCCACACTCACGGACCCGTCGCTTGCGCGAGATAATCGGCGAGGTGGAGGACCTGGACTTCGGGCGCGCCGGCCTGGCGCAGCCCGGCGCGGATTTGCAGGATGCAACCGGGATTGGTGGTGACCACCACCTGCGCGCCGGTTTTCAAGATGTGCCCGACCTTGCGCTGCTGCAGACGCGCGGCCATGTCCGGCTCGGTCAAATTGTAGCTGCCCGCGCTGCCGCAGCAGACATCCGATTCGGGCAGCTCGATGAATTGATCGCCGGCCACGGCGCGGACCAGTTCGCGCGGCGGCTTGGTGATCCGCTGCGGGTGGGCCAGATGGCACGCGTCGTGGTAGGTTACCTTGAATGCGGAGTGCGGAGTGCGGAATGCGGAATGGGCAGCGTGTGTTTCTGTGGATTCCGCACTCCGCGTTCCGCATTCCGCATTCACCAGCCACTCGGTCAAATCCTTCACCCTGGCGCTGAATGTGTCTGCTCGCCCGGCCCATTGCGGATCGTCGTGCAAGAGGTGGCCGTATTCCTTGAGCGTGGAGCCGCAGCCGGCGGCGTTGATGACGATAGCCTCCAGTTTCAACGGCTCGAAAACGGCGATGTTGTGCCGCGCGGCGGCGCGCGCCTCCGCGAGCTTGCCGCTGTGGGCGTAAAGCGCGCCGCAGCAACCTTGCGCGCGCGGCGTGAAAACGTCGTAGCCGGCCCGGTTTAACAGACGGACACTGTTGGCGTTGGTTTCGCCGAACAACACGCTCATCACGCAACCGCTCACGAAGCCGACGCGACCGCGCTTCGGCCCGGCTATGGCGGGAGACAGTTCCGGCAACACAACTTTCTGCCATTGCTCCGGCACGAGCGCCATCGACTCGCGGGCGAATTTGGGCAGGAGCGATTCGGCGCGCATGAGCCGCAGGAGTTTGACCGGCAGCAACGCGAGCTTCAACCGCCACGGAAACGGAAACACCTGCTCGATGGCGACGCGGCGCAGAAACGTCTGCCAGAGCGATCGCCGGTGATGTTTCTCGATGTGATCGCGCGTGGCTTCGAGCAACGCGCCGTACTGCACGCCGCTGGGGCAGGCCACTTCGCAGGCGCGGCAACCGAGGCAGCGGTCAATGTGTCGCACAGGCGCGGCGTTCAGCGCGAGCCGCCCGTCCTGCAGGGCGCGCATGAGGTAGAGGCGGCCGCGGGGCGAGTCGTTTTCGTTGCCGGTCTCCAGATAAGTCGGGCAGGAGGACAAACAGAGGCCGCAATGGATGCAGGCCAGCGATTTGTCGTAGTCCAGAAAGCGTTCCGGTATGGCGGTGGTCGTCATCTGGGCGAGGGCCGGTTTCTTGGACCAATATATTTCAGAATGGGTTTGCGGAGTATGGGGATCGCCCCGGGTTTGGGTAAAGATCGTGCGAATGTGTTTGACCGAACGCCGGCCCCCTCACCTTGATCCTCTCCCACAGGGGGGAGAGGAGACCCCGATCAGACGCGTTCGTGGCGCTTGTTGGCCTGGGGGCTCCCGTTTCTTTTTCCTCTCCCCTTCCGAAGGGGAGAGGATCAAGGTGAGGGGTTCGCTCCGCCAATTCACGCAAAATGGTGTCCAGGACACTCCGAAGGTTTTCCCGCACGGAATGATTCCAAAACCGGATGACTTTGATTCCCGGACGCGCGAGAAAAGCATCACGCTCATGGTCGCTGGCTTGACGCTCAGGGTGTCCGTGTTCCTTTCCATCCAGTTCGACCGCCAGGCGCGCCTCGGCACAGTAGAAATCAAGGTCGTAGTGACCGACGGGATGTTGTCGGCGGAATTTAAAACTCCCGAGTCTGCGGTTTCGGAGTCGGTTCCAAAGGGTTTTTTCAGCCCACGTGGAACGCCTGCGGAGCAATCGTGCGAATGTGTTTGACCGAACGCCGGCCCCCTCACCTTGACCCCCTCCCCCAAGGGGGGAGAGGAGACCCCGATCAGACGCGTTCGTGGCGTTTGTTGGCCTGGGAACGCGCGCTTCTTTTTCCTCTCCCCTTCCCAAGGGGAGAGGATCAAGGTGAGGGGTTCGCGTCGGCGGCTCCGTTGTCTGCTTTCGATTCATGGCGGCATGTCTGGCAGAATATGTTTGGGATCGAAGGTCTCTTTCAAACGCCGCATCAATTTCAGGGGCAAATCAGATTTCGCCGGTTGGGGCGCGCCAATATATTCAATCACGCCATTGCCCGCGCGCGCGACGAACGGCACGTCGCCCAGTTGATGGAGCGCGTCCACCGTTCGGGAAGGCAGGACTGAGAGGCGTTGCGCCCCGGCGACAGCGTGGACGGCCCGGAAACTCGTCTCGTAGTCGAGTGTGGCCGGCTCGCTGAAACCCATCTCGTGCGCACGGGCCAGTTGCCAGGCGACCTCCTCGCGCGTGCCGGCGAAACCGGCGACCAATGTGAAGGGCGAAGTGCGTTGCGCCAGGGGCCACGGGCCGTTGTGCAAATCCAGGACCACCGGCGTCAAGGCGGATTCGAGCGCGATCTCCACCAGCACGCCCGCTTTTTCCAGCGATCCGCAAGCCGCCTGGACGAATTGTTCGTCCTCCGGCAACGGTCGCAGCTTGAACGTGGCCGCGACGATGACGCCCAGGCTGCCGCGGCTGCCGACGAAAAGTTTTTGCAGATCGTAACCGGCAACGTTCTTCACCACCTTGCCGCCGGATTTGATGAGGCGTCCGTCGGCCAGCGCCACTTTCAGGCCGAGCAGGTGGTCGCGAATGGTGCCGCAGCCTAAACGGCGCGGTCCGCTGGCATTGGTCGCCAGCAACGCACCGAGTGTCAGCCGGCCGGCGTCCGGCGGGTCAATCGGCAGCCATTGGCCGCGCCTGGCCAGTTCGGCCTGCAGCGCCGCCAGGGTGAGACCGGCCTCCGCGGTCACGGTCATGTCTTCCGGTGTGTGCTCGATGACGCGGGCCAGCGCGCGCAGGTCGAACGAGGTCACCCGTTCCTCTCGCGCGTGAGCACCGGCGAGCACGGTGGTGATCTCGTTGAGGCTGGATGCTCGCAGAATCATCGGCGCCCATCTTGTGCGTGCGGCGCAAAACCGGCGAGCCTTTTAATGGGTTCAACGCGCCGGCCTACGTATGGACATAACTCACGGGCAATGACACTCGCCCCGCTTTGAACTACACACCGAGGAGCAGGCGCAGCGATTCGACAGGCGACAGGGTAAATTGCAAACCGGGCGGGAACACTTTATTCTCGCGCCCATGTCCGCCCCCGGCTCCCCGCACTTCCGCTGCCTGTGCACCGGCGATGAAGCCTTTGCCGCGATGCTCAACGCCATCGCCGCCGCGCGCGAGTCCGTGCGGCTGGAGGTTTACATTTTCAAGCCCGGCCCGCTCGCGGAAAAATTTCTCTCCGCCCTCACCGCCGCCCGCGAGCGCGGCGCGCGCGTGCAGGTGCTCGTGGATGCCTGGGGGTCGCTCGCCATGGACGCCGCCTTCTGGCAGCCGCTCCAACGGGCCGGCGGCGAATTCCGCTGGTTCAATCCCCCCTCGCTCAAGCGCGGCCAGTTCCGCGACCATCGCAAGACGCTCGTGTGCGACGACCGCGTCGCCCTCATCGGCGGGTTCAACATCATGCCCGAATGCGAAGGCGACGGCGTGACGCGCGGCTGGCGCGACCTGGGGCTGGCCATCACGGGGCCGCTGGTCGCCGATCTGGCCGCGGCGTTCGACGAGATGTTCGCGCTGGCGGAGTTTCGCCACAAACATTTCATGCGCCTGCGCCGGACGAAGGCCGCCAAAGCCGTGCGCCAGAACCACGCGGAACTTTTGTTGAGCGGACCGGGGCGCGGCTTTCATCCGATCAAACGCGCGTTGAATCGGGACTTCGCGCGCGCGGCCTCGTTGCAGATCATCGCCGCCTATTTTCTCCCCTCGTGGCGGATGCGCCGGCAACTCATCCGCCTGGCACGGCGCGGCGGCCGTGTGCAGTTGATTCTGGCGGCGCGCTCCGACGTGCCCCTCATGCAACTGGCCGGTCAGGGCCTTTACCACCGGCTGCTGCGCGCGGGCGTGGAAATTTACGAATACCAGCCGCAAATCCTCCACGCCAAACTCATCATTGCCGACGACGCCGTTTATCTCGGCTCGGCCAACCTCGACACGCGCAGTCTGAACATCAACTACGAGTTGCTCGTGCGCGCGGAAGACGCGCCGCTGCGGGAGGAGGCGCGCGGATTCTTCAATCAATGCCTCGCCTTGAGCCGTCGGATCGAACCCGTCGCCTGGCGCAAGTCGTGCACGCTCTGGATGCGGCTCAAGCAGCGCCTCGCGTATTTCGTGCTGGCGCGCATGGACCCTTACGTGGCGCGGTGGCAGTTGCGGTTGCTGCGCGAACGCGCGTTGCCGCGCCGCCGTCGGAGAAAGCCCCTCACGCCAGCTTCCACGGCGCGCGATACGCGCGGTGGATGAGCTTGTTCGCTTCCGTGTCGCCCGCGAACTGTTCCTTCTTCGGGTCCCACTTGAGCTTGCGGCGGAGCTGATAGCCGAGGTTTCCAAGGTGGCAGACGGTGGCCGAGCGCGCGCCGATTTCCACGTCCACGTTGGGCTTGCGGCGGGACTTGATGGAGGCGAGCCAGATTTTTTTGTGACTGTCGCCCAGATTTTCGAGATGAACATCCTTTGTACCGAGCGGTTCCTTGAGGATGGATTCGGGCGTGGATTCGATTTTGCCCCGGTCCACGTAAATCGTCCCTTCCGTGCCTTCAAACGTGCAGCCGCTCGGCCCGCCATGGAACATCTCGACGCCATTCTGATAAACAAATTTCAAGCCGGTGAGCGCGCCGCCCTCCGGCGGGTGGACTTCGACCGGCCCGCTGTGGTCCATGTCCAGCGCCCATTGCGCGATGTCGAAATGGTGCGCGCCCATGTCCGCCAGCTTGCCGCCGGCGTATTCGCGGTAATCGCGCCAGTGCGGAAAAAAGTCGTGGACCTCGAGCGGGCAAAGAATCTGGTTGAAGCCGCGTTCGGGCGCCGGGCCAAGCCACAGGTTCCAATCCACGCCTTCGGGCACCGGCTCGGTGGGCAGATCGCACGGGCGGTTCGGATCGCCGACGCCGACGCGCACCGTGGTGAGCCTGCCGAGACGGCCGCTGCGGACCAGTTCGCAGGCGAGACGGAACCGGCCGCCGAACTCGGTGCGCTGCTGGCTGCCGGTTTGAAAGATGACGTTGTGCTTGCGGACGGCGTTGACCATCGCGCGCGCCTCGCCGATGGCCACCGAAAGCGGTTTCTCGCAGTAAATGTCCTTCTTCGCCTTCGCCGCGAGGATGGCCGGGAGGGCGTGCCAATGGTCGGGCGTGGCGATCACCACGGCGTCAATGTCCTTTCGCGCGAGCAGTTCGCGGAAATCGTTGTAGGCGGCGCAGCCCTTGTAGGCGCCGGATTCCTTCTGCCGCGCGTAGGCCGTGTGGACCATTTCGAGGGCGCTGTCCCGGCGGACCGTGCTGACTTCGGCCAGCGCGACAACCTGGACCTCACTGAGTTTCAGGAAATCCTTCAGGTGTTCGCGCCCCTTTTTGCCCAAACCGATGAAGCCGAGCGCGAGACGGCCATTGGACGAAGCAGCGCGAAGACCCGACGGCAGGATGAGCGGCGCCGTGGCGGACAAGGTCGAGAGCCGGGCGATGAACTGCCGGCGCGAGAGTGAGGTTTTTTGTTTCATGGGTTTTCCTGTTTCCAATCCGGCCGCCGGCGCGGTCATTTGGCGACTAGCGATTTTCTTTCTTCCTCCCAGCGTTTGCCCAGGTCCACGAGCGTTTTGGCGCGCAACAATTCCTGGGCCAGCGGGAAAATGATGCGCTCCTCCTTGTCGAAATGCCGGCGGGAAAAAACGACAGCCTGCTGCAACAGCCGCTTTCCCTCGGCCAGACGGCGGGCGGTTTGCGCGGCGCGCAGGGAGCGGTCAATTTCCTGGTGCTCCTCGTGAAAATTTTCGTGCTGGCCCATCTGGCACAAACTCGGCTCCAGCGGCTCCAGCAGCAGGCGGTCTTCGACGACGGCGTGGACTTCCAGCAGCGATTCCAGGAGCGCCGCGAGGATCCGGACCTCGCCGAGACTCTTCAACTTTGGCGCCGTCCGTTCGAGGTGGTCGAACAGATTGTGAAAAACCATGTGCTCGGCCTGTAAGGCCTGGGTGATTTTCATGTTGTTTCAACCATGTCGGACCAGGGTTTGTTCAGTCATTTGACGGCGCGGCGGCGCTGCTTCATCAATTGCAGGCAGCAACTGTTCATACTTGAAACCAACCGCCTTGTCGAGCCAGAAGGATTTTGCCATGCTGCCGCAAATGGCCGCGCGGGAAACAAGTCGCATTGAGTCGGCGAACCGGCAAGAACGGGTCCGCGCCAACAGAGCGACAATGAATCGAACGCAGTCCAAACGCTTCGCGAGCTTCGAGAGGAGCACGGCCATCGCGGAGCTTTTGGAGTGCGGCTGCTTTAGCACCGCTTTTGGACCGGGGTTTATGGAAAGCCTCCTTTCTTTTTAAAGTATGCACTGGGACCATGAACCGAAGAGGGATTGGTTCGGCGCGACAGCGTCTTGGACTGCGGCAGTCCTCTGCCGCTTTCGCGAGCCGGGCGCCGTTACCACAGCGGCAGAGGGCTGCCGCAGTCCAAAACCTGACGGTACTTGCGGCCGGTTCATGGCGAAGCCGCTTTATTTCATCACGTCGCACCGACGAGGCCTCCGTTCCGCCAGCGCCGCGCTCGCCCTTCTCGCGGCCATGACTGGCGATGCGGCGGAAGCGGAGTCCGCGTGGGAACGAATCGCTCCGTTCTTTTCCCCACCGGCGCAGTTCGCCGACCAGTTCGGGCCGTATCAGTCCCCGCTGAAATTCGACGACGGGCGGTCCCTGAAAAACGCTGCCGATTGGGAATTGCGCCGGCAGGAAATCCTCCGGCACTGGCACCATGTCATGGGTCCCTGGCCACCGCTGCAGGCGAAACCGAAGCTGGAGCGGTTGGAAACCAAACGCCGGGAAAACTTCACTCAACATCGCGTGCGCGTGGAGATTGCACCGGAACAGACCGGCGACGGCTGGCTGCTCGTTCCCGACGGGCAAGGGCTGTTCCCCGCCGTGTTGGTGCCGTATTACGAGCCGGAGAGCAGCATCGGTCTGGGCAAAGAACTGCGCGACTTCGGTTATCAACTGGCCCGGCGCGGCTTCGTCACTTTGTCCATCGGCTCGCCCGGAGGTGACGCGCGCAAACCGGCCACCGGCCAGGCCCGCTGCCAACCGCTGTCCTTTCTCGCCTATGTGGCCGCCAATTGCCACACCGCACTGGCGGCGCTCAAGGAAGTTGATCCGAAACGCATCGGCGTTGTCGGTCACTCCTATGGCGGCAAGTGGGCGATGTTTGCGTCCTGTCTCGACGAGAAATTTGCCTGCGGCGTCTGGTCCGACCCCGGTATTGTGTTCGACGAGGCCCGCGCCAGTGTGAATTACTGGGAACCGTGGTATCTGGGTTTCGACCCGGCACATCCGCGCAAGCAGGGTCTGGTGACCAGGGAAAATCCCCACACCGGCCCCTACAAGGAATTGATCGAATCGGGGCACGACCTGCACGAGTTGCACGCCCTGATGGCGCCGCGGCCCTTTTTCGTTTCGGGCGGTTCTGAGGATTCCCTGGCGCGCTGGCCAGTGCTCAATCACGCGATTGCCGTGAACAAATTCCTCGGCTACACCAACCGCGTCGCCATGACCAATCGCAAAGACCACCCGCCGACGGCGGAGTCCAACGAGCAGATTTACCTCTTCTTCGAATATTTCCTGAAGCCCGGCCAGCCGTGACAGCCCGTTAAAGAAGTAGGAGCCGACGTGAGGAGGCTCTGACCTTGTCGATCTGACAGTGAGCAGGTGAGAAAGTGGGGAAGTGAGAGACTGGCCCACGACGACGGATCTCACTTTCTCACTCTCCCACTTTCCCACCTGCGGGGTCGTAAAGCGCCTCTCCCAGCGCGGCGGGATCGGCTGGCCACAGGAGAATAGTTTTTGAACGGGCTGTCTATCCGCCGAGAGCGGGTTGGAAGTCTTTCTCGAAACTCCTTGCTCTCGGAGGGACGAGCTACGCGAGTCCCACTTTTTCGACCGTTTTCGCCATCGAGGGACTCGCGTAGCTCGTCCCTCCGAAAGGTTTCAGAAAGTCTCAGAAGGGGACCAGTTTGTAAACCTTGCCCGTCTGGCCTTTGACCATGTTGCTGTCGTTGGTCATCACGTAAAGTTCCCCGTCTGCGTCCTGCCCAAACGCCACGATGTAGGCGCTGATCTGTCCGCGGGGGTGCGTGATGAGGTCCAACCGCTCAATCGTCCAAACCTTCGAGACGCCGGGCGCGGGCCGCGTCGCCACAAACAGGCTCCCCTCCGCCTTGACCATGTAATGCGACCAGTCGGCAAACACATATCGGCCGGCCAACTGGGGAAAGGCCTTGCCGCGATAAACAAAACCGCCCACGACCGAAACGCCCAGCGCCTCCGGGTCTTTCGGAAATGACCGGAAGCTTTTGTACTCAAAGATCGGGTCCAACAGCGGTTTGCCATCGACGCCGACATCCGGACAGGAATCGAGAGATTTTTTTGGGTTTTCGGGGTCGAAACAATGAAACCCTTCGCGGATTTTCCAGCCGTAATTTCCGCCTTTGACGATGAGGTTGACCTCTTCATACAACTCCTGCCCCACGTCGCCCGCGAACAACTCGTGGCTGCCGCCGCGGTCGAACGACATCCGCCACGAGTTGCGCAGCCCGTACGCAAAAATTTCCAGCCGGCCTTTGCCGCCAACGAACGGATTGTCGCCCGGAATTTCGTAAGGCTCGCCCTTGTCCACATCAATCCGCAATATTTTTCCCAGCAACGTCGTCGTGTCCTGGCCGTTGCCCTGCGGGGAATGGCCGCGTCCGGCGTCGTGCGCGTTGCCGCCGTCGCCGGTGGAGATGTAGAGATAGCCGTCCGGCCCGAACGCGAGCGCCCCGCCGTTGTGGTTGAAGTAGGGCTTGTCAATCAGAAGGACGACGCGCTCGGAGTCGGGGTCGGCCTGCAACGGGTCACCGGCCGAAACCTTGAATTCCGAAATGTGGTTGGAGCAATCCCACTCCGGCGGCCCGCCTTTGCGCAGCGGCGCGCTGTAAAACACGTAAAACTTGCGGTTTTCCCTGAAGCGTGGGTGCAGAACCACACTCAACAGCCCGCGTTCGTCGAAACCCTCGTTGAGTTTTTTGAGGCGGGCGCGAAGATCCAAAAACAACTTGTCCAGCTTTTTGCCTTCACGCGTCAGGACATGAATGGTGCCGGTCTGATCGGAGACGAGCAGATGGCTGGCAGCGTCGTCCAGCGGAATCAGGGAGCTGGGCGAGGTGAATCCTTCGGCCAACAGTTTAAGGCCCGGACCGCTTTTCGCTTCGGCGGCGGTGGCCGCCGCGCCCGCCAGAATCAAAACGCCACAAACCCCGGCGCTGAGGGCCGCGGCACCAGCTTTCATTTGGAATTTCACG
>CAZIFU010000291.1:0-9968 GCA_964539075.1 uncultured Verrucomicrobiota bacterium | reverse complement strand
GTCCCGGGTGCAGTTGCAGAGAGTCACACAGGTCATTGAGGCCGATGCTGTGAGTCAGTTGCCCATAGAGCAGACTCACCACATGGCTCCACGGCGTGAAGGTGCGCGACTTATCCTCGGCGCCCGTCGTGCGCGCTATTTGCGACACCTCGTGAGGCGGAATGAGATTGCAAATCTGGCGCAGGATGGTGAACTGGGACCGGGCTGGGGCTATTTTGAGTTTTTTCATCCCTGCCGTGTGGCAGGATCAAAACGTCGAACCAACACTTTTTTGCTCAAACCTGTGGGACGGCTGTGAAATGCTTTCATAATCGTCTTGTTCCTCAAAACAAAGGAATAATCAGAGGGACGCCCAAAGATGCAACTTCTCTGGGAATATGTCAGCTGCTGATTCATTCTATTCGCAAAAAGTTATTCACAGGCACCAAAAGGAGCCAGGATGACAGGGTGCTGCGTTGGTCAGGCGCTCAGTCTGACCACGAAACACAACTCAAGGACTCAGGTTTGGCGTTGCGCTCCTGTCAACCGGCGGGGGTGTTCCTCCCGATAGACCTCCGAAGGGCCAACGAAAAAACTTGATTTTCGCCGCCGGAAGTCCGAGCATTTCGTCCGCTTACAACCAACTTCAACCAAACAAACGACCATGAAACCCTACACTTGGATCAGCATCGCCCTCCTTTCGCTGGCCGTGGCGGTCACGGGCTGCGGCAACAAGAGCGAAGTCAAGACCGCCGACCTGGAAAAGAGCTTCCAATCAGCCGAACCCAACGCGCAAAACAGAGTCAACAAGGCTGTGGCCGCGATCCAAAGCGCCGATTATTCCACGGCGCTGGCGGACCTGCAAAAGGTGGCCGCTCAGGCCAAACTCACGCCCGAGCAGGAACAGGTGCTCAAAGATGTGATCGAACAGGTCAAAGCCCAGATCGCCAAAACGGGCGGCCAGGCCGCCGAAGGCGCCACCAAAGCCGTGGGCGACCTGCAGAAATCACTGCCGAAATAATGCGAAGTCGCCTCGATTTTTTTGCTGACCAAGAAAACCCTGCCCGTTCAGCGCCTTTTCCAATGAAAAGGCGCCGAGCGGCGCCGTTGTGCAATCCGTGCCATGAAAAAACTGCTCATTCGAATCGTTGTCGTGCTGCTCGCGCTGCTGGTGGTGGCGCTGGTGGTGGTGTTCTTCTCCTTGAACTCAATCGTCAAGAAGGGCGTGGAAACCGTCGGCCCGCAAATGACCAAGGTGGATGTCCGTCTGGGCGGGGCGAAAATTTTGCCCCTGTCCGGCAGCGGTGAATTGACCGGCCTGTTCGTCGGCAACCCGGAAGGCTACAAGACCCCTTTCGCTGTTAAAATGGGTTCCATTCGTGTGGGCGTGAAACCGATGTCCGTGCTCTCCGACACGATCGTCGTGAACGAAGTCAACATCCAGGCCCCGGAAATCACGTTCGAGGGCGGCTTGAGTGGCAACAACTTGAGCAAAATCCTGGACAATCTCACCGCCTCGGCCGGCGGGGGCACGCCGGCCAAAACCGACCAGCCCGCGGCAAAGAGCGAGAAAAAGTTTTGCGTCAAAGACCTGGTGATGAAAGGCGGAAAAATCCATCTCAGCGTGAACAGCAGTCTGGGGAGCAAGGAAATGACCGTGCCGTTGCCGGATGTGCACGTGGAGAACATCGGCACGCCGGAAAACGGCGTCTCCGCGGCGGAAATGTCCAAAGTGATCATGAAATCGCTCCTGGCCAGCACCACCAAAGCCGTCGGTGAAGCCCTGACCGGCCTTGGCAAGGGCGTCAAGGACGTCGGCGCAGGCACGACCGAAGAAGTGAACAAAGCCGCCAAAGGCCTCAAGGACCTGTTCAAGAAATAATTTCGCCAGCCTGCTCGCTGAGGCGCGGCGAACCCTGTTCCAACCGTTGCAGCATCATCGTCAGCACCAGCGCGCGCGTTGTCATCCGTGCAATAGCCTTCCGCGAAATTCGGCACTGTGAAGCTCGCGTGCTGTAAGATGCCGGTCGAATGTCAGCAATTCCGCCGCGTGCCAGTTCGGGGTCGATACCACGGCGTTGCCCGCGCCGAATGCGCAGGCCGGCGTGCCGGACGTGATCTGCGACTCGGTCGGGCAAGGCGTGATATAAATATCCGCCGCGCCGATGAACCGCATCAGTTCCTCCAGCTCGACGAAGCGGTTGAAGAAGACGACGCGCTTTTGCACGCCGAGGTCTTTGGCCAGCCGCTCCAGACTCAAGCGGCAAGCCTCGCCCTCGTCGCGCAGCAGATTCGGGTGCGTCTGGCCCGGCACGATGTAGACGACGTTGGGATATTCCCGGATGATTTCCGGCAACGCGCGCAGGGCATGCTCGATGCCCTTGTTTGGCGAGAGCAGACCAAAAGTGAGCAACACCTGCCTGCCCGTCACGTCGAACTCGTCCTTGAAATAATTCGGATCCCCAAACGGCATGTCGGGAATGCCGTGCGGGATGAGGTCAATCCTGGCCGCCGGCGCCTGATGGATATTGCGCAGGAATTTCCGGCCCCGTTCGGTCATGATCACCAGCCGCGTCGAAAGCCGGATCAAATCGCGCATCACGCGCCGCTGCTCCGCGTTGGGCTCGCGCAAAATCGTGTGCCGCGTGGTGACGATGGGCATCCGCAGCTCGCGCAGCAGCGCCAGCAAATGACTGCCCGCCGGCCCCCCCCCCGAAAAAGCCGAACTCATGCTGCACGCATATCACGTCCACGTCCGTGATGTTGAGGAAATCGGCCGCGCGCAGGCAGGACGGCAGGTCCTGCTCCGCCATCTCGAAGCGCACCTCCGCCGGGTAGTCGTAGCCGCCCGCGAGGCCATTGACCGGCACGACCAGGCCCTGCGTCTCCGGAAACTCCGCCGCCACCGCGCAGCGCAAGTTCGTCGTGAACATGGCGATGCCGCACCTCCTCGGCGGATAATCGCCGGGGAATCGGACTTTGCGGGCGTCCGATGGTTTTTGCATGAACCGTTGTCCTCGCCGTGCCGGCCTGCTGACCCATTCTGCTTTCCCATAGTGGGCCAGGCGCCTGCGTTCGCCAAGAACCATCCGCCGGCGTCACCGTCGAACCCGGGGCGGCATAACGCAAAACTTCCACTCGCCTCGCCCGGCGGCTTGCGGTTAATCTCCCCGTCTGATTGTAGCAGCCGACGTGAGGAGGCTCATTTCGATTGCCTATTGCCTATCAGCGATTGGCCATCAAGACAGAGCCTCCTCACGTCGGCTGCTACTGGAGCATGCTTGAGTTCTTTGCGCTCATTGCGTTCTCTTGCGGCAATTTCGCATTTTGATGTTTTATAATTTTGAATTGAAGTGATGACCAGCACACAAATCCGCCAGTCGTTCCTCGACTTCTTCCAGTCGAAGCAGCACACCCTCGTGCCGTCTTCGAGCCTGCTGCCCGATTCGCCGAACCTGCTGTTCACCAACGCCGGCATGAACCAGTTCGTGCCCATATTTCTCGGCCGGAAGAATGCCGACGTGAGCAAGTGGGCCGCCGCAATTCCCGGACTCGACACCCGCGCCGCCGACACCCAGAAGTGCATCCGTGCCGGCGGCAAGCACAACGATCTCGAAGACGTCGGCCTGGACACGTATCACCACACGTTTTTTGAGATGCTGGGGAACTGGAGTTTCGGGGATTACTTCAAGAGGGAGGCGATTGAATGGGCATGGGAACTGGTTGTTGAGAAGTGGAAGTTCCCGGCGAAGCGGCTCTACGCAACGGTCTATAAACCTGGTCCTGGCGAGCCAGCCGGGTATGATCAGGAAGCTTACGATCACTGGGCGAAGCTGTTTCAATCCGCGGGAATCGACCCGGCTGTCCACATCCTCAACGGCAACAAGCAAGACAACTTCTGGATGATGGGTGAAACCGGCCCGTGCGGCCCGTGCAGCGAACTCCACGTGGACCTCACGCCCGCCGGCGACACCCAAGGCGTGCTGGTCAACCAAGGCCGGGCCGAGTGCATCGAAATCTGGAACCTGGTCTTCATCCAGTTCAACGCAAATCCCGACGGCACTTTCTCGCCATTGCCCGCCAGGCATGTTGACACCGGCATGGGCTTCGAGCGCGTCACCGGCATCATCCAGAACACGAAAGGCTTCACCGACTTCACGCGCACCATCTCGAACTACGAGACCGACATCTTTCGCCCCATCTTCGACGCGTTGGAAAAAATGAGCGGCAAGAAATACGGGAGCACTCTCCCCGGGAGCGCGGGGCTTCAGCCCGCTTCAACGTCCACCGCAATTTCAGCGTCCGAAGGCGAACCAACGCGAAGCGGCCTAAAGGCCCGCGCTCCTTCCGAAGATCAGATCGCCCTCGACATCGCCTTCCGCGTCATCGCCGACCACATCCGCACGTTGAGCTTCGCGATTGCCGACGGCATTCAACCCGGCAACAACGACCGCAACTACGTTCTGCGCCGCATCCTGCGCCGCGCGGCGCGCTACGGCCGCACGCTCGGCTTTCACGAACCGTTCTTCTACAAACTCGTGGACGTGCTCGCCGAGACGATGGGCGACGTCTTCCCCGAAATCCGCGCCCGCAAGAAGCAGGTGCAGGAAACCATCCGCACCGAGGAAGAGGCGTTTAACAGGACGTTGGACAAAGGCATCGAACAGTTCGAGCAAGTGGTCGCTGCGATTCTGCCTGTTCGCGAAGGAGCCGTTCTCGCCGCGCACAAGCATGGGCCGGACGCCGGGAAGCTCATGTTTGAAAAGTGCAGCGTTTTCCCCGGCGACCAGACGTTCAAGTTGTACGACACGTATGGCTTTCCTTTCGATCTCACGGAGTTGATGGCGCGCGAGCGGGGGCTGACTGTTGAGAAGACTTATTTTGACAAGTTGATGGACGAACAGCGCGCCCGCGCCCGCGCCGCGCAGAAGAAGGAAGTCATTTCCCTTTCGCAAATCGAGACCACCACGCCCACGAAGTTCCTCGGCTACGAAAAGCTTGAGGTCCAGGCCAAAGTTTTGGAAGTCGTCGGCTTCAAAGACAAGACCGCCGTCATCCTCGACACCTCAGCCTGCTACGCCGAAGCGGGCGGCCAGGTCGGCGACACCGCCCAACTCCTCTTATCTCCCGTAGCAGCCGACGTGAGTCGGCTCACTTCTCCCGTGGGAGCGGACTCACGTCCGCTGCTACGGGTTACGAATACGCAGAAGTCCGGCAACACCTGGCTGCACTTCGTGGCGGGTGAAAACTTTCCCGTGACTGGTGACGAAGTCGTTCTTCGCGTTGATGTTCCCCGCCGTGAAGCCATCCAACGTCACCACACCGTCACGCATTTGCTCCATTGGGCGTTGCACGAAGTCGCCAGTCGCGACGCCTCGCAGAAAGGCTCCTTCGTCGGCCCGGACAAGTTGACCTTCGATTTCAACAGCGCGCCCCTCACGCCGCAGCAGATTGCCGACATTGAGAAACTCGTCAACGAACGCATCCTTGAAAACGCCGGCGTGAGCTGGACCGAAATCCCCTACACCGACGTGAAGTCGCGCAAGGACGTGATGCAGTTCTTCGGCGAGAAATACGGCGACCAGGTGCGCGTCGTGCAAATCGGCGGCCACGCCGCAAAGTTGGACGGCTACTCGATGGAACTTTGCGGCGGCACGCACACGCGCGCGACCGGCGAGATCGGTTTGTTCCGCATTGTGGGTGAGAGCGCGATTGCCGCCGGCGTGCGCCGCATCGAAGCCGTGGCCGGCCTCGAAGCCTACCGCAAAGCCACGGACGAACTGGCGCTCATCAAGTCCCTCGCCGGCAAGGTGAATTCGCCGGTGCACGAACTGGAGAAGAAGATCGAAGCCCTCCTCGCGCACCAAAAAGAGTTGGAAAAAAAGCTTAAGGCCGCTGCACAGAAGGATGCCGCGAACAACGCGAAGAAGCTCCTCACCAAAGCCAAAACTTTGAACGGCATCCCCGCCATCATCGAAAACTGCGGCTCCGCCGACGGGGACACTCTCCAAACCATCGCCGACGCCCTCAAGTCGCAGTTCCAAGGTGTCATCGTCCTCGGCGGCGTGAGCAGCGGAGCCGTTTCCCTCCTCGCCGCCGTCACGCCGGAGTTCACCCCAAAGGTCCAGGCCGGAAAAATCATCCAGACCATCGCCCCGATGGTGGGCGGCAAAGGCGGCGGCAAGCCCGACCACGCCCGAGGCGGCGGCAAGGATGCGAGCAGGCTGGACGAAGCGCTCAAGCGTGCCGCCTCTTTACTCGCATGATATAGTTCCACCGTGATCGCACTCATCGAACAGAAACGAAATGCCATCGCGGAATTGTGTCGGCGGCACAATGTCCGTCGGCTGGATTTGTTCGGTTCGGCGGCGCGCGGGGATTTTGAGCAAAATCGGAGCGACTTCGACTTCATCGTGCAATTCACGCGGACGGGTTACGCAGGGTACGCTGACGCGTTTCTCGATTTTGCCGAGGCTTTGGAACGCGTGGTGGGTTGCAAGGTGGATTTGCTGACCGAGCGGATGATTCGCAATCCCCATTTCCGCGATTCCGTGGAAGCGACCCGCCAGATTGTTTATGAAGAGCGAAGTGAAGCAGCGATTGCTTGACGTTCTGGAGGCGTGCCGGGCGGTCGAACGCTTCGCCCGAGGCAGGGACTTTGCCGCTTATCAGGCCGACGAGATGTTACGCGCCGCCGTGGAACGCAAGCTGGAGGTCATTGGGGAAGCCTTCACGAAATTGGAGGACGTTGAGCCGGAGACCGCGGAGAGGTTTCCCGATTTGCGAAAAATCGTCGGGCTTCGCAACCGCATCATCCACGGCTACGACACCGTTGACGACGAAATCATCTGGGACGTGGTGGAAAACAAACTGCCCGCGTTGCAGCGGCAGGTGGAGGAACATCTCGCATGATCAACGCCCGCGGCGGCGGCAAGGATGCGAGCAAGCTGGACGAGGCACTCGCGAAAGCTTTCGAAATCCTCAGAGCGTAAGCACCGTCTTCGGTCTCTCAATGCGCTGATTTCAGGAAAGCGAGGATTTGCTTGTGTTCCTCGGCGGTCAGGTTGGCCCGGATACGCATATGAAGCATGGCCACCTCCCACTGCGCGTCACTGTAAGAATCGGGCGACCGGATATTATGGCAGTGTCCGCAGTTCTGGGCCCAGAGTTGCGCTCCGCCTTGACCTTTGGTCACGGCATTTTGCTTTGAAGCCGCGGCGTTGGCCGTTTCAGCGTTTTGTCTGGTCGTGGAACAGCCGGCGAGGACGAAGCCAAGCGAGGCGAAGGCAATCACAAGGATTCCCGTGAGTTGTTGGTGAGTGTTGCATTTCATAAGGGTTGTCCTTTCTCTCAGAAGCCGGTGGCAAATTGAACCATGACGGCGTTATGCCGTTCGGCGTTCGGGCCTTCCTGATGATCCAGTTCATAGGCCACTTTCGCGACCGTGCTGGGGCCGAGCCAATAGTCGAGACCCAGCGTCAGTCTTCGTTCATCAAAACCGGTTTGCGTATGGGCTTGATTCAAGATGTCATAGCGAATGACCGGCTCAACGTTTTTGATGAATGGGCATTCCACTTTGGACGGGCGGTAGGCCAGTTGCGCATAGCCACCGTCGCGGTTGTTGTTGAAGAGGAACGGGCCGCCCAGCGCGCCGGCGGGGTCGTAGGCAAACTCGTCCACGCGGGACCAGACCCATTGGAGCTTGAGGTTCACGATGCCTTTGAGCGCGGCGGAGTCGCGGACGTAACTCAAGTCGGCGGAGTGAAGCCACGCGTTGACCTGTCCCGGGCTGCCCGGCGGTGTGACATCGGAGTATTGAAATCCGTAACCCATCTCAAGCTCGGGGATGGGGAAGAACCCGACGCGACCGCCGACCGCGACGTGTTTGCCGACGTTATCGAAGTTGTTGAATTCAAGCGTTCCCAAGTCGGTCGCGCTGACGCTGCTTGTGTCCATTCTGAGTTCCGGTGCGTTAGCGACATAGAAGGCGTAGCCAAATTTTGCCGGTCCGACGGGAATGCCGCCGCGGATTTGAAAACCCACGTTCGCCTCGGGCAACAAGCCGTCATAGACGGCCAGCGGTTTGTCGGGCAGTTTGTTGACCCAGGCCATGTGCTGTCGCTCGACAAAATAATCCACCGGATTCAGAAATTTTCCCGCGCCCAATGTCATGTAGTCGTTGAGCAAAAAGGACATCTGCGCCATCTCCAAAGCCAGACTGGTGTCATGGCCTTCGAGCTCGGCCTCCAATTCTCCTTCAAAGAGCAGTCGATCGCTCATCTTCCAGAGGAAGATCGGATTAAACGTGGCCGAAAAGAATTTGTCCCCGCCGTTGTCTTGGGCAGTGAATCCCGCCGAGCCATAGCCGGTCAGCAGGAACTTGCTGGTGCCAGGGAACGCAGTTTTCGCCAGCTGCTTGACTTGTTTTATTTCCTTTTCCATCTCATCCAAGGCCTGGTCTGTTTCCGCTTGTGGTGCGGCA
Source organism: uncultured Verrucomicrobiota bacterium (assembly GCA_964539075.1). Classification (GTDB taxonomy): domain Bacteria; phylum Verrucomicrobiota; class Verrucomicrobiia; order Limisphaerales; family CAZIFU01; genus CAZIFU01. The sequence continues at coordinate 1,507 of CAZIFU010000291.1, read as the reverse complement.
GGTTTCTTCATCGAGTCAAGCACCTGCGCCTTGAACGCTTTCATTTCCTTCATCTGTTCCAGCAGCTGTTGATGCTCGTTGAGGAGCTTTTGATACTGGTCTTTGGGGATCGTGATGACTTCCTTGTTGGCGCCCTGTTCCTGGGCGACCGCCACGAGGGTTGCTGCGGCGAGGGAACACACGGCGGGGACGAGGTGTTTCAGACATTGAAGTTTCATTGTTTGCCTCCAAGTTTTGATTGCTGGTTTTTGTTTTCCTCCTGCGGTGCCAGCGTGCGGACGTAATTTACGATTTGCCAGCGCTGCTCTTCTGAGAATGCCTCCTGAAATACAGGCATGGGACTCCTGCCTTCGGATATCTTCCAAAACACTGCTCCGTCGGTCTGTTGCCGCATTTTGGGGTCGGACAAGTTTCCCGGCAGGATTTTCTTTCCATCCCGCTCCAGGCTTGTGGCTGCCGGGCCATCACCTTTTCCCGCAGGTCCGTGGCAGGGGAGGCATCCCATTTCAAAAAGTGCCTTCCCTTGCGCGATTGATTGTTGGTCCGCGGGAATCGGATTTTGCTTGCGAGCCGCCCGATCGGGCGCTGTCCATGCTTCCCCTTCTGTTTTCGGCGCGTTCTGGGCAACGGCTACAAGCACCCCAAAGACAAGGGCCGTCGCCGAGCCGGCGAAGATGAGAAGGCGGCGGTTCCCGCCTTCGGAAGAAGTTTCATATTCATAGCCGGCCCTGACATTGATTAAACATTTTCCTTTATTGGGGTTGTCCGTTCTACCTATCTTGGCAGTTACCGAACCTTTCTTGCTCTGATGCGAGCAACGCCGGGCGAAGCTAAAAAGTCATCCAGACCATCGCCCCGAGGGTGAGCGGCCAAGGCGCCGGCAAGCCCGATCCCGCCGTGGCGGGACCCGCGGGGGCGGCAAGGATATATCGAAACTCGACGAGGCGTTGGCGAAAGCAGCCAGCCTGTTGTCATGACCAGCCTTTTTTCCGTTCCGGTCGGCAGAATCCTCCTGTGGCTTGCAGGGATGGTCGGCTGCGTCACGGTTTCTGTGGATGCTGCCGAACCCTTTCGAGCCGCACGCTCAGTGCATCTCAAGTACGCGGCAACGGACGGTGATGTGTTTTACAACGAGGTAACAGTCCAGCAGTCCACTGGCGGCAGTTACTTCATGGCGTGCGGCTGGGACACGGGCTATTTCGGAATGCAGCAGCTCGGTTCGCCGACGAACAAGGTGGTGATTTTCTCCGTTTGGGATCCAACCAAGGGCGACGACGCGAACAAGGTGCCGGTAGCGCAGCGCGTTGAAGTGTTGCACGAGGGAACCGGTTTGAAAGTGAGCCGCTTCGGCGGCGAAGGGACGGGCGGCAAGTCCACGTGGCCTTATCTAGAGCCTGTCCCCAAAGTAGCTGTTTTGCAATCTGCGTTCTCGGTGAGGTCATGATTGGCGCGTGGCCAAGGAGTTATTCACATTGCGCCGCCGAAAAATTCCTTGATTTCCAAATTT
>CAZIFU010000290.1:0-38599 GCA_964539075.1 uncultured Verrucomicrobiota bacterium | reverse complement strand
GACATCACGCCGCCGGAGGATCGGTCCAAAAGAATGGGGCTGATCGGGATGGCCTTCGGGCTGGGATTCATCTTCGGCCCGGCGCTGGGCGGGGTCAGCCTGAGCGGGTTCAGTTTTTTCGGATGGCGGTTCGATGGGTTTGGCATGTCGGGGCCGGGCTGGGTGGCGGCCAGCTTTTGCGCGGCGAATTTCCTCTTCGCCTTTTTCCGGCTGCCGGAAAGCCGGCGGCCGAACTCCGAGCACGTCGCCCGCCGCCCGCGGTTCGATCAATGGTTGCACACGCTGGGCCGGCCGAAGATCGGGCTGCTGGTGGGGATTTTTTTCCTCGCCACGTTTTGTTTCGCGTCGTTTGAAACCACGCTGGGCCTGCTGGTGAGCGAGCATTTCCATCTCGATTTGAAGCGGGAACACGACGCCAGAATCATCACCTGGCTGTTTGCCTACTGCGGGATTCTGGGCGCGGTGGTTCAAGGCGGCGCCATCGGCCGGATGGTCAAGCGGTTTGGGGAACCGGCTCTGATCGCCGGGAGCCTGGTGCTGCTGTCGGCCGGGCTGGCGCCTCTGCCCCTGGTCAGCGGGTGGACCGGCCTGTTGGTGGCGCTGGCGCTGCTGGCGATCGGCTCCAGCCTGACGCGCCCGCCGGTGTTTGGCCTGCTCTCGATTCTGACGCCGGCCAATGAGCAGGGCGAGACCATCGGCGTGGCGCAGAGCGCCGGCAGCCTGGCACGGATTTTTGGCCCGCTGTTTGCGGGCGGGCTTTACCACTACCGGCCGGTGCTGCTTTACCTGACGTGCGCGGGCATTTCGCTGTTGACCGGACTGCTCGCCTGGCAATCGCTGTGCCGGGAAAAGCCGGCGGCGGTCTCCGCGAAAGTCCCGACCGCCAGCCAATCCTGACCCCGAAGTTTGCGAGTTCGGACAAAATATTTCAACGCAAAGGACGCAGTGTGGCAGAGCCGAAACCAAGCAAACCTTGAACGTTGAACCTTGAACCTCGAACTTTGAACGCCACCCGGTTCGGCGCCGATCCTCAAGGTTCAAGGTTCAACGTTCAGGGTTCGAGGTTGAGGGTTCAGGGTTCAGGGTTTTCCGAAAAATCTTTGCTTCGCGCGGGTCAGTCCGGGTAACCGTGCGGATGCTCCCGGTGCCAGCGCCAGGCCGTCGTCACGATGTCCTCAATTTTCGGATAGCGCGGCCGCCAGCCCAGTTCGCGCATCGCTTTATCGGCCGCCGCCACCAGCCGCGGCGGGTCGCCGGGGCGGCGCGGCTGTTCGAGCGTCTTGATCTTGCGCCCGGAAACCGTTTCACACGCCTCGATGACCTGCCGCACGGAATACCCCTCGCCGTTGCCCAGATTGTAAAACCCCTGCCGGCCCGGCGCCATCGCCAGGATGTGCGCCTGGGCCAGATCAATGATGTGGATGTAATCGCGGACGCACGTGCCGTCGGGCGTGGGATAATCGGCGCCGTAGATTTCACAATGCGGCGCCTGTGCCAGCGCCACCTTGAGCGCGTTGGGAATGAGATGCGTTTCCAGGCGATGATGCTCGCCGAATTGTTCGCTCGCGCCCGCCGCGTTGAAGTAGCGGAACGCCACGAACTCAAGGCCGTGAATCCGGTGATACCATTGGAGGATTTTCTCGAACATCATTTTGGATTCGCCGTAAGGATTGATCGGGCGCTGCGGCAACTCCTCGGTCATGGGCACGCGCTCGGGCTGGCCGTAGGTCGCGCAAGTGGAACTGAAGACAAACTTTTTGACCCCGGCAGCCACCGCGGCCTCGAGGAGGTTGAGGCCGTGGGCGACGTTGTTGCGGAAATATTTTCCCGGCCAGACCATGGACTCGCCCACCAGCGCGCTGGCGGCGAAGTGGACGATGACTTCCGCGCCGGATTCTTTGACGGCCCGGCTGAGGGCGTCGGCCTCGGCGGTGTCACCGCGGAGGAACGCTGCGCGGGCATCAACCGCCGAGCAATGCCCTTCGCTCAGGTTGTCCCAAACGGTGACGGCGTGGCCGGCATTGAGCAATTCCTCCACGCAAATCGAACCGACGTAGCCCGCCCCTCCAGTTACAAAAACGTTCATCGCGGCTCAGGTTAATTGACCGCCGGATCGAACTCAACCAAAACGTCCCGCCGCGCGCCCCCTCCGGGTCAGGCGCCACTACCGTGGAATAAGCGAGCGAGCGCTGAAACGGAACACGCTAAAGCGTGGACACCAAACGGGTTTCCGTACGTTTGGTGTCCACGCTTTAGCGTGCCTTGGACTTAATTCAATGGCAGTGGGGTCAGGCGCCCGGCAGCGGGAACACGGCGGTGACAGTGGTATGTTCGCCGGGCACGCTTTCGATGGTGAAGCGGCCGCCGTGCAACTCGATGAGCCGCTTGGCGATGATCAGCCCCAGGCCGGAGCCTTGTTGCTCGTAATGTTTGCGGTCAAATTGCATGTGCGCGCCGACCCGGGCGATCTGCTCCGGTGTCAGTCCGCGGCCGAGGTTCGTGGTCGCCAGCGTGACTCCCTCCGGGCCGACGGCGGTGGTGACGCGGACCGGGGTGCCGGGGCTGGAAAATTTGAGGGCGTTGTCGAGCAGTTCCTCGACGAGTTTTTTGAAATATTCGCCCTGCACGGGCAGCGTCGCCTCCTGCAATTGCACAAACAGATCGGGCGTGCGCTGGCTCATGTGGGCCAGGCGCAGGCAGATTTCCTGAATGACGTTTTTGATCTGCACCGTGGCGCCGGAGCGCAGCGCGGCGACTTTCTGCGGGTCGGCGGCCACCAGTTCGATGCGTGAATAAAGGAGGAAATTTTCAATCAGCCGGTTGAGCCGCAGTCCGGAGTCGTGGATGTTGCGCGCAAATTCCAGGATCTCCACGGGCTTCATGGTTTCGTGGCCCTCGATCAGCAGCGAAGACAAGCCGAGGATGCCGTGCAAGGGCGTGAGCAGTTCGTGCGGCAGGGCCAGGCTGATGTTGCCGCGCAGATCCTCCAGTTTCTTCTCGGTCAGCTGCGCCACGGCCTCCTGCTTTTTAAGCCGGGAGTTGACCGCCGCCAGCAACTCGTCAAAGGCGAACGGCTTGGTCAGATAATCATCGGCGCCCAGTTCCATGCCCTGGCGCATGCTGGCTTTGTGCGCCGCACCAGACAGGAAGATGAAGGGAATCGTCGCCGTGGCCGCGTCGGCGCGCAACGCGGACAGGACGCCGTAGCCATCCATGCCCGGCATCCGCACGTCGCACAATATCAAATCGGGCAGTGTCTTTCTCGCCTGTTCCACGCCCGCCGCGCCGTTCTCCGCCTCCACCATCTCAAAACCGTGCGATCCGAGGGCCGCGACCACCAGGTCGCGCACTTCGGATGTGTCATCAATCACCAGGACTTTCTTCACAGAATGATTTGCCGGAATAATTATTACATCCGTGACGCCGTGACGCGGCCCCGGGAGCAGCCCACGGCAGGACGCCAGCGTCCGGCGTCGCGCAAAGATTGCTTCCCGTGCCGGCTTTGGCAAGCGCGGAGTCCTGCGGATGAAAACAACTTCATTGCCCCACACCCTTAGGTTTCATCTTCCCATCGGGCGGTAGAGCGTCAGCGTGTGGCGGCGGGGAAAATCATTGCGTTGGGACGGCTGAATTCCTTTACTTCAGACCATGGTTTGCCGATTCCTGATGATTTGCGCCGTGACGCTGCTGGCTCCGGCCATCGGCCCGGCCCAAGTCCGGCTGGGCAACGAGACGCTGGCCGCCGGCGGTTTCAAGGAACTGCAAGGCAAACGAGTCGGGTTGTTGACCAACCCTTCCGGGGTCAACCCCAACCTGCAATCCACCGTGGATCTCTTGCGCAGCGCCAGGGGCGTGACGCTGGCCGCGTTGTTCGCCCCCGAACACGGTTTGAATGCGGACCTGCCAGCGGGCCAGGAATTCCCCAGCGGGACCGATGCGCGCACCGGCTTGCCGGTCTATTCGCTCTATGGCCCCGGACCGGCCCGCAAACCGACACCGGCGATGTTGAAGGGTCTCGACGCGCTGGTGTATGACCTGCAGGACACCGGCTGCCGTTCCTACACGTTCATCAGCACGATGGGGCTGGCGATGGAAGCGTGCGCGACGAACGGCGTGGAGTTCATCGTGCTGGACCGCCCGAACCCGTTGGGCGGCGAGCACGTGGAGGGACCGCGGCTCGACCCGGCGTTTCGTTCGCTGGTGGGGCAATGGCCGATCCCTTACGTTTATGGCCTGACGGCGGGTGAATTGGCCCGCATGATCAACGGCGAAGGCTGGATCGCCAAACCCTGCAAGCTGACCGTGGTGCCGCTCCAGAACTGGCGGCGCTGGATGGTGTGGCGCGACACTTTTCTGCCCTGGGTGCCGACGTCGCCGCACCTGCCGCAGGCCGATTCCCCGATGCATTACGTTGCCACCGGCCTGCTGGGCCACATCGGCGGCGTGAGCATCGGCATCGGTTACACGCTGCCCTTTCAATGCCTGGCGGCGCCGTGGCTCCCGGCGCAGGACACCGCGCGCGTGTTAAACAGCTACGCGTTGCCCGGCACCCGTTTCCTGCCGGTCTCCTACAAACCTTTCGCCGGCGCGTTCAAAGAGCAGAATATTTCCGGCGTGCAAATGTTTTTCACGGAACCGGGCCGGGCGCGGCTGATGGCCGTCAATTTTTATGCGCTGGAGGCGGTCCGGAAACTTTCGGGCAAGGATTTGTTTGCCGCCGCGCTCAAGGACCCGGCCAAAATGAGCCTGTTCGACAAGCTGATGGGCACCGACGCCACGCGCCGCGCGTTGGAAGGCGGCGCCTCGGCGGCCAGCGTGGTCAGTTCGTGGAAACCGGACGAGGAGTCCTTCCGGCAGCGGCGGCAAAAATACCTGCTGTATTGACGGCATCCGCGAGCGGCAGCGCCTCCAGCCCAGTACGGCCCACACTGATGGGAGGAATCCTCCCCGTTCTCGTGCTCCTCCTCGTCCTCGATAGGTCTGGTGTTCCGAGCACGCGGTGCGGTTGCCGACAGGTGTTGATGGGACCAGCCCGTAAACGATCCGCGACGGTGGCCTGCCGGAAGCGCATCGAGCGGTCACGACGTGGGATCACACCTGGCACAGAGTCACCTACCAGCCTGGTTCCTTGCTCTGACTTGGCTCGAAGGAGTCTCGCCCCACCACCGGACACACAAAGGCGGACACGCCAAGCCGGACGCGGATGTCCGGATGTCCACCTGAAACCCACGACAAAACCGGACATTTCCGGGAATGTCCGTCCGAATGTCCGCCTTTGAAACGTCCGGTTTGTCCGGATTTGGGGCTTGCAAAACGTCCCTCTGGGAATATGGTTTTGATATGCGCGATTACAAGCACTTGACCACCTTTCCTGGGCAAGACAAAGCGGTCCTGAAGGCGGCGACTGAAGTGACCGGCCTGTCCATAAATCAGATCATCGTCCGGTCCGTCCGCGAGCGCCTGCCGGCGCTCCTGGCGGAGCATCAGGCGCGAAAAGTGGACATGGATCTGTCACCCTTGCCTGATTCAGCGATTGGGGCGGCCTACGGGAAGCTCTCCGACACGGATCTCGAGACGGACAGGCAATTGGGCCGCGCGTCGCTCAAAGCCCAAGGTCGAAAACCGTGAAGCAGTGGGATACCAGCCAATGGGAATTCCCGCACGGCAGCCACCCTTGCGTGATTGTCTCGCGCACGGCCCGTTGCCAGAACCCGGCCTTCGAGACGGTCAACATCCTGGCCTGCCAAAGCCAGCAAGCTACTCGCAAGGCGGGTGATCTGGAGGCGCTGCTCGATGTCGAGGACGGCCTGGATTGGCTCACGCTGGTCCGCTGCGATTTTCTTTGGGTGGCGCGCAAGGCCGAACTGACACGATATCGCGGCACAGTCACGGCCGAACGCCGCCGCAGGATCGGCGCGACGGTGATTCGCGTCCTGGGTTTGTGGCTTCCTTAAAAACTTTCCCGGTGAGCGAGGACCCTGAAAGCCGGTTGTAGCTCACAAAACTGCCGCGCGGCAAACTTTCCACCAGGTCGCGACCCGCGCCCAGCTTCTACTTTGCCGTCCGCTCACTTCTTGGGCGGGGTTTTGGCTGCTTCGCTGGCCTTGTTGAGTTCCTCCTGCTGCGCGTTCCATTTTTTCACCAGGTCATTGTAGTCTTCGGCCAGCTTGTTGAACTTCTGCGCCATTTCGCTTCGTTCCTGGACCAGCTTTTTCAAGTCCTCGTTCTGCTTTTTGATGCTTTCGTTCTGGGTTCGGATGTCCTCGTTGGCTTTGGCGATGGCATCTTTGTAAACCTTGATCTGGGTGAGGCCCTTCTCGACATCGGCCAGCGCCTTGTCCAGTTCCTTTTCCAGCCGCGCGATCTCCAGCCGGTTGGTCTTGATCGTTTCGGTCATCTCGACCTTGAGGGCCTCCAGTCGCGTGACTTCCGCCTCGGACTTCTTCAACCTGCCCTGCAAGTTCTGGATGGCTTCCGACTGGTCATGGAGGGTGTCGGTCAAGGACTGGATTTTCTTGTGGAGATGGGCTTCCCGCACCCATTGGAAGACGATCAACGCGCAGAGCGCAAACGCGAAACCGATCAGCAGGTTGGTCAGAAAATTTTTCATCAATTTTTTTCCCGCCCGGTCGTCCCTTCGCGCAGGGCCCCGCGCCGGCGGCGGCCGGGAACCCCCAGGCCGGTCGGTCATGGTTTGGCGGGCGAGGGCGTGGTGATGGCGAAGGACACTTTTTGAATCCCCTCTCTGCGCACCAGGTCCAGCACGCGGATGACCGAGCCGTGCGTGGCATCCTTGTCACCGCTGATATAGACGGGCAGGTTGGTGTTCACCTTGAATTTGCCGGACAAATAAGTGTGGAGATCGGCCAGGCTCATGAGTTGCTTTTCGATGTAAATGTCCCCCGTCTTGTCCACGGCGATGTTGATGATTTCCGGCTTGAATTCGCGCGAGGCCTGGGTGGCGGTGGGCAGGTCCATCTTGATGGATTGCATCTTGATCATCGTCAGGCTCACCATCATGAAGGAGGCGAGCAGGAAAAACATGATGTCAATCAGCGGAATGATTTCGATGCGGGCTTTTTTATGCCGCAAAGGAGAGCCGATCTTCATGGCCGGTTGGGTTGAGGATGGTTCAATGGTTGCGTCACACGGTCTCCTGGCGGAAGATCTGGGTCTCGAAGCCTTTTTGCTTGGCGGTGTTGACCATGACCTCGACGTTGGTCGCCGCCGATTCCAACTCAAATTGCAGCTTCACCGTTTTGGCCGTGAAATAATTGAAGGGAACCAGCGCCAGGATGGCAATGCCCAGACCGCACGCGGTGGCGATCAGCGCTTCGCCGATGCCGCCGGTGACTTTCTCCACCGCCAACTCGGCGCTGCCGATGGAACTGAAGGAGCCCATGATGCCGGTGACCGTCCCCAGCAAACCGAGCAACGGGGCCAGCGTCACCAGCGTGTCCATGACAGTGAGGAAACGGCCGGCCCGCTGGAGTTCGATGCCGGCGGCCACCTGCAAGGCCCCTTGCAGCGAGGAATGGAAATGATTCATCCCGTGCCAGATCATCCGGACGATGGGGTCTTCCGAGCCTTTGGAGATGAGGGAGGCCTGCTTGAAATCGCCGTTCTCCAGGGCCCCGAAAAGTTTTTCCAGTTTGGCCGGGTCGCGTTTGAGGGCCTCGCGCCACCACCAGAGGATGCGTTCGCCGACCACGGCGACGGCCACGAGCGCGGTGAGGAGAATGGGCCACATGACCGGGCCGCCTTTGAGGAACAGTTCAACAACGATGTTTGCGAGCATACTTCTTTCCTGGGATTCGGGGTTATGTTCAACAAGTTGGACGTGATAGCAAGCGCAGCAATCGGGGAGCGGGTTTCGTCATGGCAGGTCGCGGTTAGCGGAGTTGGAAAGTGAACGGGATGAGATATTGGCGGGTGTCGCCTGGTGCCCAGCGCCAGTTTTTCTTCACCCACTGCACCGTGTGCCGGTCCAAAGTCAGAAATCCACTGTCGTCCTTGACTTCGACGGAAACAGGGACGCCGCTGGCATCCACGGTGACGAGCAACAGGACGTCGCCCTGATGGCGCTCCCGCCGCTCGGCCATCGGGTACTCCGGTTCTGGGAAAATCCCCTCGACCTTTCCCCGCTCGAAGCGCGTGGCGCTGGGTGCGGCGGACGGCTTGGGCGGCGCCGGGGGTGGCGGCGCGGCATAACGTGCCGGCGCCAGAATCACCGGGCCTTCCACGGGCACGGCAAAAGCCGCCGCCGCAGGGTCCGCTGCCACCACCGTGGCGATCTGGGGCGTGTCAATGACCGTATCGGGTGTCGGCTCCGGTTCATCCGGTTTGATCACCGGCTCCACTTTGGGTTGCTCAGGTGGAGTGAAGATGACCGGCACCACTTCCGTGACTTCCGTCAGCGGCTTCAAAACGACCTTCGGCGGGTGCAGCCCGATCAGTCCGATGGTCAAAAACAAAAAGCAGAGGGAGTTGGCCCACGCCAGCTTGCGGTTCACGTCCCGCGTCGCGGCCGGCAGGGACAACCGGGCCAGATCGGAAACCAGTTGGTAAGTCCGCTGGACGCCCGCCAGCGCCGAGGACTGGCCGAGGGCCGCCGCGTTCTGTGCTGAAAGAGGAATCTGGCTCATGGTCAGACTTGCCCCAACCTAACATTTCCCGCCCGCCGCTGCAATTTGTCCGTATCGGGTCTGTTGCCCATAGTTTGCCAGTTCCGACACCATATATAGATACCATCGCCCATCAAAAAGGAGGGCGCTAAAATTGCACAAAAATCAGGAACGGCAAATAAAATTTATGAAAATGATTTGGGCCGACTGCCTGGGGAGCTTCGACCTCCAACTTCGGACGCACATCGGGGCCATGAACCGGTCAGCGCTTCCGTTGTCGCGCCAGCGTCTTGGACTGCGCCAGTCCTCTGGCGCTTTGGCTCGGCCGCGGCCCGTTCTCACAGCGCCAGAGGACTGGCGCAGTCCAAAACCTTGCGGGGCTTCGGACGGCTCATGGAAAGTTGCAGCACTAGCTGTTCTGGTGCCTCTCAGTTTTCCACGGAACGTTCAGAGAACAGGCACCAGTGAAGCTCCAAGGACCAAGCGCCAAGCTCCAGAGAAGCACCAACCTTCAAATTCCAAAAACGCTTCGTAAATGGAGAGCAAGGGCAAAAGCCGCCGGTGCCAGCCGGGCGAACCCCTCACACCACACAGGGCCACGTTTTTTGAGCTTTGAATTTGGAGCTTCACTGGAGCTTGGAGCTTGGTGCTTGGTGCTTAATCCAGCATAAGTGTCGTCACCACTGTAACTTACACCGGATTTCTCGCTTCTCCCGGCCCGTTTTCATCCGCCAAAAAATATCTGCGGAATTTCGCTTGCCATCTTAAAGCCGAGTGACTAAAAGACTCCCGAACCTGCAATAAACCCAACAAATCAAGCACGCTATGATTACATCCTTAAATAATCGGCTTGGCTCCTCGGTGCTCCGGCGTTCGGTCCTATTTGGTGTCGGCGCCTCGCTACTGGCGGCGCCTTCATTGTTCGCTCAGACAAGTGCTGAGCCGAAAAAAATGGAACGCGTCGTGGTGACCGGCTCGAACATTCCGACAGCCGAAACGGAAACCGCGACGCCGGTCAGAATCATCGATCGCGAACGCATCGAACAATTGCCCGTGCGCAACACCAGCGAACTCTTGCACCGGCTCACCGAAGCCAACGCCAGCGGCGTGGCGGAAACCGGCAACGCCACCGGCTTCGAAACCGGCGCGTCGGGCGTCTCCATCCGCGGGTTCGGCGCGGAGGCCACGCTCGTCCTGCTCAACGGCCGCCGCGTCACCTTCTACGGCGACGGCCAGAACGGCACCGACTCATTCGTGGACTTGAACAGCATCCCCCTGGCCATCGTGGACCGCGTGGAAATCCTCAAAGACGGCGCGTCGGCCATCTACGGCGCGGACGCGGTCGCCGGTGTGGTCAACATCATCACCCACAAACACTATCGCGGCGGTGAAGCCACCGTCTCCTACGGCAACACGACCAAGACCGACGCGGCGGAAACCTCCGCCTCGGCCATCTTCGGCACGGGCGACGATAAGACGGATGTTTACGCGTCGTTCAACTTCTTCAAGCGCAACGCGCTGTTCAACCGCGATCGTCCCTTCTCCGCCGTCGTGGATCGCCGGCCGTTAGGGGGCGTGAACACCGGCAGCCGGAACAGCGTTCCGGGCGTGTTCTTCATCCCGCGCACCGCGGCAACCAACCAGCCCGGCGTCGTCATTGTCCCCGGTAACCCGACCGGGCCAGGCCAGATTCCGGATCGCGGCAGCGATCCCGGTCATACGAATGCGGCGGATTCATTTTATGATTTCGTCGCCGTTTCGGCGGGCACCGGTGCTGACTGGAGCGGTGGCCCCGGCTCAGTCCCGACCTCGCAGTGGTTTTACCACAACACACGCGCCAAAATCCAGGACACCTTTCCCTCGGAGGTGCCGCGGTTTAACTTCAATCAATTCTCCGGAGTTGTCCCGGCCACCGAGCGCAAAGGCATCTACTCGGAAATCGAGCACAAGATCATCGGCGATCAACTGAAAGTCTTCGGCGAATTGATGTACCAGAACATTCAGACCGAAGAAGTCCTGGCCCCAGGCCCGATCGCCGACTTCGAAGGGCAGTTTCCGTCACCTATCGTCATCCCGGCCAGCAGCCCTTGGAACCCCTTTGGCGCGGACATCAGCGACGGCTCCAGCTACCGCCCCATTGAGTTCGGCAACCGGGTCACCGTCATTGACACCGACTTCCTCCGATTCGTCGGCGGCGTGCGCGGCACGGTGATGGACAACTGGAATTATGAAAGCGCGTTCCTGTGGAACGAATCGCGCACGATCAAGGAAGGCGCCTTCGCGTCCGCCAGCAAGTTCAGCGCGGTCCTCGATCCGGCCAACACCCCCGACTTGCCTTACAATCCCTTTGTGAACCTGGGGCATCCCCTGGCCGCCAACAACGCGTTCGATTCGGACGCGTCCGTCAGCTTGAAGGACCGCACCCGCACCAAACTCATCCTCGGCGACCTCAAGGTGAATAACGACCAGCTCTTCGAAATCCCCATGGGCGCCGTCGGATTCGCCACAGGCATCGAGTTTCGCAAGGAACAACTCGACACGTCGCCGGACACCTTCTCGTCGTCCGGAGACGTGATTGGCACTTCGCCGCTGGAAGAATTCCATGGCGCGCGCGACGTCAAGGCGTGGTACGGCGAACTGAAGATTCCGCTCGCCAGCCCGAAAAATGAAATTCCCGGGTTCTATAGTTTTGAATTTCTCGTGGCGGGCCGCTACGAGGATTACAGCGACGCGGGTTCGGTGGCGGTGCCGAAGATTTCTGTCGCCTGGCAGCCGATTGACAAGCAGTTGCTGCTGCGCGGTTCCTGGGGCTTGGGCTTCAAGGCGCCCTCGCTCTTCGAGTTGCTTACCCCCGGCAATTTTGCGCTGCAAATCCTCAACAACCCTTACAACGGGGAAAACGGCGTGGAAGCCGACATCAACCGCATCGGCAACCCCAACCTCGCACCGGAAGATTCCAAGTCCTACAACGTCGGCGTCGTCTATAGCCCGGATTGGCTCAAGGGCCTCACCGTCCATGCCGACTTCTGGCAGACGGAACGCTCCGGCGTAGTGGACAGCGCGGACTTTCAGGTTTTGTTGAATCAGGCTTTCGCTAACAACCCCAATCCGTTGCTGGCGAACACGGCCTTCCCGGCAGGCTCAGGCATCGACCTCGACTTGAGAGCCAGCGGCGGGATCAACCTCTTGACCGCGCCGTTCAGCAACACCTCCAGGCAGGTCGCCAAAGGCGTGGACTTTGGCGGGATCTACCAGTTTGATACCTCCTGCGGCCGGTTCACTTACAACCTCGACGTCGCCTACCTGCACTCCTGGAAAGGCCAGGACAATGCCAGTGCCCCGGTTGACCAGCTTGCCGGCCAGCCCTTCAGCGATGCCAGTGACGCCTACGTCCAGTGGAAAGGTCAGACCAGCCTCTTCTGGGATCACAAGGAATATGCGTTCGGCGTCACCGGCAACTACATCGGCTCCTACGACGACACAACGCTCGCGGATCTTGGCTTCCATCGCGAAGTCGAGCCTTACCTCACGATGGACCTGCAAGCCAGTGTGAAACTGCCGTATGACTTCAAAGTCACCGTCGGCTGCAACAACGTGTTCAACGCGGACCCGCCGCTGACTCTCGCGGCGCAGATTAACGCGGCGGTGGGCTACTTCAAAAACATCTATAACCCGCTGGGCCGTTTCGTTTACGCCCAGGTCACCAAGAAATTCTAAGCCATCCGCGTGGCAACCCCAGGCCGGCCCACAAGGGCCGGCCTTTTTTGTCGGCCGCCAACCGGACAGGTGCGCTCAAGCTGCGAATCCGCTGGCGAAGATTCTCCCCCTCCCGCCGCGAGTGAATCTTCCGAAATAAAACTTCGCGCGTTTGACCCCTGAACCGTAGGAGCCGACGTAAGGAGACTCTGACTTTTCAGGTTCGAGAAATAGTGAGCCTCCTTGCGTCGGCTCCTACGAGGTTCATGGAACGCTTTCACGGTTTTCTCACCGCGCATTGAGACCATGAACCGGTTGGCGTTTCCGTTGTCGCGCCAGCGTCTTGGACTGCGCCAGTCCTCTGGCGCTGTAAGAACGGGCAGCGGCCCAGCCAAAGCGCCAGAGGACTGGCGCAGTCCAAAACCTTGCGGAGCTTCGGGTGGTTCATGGAAGGAGCCGGGGTGATGGCGATTTTACCTGGAGTCTCCAGCCTCAGGAATTGATCTCCTTCATCCGCAGGCAAGCCCCCTCGTGGCCTTCCCGAAACGCCGTCAATATCGGGACCGCCTGCGCGCAGCCGGTCACCGCATACTGGCAGCGCGGATGAAACGCGCAGCCCGCCGGCGGGTCCAACGGCGAAGGGGGATCGCCGGCGAGCAAAATGCGCTGGCGTTTCCGCTCCTGCGCCGGGTCGGGCAGCGGGATGGCGCTGACCAGCGCCTTCGTATACGGGTGCAACGGTCGCTCAAACACCTCCGTCGCCGGACCCAACTCCACGATCTTCCCCAGATACATCACGGCGATCCGGTCGGCGATGTGTTCCACCACCGAGAGATCGTGCGAAATGAAAATCAGCGTCAGCCCCATCTCGCGCACCAGCCGCGCCAGCAGGTTGATGATCTGCGCCTGAATGGAAACATCCAGCGCCGAGACCGGTTCATCGGCCACGATCAACTTCGGCTCCACGGCCAGCGCGCGCGCCAGGGCGATGCGCTGGCGCTGGCCGCCGGAAAACTCGTGCGGATATTTTTTGATGAACCGCGGCGAAAGCCCGACCTTGTTCAGCAGCCCGGCCACCCGCGCGGGCATCTCGCCGGCCGGCACCGGGCGATGGCTGCCCAGCGCCTCGGCCAGCGTGTCGTACACCGTCATGCGCGGATTAAGCGAGGCGTACGGATCCTGGAAAATCATCTGGAAATCGGCGCGGGCCGCGCGCAACGCCTGACGGGAAAGTTCATTCAGGTTCCGGCCCGCCAACACCACCGTCCCCTCGGTCGGCGGAATCAACTGCAGAATCGTCCGGCCCAACGTGGACTTCCCGCAACCCGACTCGCCGACCAGGCCGAGGACCTCGCCCCGGGCGAGCGTCAACGACACGCCGTCCACCGCCTTCACCGTGCCGCTGCGCCGGCGGAAGATCAACCCGCGCTCGACCGGGAAGTGAGTCTTGACGTCGGTGAGTTGAAGAAAGGGAGTGGACATGTTTCAGACGCAACTTCCGGCCATGACCAAACGCGTCGAAGCACCAAGCACCAAGCACCAAGCACCAAGGAAAATCCAAGCACCAAACTTCAAATGTGCGTCCAAGTGGTTGCTTTGGAGCTTGAAGTTTGGAGCTTCTCTGGAGCTTGGAGCTTTGAATTTGGAGCTTCGACTCTTCACAGTTTGATCTCCTGCTTTTGTACCCGCACACATGCCGTTGCGTGGGCCGGCTCGACTGATTTCAATTCCATGGGCTGGTCACATTGCTCTTGGGCAAACTCGCACCGCGGCGCAAAGGCGCATCCGGGGACCGGCTTCGACAAATCCGGCGGCGCGCCGGGAATCGTGTAAAGCTCCGCGCCCTTGCTTTGCAGCGCCGGCCGCGCCCGCTGCAGCGCCCTGGTGTAGGGATGCTTCGGCTCGTAAAAAATCTTGTCCGTCGGCGCCGCCTCCACCACGCGCCCGGCGTACATCACCATCACGCGGTCACAAAATCCGGCCACCACGCTCAAGTCGTGCGAAACGTAAATGACCGCCATGCCCAGCGCCTTTTGTTCACGCTTGATCAATTCCAGAATCTGCGCCTGCACCGTCACGTCCAGCGCCGTGGTCGGCTCGTCGGCGATGAGCAGGTCGGGCCGGGTGATCAGCGCCATCGCGATCATCACGCGCTGCCTCATGCCGCCCGAGAATTCGTGCGGGTAGCTCTGGATGCGCCGCCCGGCATCCGGCACGCCCACTTCCTTCAACATCTGCAGGCCGCGCGCCACCGCCGCCGGGCGCGCGATTTTCTCATGGATCAGCAACGGCTCGATCAACTGGTCTTCGATCCGCAGGTAGGGGTTGAGCGACGTCATCGGGTCCTGGAAAATCATCGCGACGCGTTTGCCGCGGATGGCCCGCAGCGTTTCCTCCGGGCAATGCAACAGGTCCACGCCGTCGAAGAGCGCCTGGCCGCTCTCGATCTTTCCCGGCGGCTGCGGCACCAGGCCCAGCAGCGAGTAGCACGTCACCGATTTGCCGGAGCCGGACTCGCCCACGATGCCCAGCGTCTCGCCCTTCTCCACGGAAAACGAGATATCATTCACCGCGCGGACGATGCCATTGCGCGTGTGAAAAAACGTCCGCAGGTTGGTGACTTCAAGCAGAGCCATGAGGTGAAGGGGGAATGATCCTTAAACAATGACGAATGACGAAAACCGAATGACGAAAGAAGTTCGAATGACGAATGTCGAACAGCAGGCGGGCGCGCTTTGGAAATTCGGGCTTAGTCATTCTTTCGTCATTCGTCATTCGTCATTCGTCATTTTGTCAATCTTTCGCCGCCCGCACATCCAGCGCGTCGCGCAGACCGTCGCCGAGGAAGTTCAGCGAAAACAGCGTCGTGGCGAACACCGTCCCGGTGGCGACCAGAATCCACGGCGCCTCCTCCATCCAGTCGGCGCCTTCCTTGATGAGCGACCCCCACGAACTCATCGGCGGCTGCACGCCCAGGCCCAGAAAGCTCAGGAAGGCTTCCAGCAACATCACGCCCGGAATGGTCAGCGTCGCATAGACGATCACCGGTCCGAGCGCGTTGGGGATGAGATGCCGCAGGATGATCCGCCGTTTGCGCAACCCCAGCGCGATGGCCGCCTCGATGAACTCCTGCTTCTTGAGCGACATCACCTGCCCGCGCACGATCCGCGCCATCGTCAGCCACTCGACTGCGCCGATGGCGACGAACAGCAGCACCAGGCTGCGCCCGACCCACACCATGAGCAGAATCACAAAGATCGCGAACGGCAGCGTGTAGAGGATGTCCACGATGCGCATCATCAGCGCGTCGGTCTTGCCCCCCAGATAACCGGCGATCGCGCCCCACAGCAGGCCGATGGTGAGGGAAACGCCCGTGGCGCACAGCCCGACGGTCAGCGACACGCGTCCGCCGAAAAGAATCCGCGCCAGCAGATCACGCCCCAGCGCGTCGGTGCCCAGCCAGTGTTGCGCGCCCGGCGGGGTCGCGCGCAAATCGAGGTTCTGCTCCGCATAAGACCACGACAAGCCCGCGGGCCGCACGCGCTCCGGCAGCTCCCGCAGCAGCGGACCGGGAAAACAAAGCAGTATCAGCGCGAGGACGAACCACAGTCCGGCGACGGCGAGTTTGTTTTTGGCCAGCCGATGCCACGCGTCGCGCCAAAGCGAGGTCCCCTGCTCTGCCGTGTCGGAACCGGCCAGTGCGAGATCAGGCATGAGCGTTTTGGGGGGCATCTTACTCGAACTTCAACCGCGGGTTGAGCCACACCTGCACGATGTCCACCAGCAGGTTGAAGAAAATGATCAACGCCGCATAAAACAGCACCGTGCCGAGCACCAGCGTGTAGTCGCGGTTGAACGCCGACGTGATGAAAAAGCGGCCGAGTCCCGGCACGTTGAAAATCGTTTCCACCACGAACGAACCGGTGATGATGCCCGCCGCCGCCGGCCCCAGGAACGACACCACCGGCGCCAGGCCGCCGCGCAAGACGTGCCGCAGCAGGATACGCGCGCTCGAAGCGCCCTTGGCCCGCGCGGTGCGGATGAAATCCTGGCTCAAGATTTCCAGCATCCCGCCGCGCGTCAACCGCGCCACGTACGCGGCGTAGTAGAATCCGAGCGTTGTCGCCGGCAGCACCCGGTCGCGCGCGAAGTCCCAACCGGAGGCGTTGAACCAGTTGAGGTGAATCGCGAACACGAGCACCAGCAGCGGTCCGAGCACAAAGGTCGGCAGACAGATGCCGGTCATGGCCAGCGACATCGCGGAATAATCGAAGAAGGAATTCTTGCGCACCGACGCGACGACGCCGGCGCTGACGCCGATCACCAGGGCGATGGCCAGGCCCAGGCAGCCCAGTTCCAGCGACACGGGAAACGTGTCGGCGATCAATTCCTGCACCGAGCGGTTGGGATATTTGAAGGACGGCCCCAGATCGCCGCGCAGCAGTCCCTTGAGGTAGAGGAAATATTGCTGGTGCAGCGGTTTGTCCAGGCCGTAGCGGGCTTCGAGCGCCTTGAGGATTTCCGGCGTCACGTTTTTCTCCTTCGAGAACGGCCCGCCCGGCGCGAGCTTCGTCATGAAAAACGTCAGCGTCGCGATGAGGAACAGCACCGGGATGGTCTCGAACAGGCGGCGGACGATGAATCTCAACATGCGGCGGTCTGGTTACAGTGATTGGCGTGGGCCGGTCAACCGAAGTGTGTCGAATCCCGAGGGACCGGTCGAGGAAAAATTCCTGCCCGGCAGCGTGTCAAACTTGACATCGGTGGACGCACCGTTTAACAGAAGTGCCCTATTAGATTGGCTTGGATTAGTTCACTTCGGTTTAAGAAGGCACCGGCGGTAAACGCCGTGCTCAAGGAACGGAGCCTCGTGCCAGAACTTCACACCCGGTGTATTGATTATACTACTGGCGTGTTGTGCCGCCAGCTCGGACGAGCCCCGGCTCTTGGACTCGGCGCAAAGGTTGGCCGGGTGCTTGTGTGGCTGTGGCTTGGCCTTGGCCTGGTCGGGGCCGCCCGGCCGGCCGGACCCGTCGCGGGCCTGCCACGTTGCGCGCCCGGTTGGAAGGTCGAACTGGTAGCGGAAACGCCCGCCATCAAGTTTCCCACGGCCGTCGCCTGCGCGCCGGACGGGCGCGTTTTCGTCGGTGAGAACCCGATCGACATGACGGGCCCGCCGGACCAGCCCATCGATCGCGTGATGTGCCTGCACCCCGATGGCCGGGTTACGATCTATGCGGACCGTCTCTACTGCGTCTTCGGACTCCTTTATCTGGATGGAAAACTCTACGTCAACCACAGTCCGAAGCTCAGCGTCTTCAAGGACGGTGGGGACGTTGGGCTGGAGAAAAAGGATTGGTTCGATTACAAAAGTCCGCGTCCGCCTTACCTCCTGTTGACGGGATCACGCACGCACATTGCCGCGAATCTCCGGCTGGGCACGGATGGGTTTATTTACATGGCGGTGGGAGATTCGGGGTTGCCAGGGGTGACCGGCACGGATGGAAGCAAGGTGGAACTGCGCGGAGGCGGCATTGTTCGTTTTCGTCCCGACGGGAGCCAGCTTGAGATTTTTGCCCGGGGCACTCGTAATCATCCGGACATGGCCATCAACGCCGAGGATGAGATCTTCACCTACGACAACACGGACGATGGAGAAGGTTGGTGGACCCGGCTTTCGTACATGGCGGATGGCGGCTTTTACGGATATCCGTGGGACTATCGTCCGCGCCGGCCCTACACCCTTTGGATGATCACTGATTTCGGTGCCGGCTCCGGCGTCGGCGCGCTGGCCTACAATGAAGACGCACTTCCGCCCGACTATTACGGGAACTGCTTTTTCATCGACTTCGCGCGGTCGCAAGTGATGCGCTTGAAGTTCGAGCGCGCGGGAGCGAGTTATAACCTGCAATCCCGCGAACAATCGCAGGGGCTGGACTTCGTCACCAGCGGCGGGTCGGAATTCCGCCCCCTCGGCATCGACGTTTCTCCGGACGGCATGAGTTTTTACCTCACCGACTGGCAGACGCCGATGGCCAACGTCAACATCGAGGCCGGTCGTCTCTTGAAGGTGACTTACACCGGTCCAAGCCGCGCGGCGCCCAAACCCGCCTGGTGGATCTCCGCGGCACAGGGAAGGAAATTCGAAGCCAGCGATGACGCTTTGGTTCAAGCGCTTTTCCATCCCTCCCGGAGTGTGCGAGTGGTCGCCCAGCGCCGACTCGCTGAGCGAGGAAGTGCGGGGACCCAGCACTTGACCTCGCTGTTGCTAAACCGAAGCGCTCCGGCGTTCGCGCGGTGGAGCGCGCTCTGGACCCTGGACGCAACCGATGGCGGCGAGGCCGGTAGAGCCGCGATCCTGGCGGTCTTGCAAGATCCCGACCCGAGCCTGCGGCGTCAGGCAGCAAAGCAATTGGGAATTCGCCGCGCCAAACTGGCGGTCAAAGTTCTGATCGAGTTGCTGAAGGACAATGACGCCTCGGTCCGGTTCCAAGCCTCGACAGCACTGGGACGGATTGGCGACCGCGAAGCAACGGCGCCGCTGCGCGAGGCATTGCCGGAGAAAGATTTCTTCGTGCGTTACGCTCTGTTCACCGCGCTGAATCGAATCGGCCACGCGGACCCGCGCGCTTGGCAGGAAATTGCGGTCGGCTTGCAATCATCCCAGCCGGCGGTCATGGAAGGTTGTCTGTTCGCGATGCGAGAAACCTTTCAGTCACCGGTTGCCGAGGCTCTGGCGGCATTCGTCGGCGGCACCAACAACAATACCACGGTGCGAGCGGAGGCATTGAGGCTTCTTGCCGCCATCGCCCGAAAGGCACCCCCGTGGGATGGAAGTTATTGGGGCTTCGGTTCTCCGGCGGTGAATATTCCCCCTCCGGCGCGAACGATCGATTGGGAGGCAACGCCTCGGGCGCTCGAAGTAATTCGCCAGGCCTGTCGTGATCCGCAGCAAGCAGTGCGGCAGGTCGCCATTGAGGGAATCCAGAAACTGCGCGATACCGCCTCTGCGCCAATCCTGCGCGAGCAGCTTGGCCAAGAAACGGACGAAACGATTGTCCGCGCATTGTTGTCCGCATTAGGGGAATTGCGCGACGATTCCGTGGTCGCAACACTCGCGGCCATCTTCGCCAAGGCCGCCACGAATGATTCGCGTTCGGCGAATCTTTTGCCGGTGGTCATTGCCGCCGCGGAAAAGGTGGGGGGCGAAAAGGTGATTCAGACCTTGATCGCGGCCGACGGGATCAGCCAGGACCCGGAAGTTTTGAAGCTCGTGCTTGCCGCCCTGGGTGATCTCAAAGCGGAGCTGGCGCTAAAGACGATTGCCCGTCACATTCGCGGCAATGATCCCGGCCTGCGCAAGGCGGCGCTGGATGCCATGGTGCACATCGGAGGCGAACCGGCGGCGCGTGAACTCATCCAAGCGCTGAAGAATCCAGACGTTGCGGTCCGCAAGGCGGTCGCCGGTGCGCTGGCCCAGTTCAAGACGAAGCTGGCCGTGCCGGATCTTCTGGAAGCGACCCGGAGCACGGAGGTCGCCGAGGAGGCCACGCTGGCGTTGGCGAAAACACCCGACCTTCGCGCGCTGCCGGTGTATTTGAACGGGTTGGCCAATGGCAGTCCCATGATTCGCCAGGAATGTTTCCAAGCGGTTGTCGCGATCCAGCAGCAAGCCTTTCCCATCATCGAGGATGGACTCGAAGGCAACCGGCTCAATCCCGAGGTCATCTCCGTTTTGAAGACGGCCCAAACCGGCTCGCCGATGACCCGTTGGCTAGTGCTCGGGCCATTGGATGCGAGCGCCGCGGCAGCGGACCCGCTGGAACGGTTCCCGTTCAATCAGCAGTTCCGTGATGCAAACGGCAAAACGATGTCTTGGAAACTCGCGGAGGGCAAAGCCCTCACGGGCCGCCTGAATTTGCGAAGCAACCTCACCTTCGAGGCGGGCAACACGAATATGGTGGCCTTGGCGGCCATTCTTTTTGCCGTGCCGTTCAAGCAACAGGTGAACGCGCTGGTCGCGTGTGAACAGCCATTCTCGGTATGGTTCAACGGCCAGATGGTTCGCTCCCGCGCCACGGCTGCGCCGACCGACACCCAGTCCGAAGTCGTTCCCATCAGCATTCAAGCGGGCAACAACGTACTGCTGGTGGCCATTAACCAAGCCCAGACGGTGACCAATTTTTCGCTCGTGATCTCGAAGCCGCTCACTCCGAAGGAACTGACCCCAAGTGATGCCAGTCCGGCGGCTTACGACGACTTGGCACGAGCCGCCCCCGGTGATTCACAACATGGCCAGGTGGTGTTTAACGATCCGAAAGGCCCGAATTGCGTGCGTTGCCACAGCGTCGAAGGCCCCGGCCCGAACATTGGCCCCAGTCTTTCCGGTGTCGGCTCGAAGTACAATCGTGCCCAGCTTATCGAAGCTGTGCTGCATCCCTCACGTCAGATTCTCAACGGCTACCAGCAGACGATGGTCGCCACCAAAGACGGTGAAACCCAGCAAGGCCTTGTTCGCAAGGAAAGCGCAGACGACGTGGTCTTGGTGGATGCCAGCGGCACGGAGCGGCGCGTGCTTCAGGCGCAGATTGTCAGCCGAAAATTGAGCGATGTTTCACTCATGCCGGAAGGCCTGCAGATGGGACTCTCCTTCGAGGACTTCCGCGACCTGATCGCCTACTTGGAAACTCTGAGGTGAGGCGGGCGATGGCGTCTATTTCTCGATTCGATAAAGGTGAGTTTTGCTGCGCAAGTAAAGCGCTTTGCCCGCGAACGCCGGTGACGCGACCAAGCCGCCGTCCAACGTGTTGGTCGCCACAATGCCGAACTGGTCCGCGGTCTTCACAACCGTGGTCTTGCCGTTGTCGGCACAGAAGTAGATGTTGCCTTCCGCAGCCACCGGCGAAGCAAAATAATTCCCTCCAAGCCGCTCACTCCATAGCAACTTCCCGCTCTTGGCCTCGAGGCACGAAGCGATGCCGTTGTCCGAAACCATGAAGAGCCGCTGGCCATACAGCAGCACCGAGGAAACCGCGGGCACCTGTTTGATCGTCTTCCAAACCAGATGGTCGTCGCCGATGAGACCACTCGTGCCCGGGCGGATGGCCCACAATTCCGCCTTTGGGAGGCCACCGGAGATATAGAGCAAACCATCGGCAAAAACCGGGCGTGGAACTATCGTGTGCCCCGGGTAATCGAACGCCCAAAGCTCGCGCCCAGTCACCGGATCGTAAGCACTGACCCGCTTCGCATACACACTAATGAGTTGATCCTTGCCCTCCCAGTTGATCACGATTGGCGTGCTGAAGGATTTATTGGCGGCACCACCTTCGGCGACAAAATTGGAACGACGAACTCCCCAAACGAGGCTGCCCGTGGTTTTGTCCAAAGCGGCGATGTAACGGATGTCAACTCCGTCACAGTGAAGAAGAAACAGATTCTTGTAGATGATCGGTGAGCTGCCGGGACCGTTGTTGTCATGGACCAGCCGCAACTGGTTGTTCCGCCACACAACCTTTCCCGATGTCGTATCGATACACGCGTTGCCATAGGTGCCAAAACTCACATAGAGCCTGCCCGCTTCGATTACCGGGGTGGGCGACGCGTAACTGTTTTCCTTTGCTGTGATGTCTCCTCGCGCCGGCTGTTGGAAAACCTCCACGTCGTGAAGAATGATCCCTTTCTCGCGGTCCAAACCAATCACTCGCAACGAACTGCCGTTTTCCGAGGCTGTGGTCAGCCAGGCCTGGTTGCTGAGAATCACAGGCGAGGAGTGCCCACTCCCGGGGAGCGCGGTTTTCCACTTGATATTTTTGTTTTCGCTCCACCTGTCCGGCACGCCGGCCGAGTCGGAAACCCCGTCACCACGCGATCCGCGAAATTGATTCCATTCATCCGCGGCACCCGCGCAGAGTACAAACAGGATCTGGAATATAAAAACCAATTTCATTCGAGACCCGAATATGCGGTCGTGTGTCATTAAAACACGCCGGCTCTGGCAACGGCAATCTGAAACCAAAAGAGATGTCCAGCGACACGCGACTACGGAGATTTCTTCAGTTCGCATTTCGCAAACCCGCACTGACCTGCTGGCCCGCCGGCTCGAGGTAAACATACTTGTAAGGGTGATGGTCCAGGATCGTCGGCCACCAGCCCTGCACGCTGGGGGAAAGCAGATACGGCTGCACGTAATGATAGATCGGGATCATCGGACACTCGTCCAGCAGGATGGCCTCGGCCTGCTGGAAATATTCAAAGCGTCTGGCGTTGTCGCCGGTCGCGGCGGCCAGGGCCAGCAGGCGGTCGTATTCCTTGTTCGACCAGCCGGTCTGGTTGTTGCCGCCGCCGGTGAGGAACATGTCGAGGAACGAATTCGGGTCCACGTAATCGCCGATCCACGCGTAACGGCCGATCTCGTAGTTGAGCAGCCGTTGGTTGTCGATATACACCTTCCACTCCTGGTTCTCCAGTTCGACGTCAATGTTCAGGTTTTTTTTCCACATCTGCTGGATGGCCTCGGCGATCGCGCGATGGGTTTCGAGCGTGTTGAACTGGACTTTGAATTTCGGAAAGCCCTTGCCGTTCGGGAAGCCCGCCTCCGCCAGCAATTGCTGCGCGCGCGGGATGTCCGTGTGGACCGCCGCGCGGCAGG
This sequence comes from uncultured Verrucomicrobiota bacterium, assembly GCA_964539075.1. Classification (GTDB taxonomy): domain Bacteria; phylum Verrucomicrobiota; class Verrucomicrobiia; order Limisphaerales; family CAZIFU01; genus CAZIFU01. The sequence continues at coordinate 15,628 of CAZIFU010000290.1, read as the reverse complement.
TGTATCCGGCGGTGCCCGGCGGCGTGAAACAGCAGGCCGGCCGTTCGCCCGCGCGCCGGATTTGGGACGCAATCTTCTCGCGTTCCACAGCGAACGCGAGTGCCTGCCGCACTTTTTTGATGTTCAGCACCGGTTTGGTGACGTTCAGGCGATAGATATAAGTGCCGAGATACGCGTCAATGCGGATGAGGTTCGGATGCTCCGCGCGATAGGTGTCAATCTTCGGCAATGGCATCTCGTAGGTCATGTGCAGTTGCCCCGCGCGAAAACCGCGCTCCTCGGTGTCGAGGCTCTCGACGGGATAAAAATGAATCTCGCGCAGCCGCACCTTGTCCCCGTCCCAGTAGGTCGGACTTTTGCGGACGATAAGCCGGTCATTGATGCGCCAGCTCACCAGGTTGAACGGGCCGTTGCCGACAAAGTTCTCCGGGCGCGTCCAGCGGTTGCCGCGCTGGTCAACGGGACCGCAGCGCTCGACCGTCGGCACATGGACGGGGAACCACGAGTAGTGATTGAGCAGCGAAAGAAAGTAAGGCGTCGGGGCGTTGAGCCGCACTTCGAGCGTGAAGTCATCGGGCACGCGGAAACCCACCTGCGAAAAATCCTTCACCGCGCCCTTGTTGAAAGCCTCGGCGTTCGTGACCACGAAGAGCATGTAGGCGTACTCCGCCGCCAGCGTCGGCGCGAGGATGCGCTGGTAGGATCGGACGAAATCGCGCGCGGTGAGGATCTCGCCGTTGGACCACTTCGCGTTGTGGCGCAAGTGGAAGGTGTAGGTCCGGCCGTCCGGCGAAATGTCCCAACGCTCGGCCACGCCCGGCACGGGATGGAGGTCGTGCGGGTCTTCGGACACCAGGCCCTCGAAGAGCGCCAGCAGGATGTGGTCTTCCGGAACGCCGGTGACGGTTTGCGGGTCGAGGTCCTGCGGCTCGGCGCCGTTGCCGCGATGGAGGATTTGTTCGCGGTCGCCGCGCGCCACGCGAGTCTCGGGCCGGGTGAGGCTGAAAAACGCCGCGCCGCCGCCGAACAGCGCGCAGAACAGCAAACCGGCCACAAGTCCAAGACGATTCATCGGGTGCGACGCGGCCCAGCGTTCTTCAAAGCGGCGCAAAAGTCAAACGGGGCGGGCAAGCCGGCGCGCACGCCGCTTCGCGCTCACCGCTTTCCGTAGGGTTTGTCTGATTTTTCGCGGAGGACTGTGGCGGAGGGCTCAACCTCCAAGGGTATTTCGTTGCGGTCGCCTTTCTGCGTGTTGACGACCACGAGCTTGCCTTGTTCCTCGCCGCGAAGTTGCTCGTTGGCGTTGAGCAACTCGATGCCATAGATCGTGCCGTCAGGCGCGATGTCCACGTTCAACTCGTCGCTGACGCGAATCGTTTCCACCCCGGCGGTCTTTTCCTGAAACCGCAGATAGGCCAGATTGTGGCGCGGATCGTAAGTGAGCTTCATAATCGTCTGTCCCACAGATTCAGAAATACCTTACAATAACTGTGAGGACCAGCCAACCTTTCTCTTTGACAGCGAATGCCTCGATCTGCTTCGTGTGGTAGGAACGGCCCCGCCACAGCGCATCGAAGACGAAATTGTGACGGAAGCCCGTGCGTCCAAACTTCGCGGGAAATCGTTCGCCCCGCTCGACGGTGGCAGTTACCTCGGCCCGCGACGCACCGCGTTCGAGCATTCGTTCCCGCGCGTGCGGATGGATGCGCACGTTCATCGCCGCCATAGCGGAAGACTCTCCCTCTGGAGGGAACCAAACTCAACTTCGTAAGTCACCGCTCACCGGATGGATTCGGGGGGGGGCAAATTCCAAATCCACCACGAACAAAAATCGTTCAGTTGTTCCCGATCCCCAGCTTTTTCAAGAACGGTTCCAGCGAACGTTCGCGGCCGAGGAACTTCTGGATGGATTCGTTCACGTCGCGCGAACCGCCCACGGCATAAACTTCCTCGCGCAACCGCCGCCCCACTTGTGGATCGAGAAAGCCGCCGGGCGCTTTTTCAAACACCGTCGCCATGTCCGCCGCGATGGCGTCCGCCCACGCGTAACCGTAATACCCGCCGTCGTAGCCGTCCACCATGTGCCCGAAGTACGCGATAAACGCCGTCCCTTCCGGCACCGGCAGATAAACGCCGCTCAACACCGGGTTGGTGATTTTCACACAATCCACCGGCTCGCCCGCCGGCGGCGGCCCGTGCAGCGCCAGGTCCAGCAGCCCGAAGGAAAGTTGCCGCCGGTAATGATCGCCGATCGTCGCCAGCTTCGCCGCGCGCATCGCCGCAATCGTTTCCGCAGGGATTTTTTTCGACGGATCGCGGTAGTCCGCCGCGAAGGTGTCCAGCACGCGTTTGTCCCACACCCAGTTTTCGAGCATGTGCGAGGGCGCCTCGACGAAATCGCCCGGCACACCAGTCCCGGCGTAGCGCACAAACTGCGCGCGCGTCAGCACGTAGTGCATCGCGTGGCCGAACTCGTGGAAAAGCGTCTCCACTTCGTTGTGCGCCAGCAGCGACGGCCGGTCTTTCGTGGGCGCCGGAAAGTTACAGATCAAGGACGCCACCGGCCGCTGATACTTTCCGTCGGGCAGGCGTTTGCCGTCAATGAGGCCGAATTCCGCGAAGTGGTTGTACTTGCCCTCGCGCGGAAACATGTCGAGGTAGAACGCGCCCAGCGGTTCGCCGGTGCGCGCGTCGGACACGAGGAACAGCTTCAGGTCCTCCACCCATTTGTAGGGCGGCGTGGTCTCCTCGATCTTGAGGCCGAAAATCGTTTCATACACGCGGAACATTCCGGCCAGCACCTTCTCGTACGGAAAATAGACGCGCAGCGCCTCGGTATCCACGGTGTATTTCTGTTTCTTGAGCTGGTTGGCGTAATAACGCGCGTCCCACAAATGGATCTGCGGATTCGCCTCGCCCGTTTCCTTGGCTTTCAACGCGGCGTATTCGCGCAACTCGGCGTCAAACTTCGGCTGCAGGCCGACGCGAAATTTTTCCAGGAACTCCCGCGCCGTCGCATAGTTCTTCGCCATCTTCACCTCGGTCTGGTAATCGGTCCACGAGGCGTAACCCAGCCGCCGCGCAATGTCGGCGCGCAATTCCACGATGCGGTTCATGAGGGGCACGTTCTCCTGTTGCGCGAGCGAATAGCGCGCCACCAACATCCGGCGCCGCGCGGCCTCGGACTTCGCGTTGTCCTGCACCATGAGGTGCTGGAGCGTCACGTTGGCGAGCAGCGTGTATTCGTCCGGGCCGGTCTGGAGGCCGGGCTGGTTGAGGAAATCCTCCGGCACACCATCGAGTTCGGCGCGGGTGAACTTCACCGGAAGCTTCGCCTTCGTGACGTTGGCCGAGAAATCGGTGCACAACTTCGCCAATTCCTTGCGCAGTCGTTCCACCTCGTCGCGTGTGGCCTTGGGCAGGGCCAGGCCCGCGCGGCGATAATCGCGCAAGGTCTCGTCCAACAACCGCGCGGCCTCGCCGGTCAGACGCGGCTGCGTGGCCGCGAACGCCTTCACCGCGGCGTAAACGTCCTCGCGATACTCCACGCCCACGGCCCAATCGCGCAATTGTTTCTCCGCCTCGGTGGCGACGTCGCGCAGCGGGGTTTGCGGACTGGTCTCCTTGAGGACCGCCATGCGATTGGCCACCAGGCCGACGTAATGCTGCACATCATCGAGCGCGCCAATTGTGTTGCGCAATGTGACGGCGCTGTGCCGCAGCGCGCCAATGTCGTCCAGCGCGCGATTGGCCTGGGCGATGGCGCTTTCGGTGGCGGCGCGGACGGCTTCGGGCGTCGTCTCGAACCGGGGCAACGAGACAACGGCGTTGAACTTTGCCGCGCGCGCCTGGAACGCGGCGAGGTTGGGCGCGGCGGAGGAGGAATGGGTTTGGGGCGAACTGCAGGCGGTCAGGACGGCGAGCGCCCCGAGCGGGGGCAGGACTTTGAAATGCATGGCGCAAAAGAGCCATGCCCCGCGTGCAACGTCAATCGTGAAAGCCCGCCAGGGGTCAGTGGGGGCGTATCACAGTTGTCAGGAAGGCCGACGCGTGGGGTTGAAAAGATCCAAATTCCAAGCTCCAACCCCCAGAGAAACATCAAACTTCCCCGGAAAAGTGGAAGAAGTTTGGGACTCGCGCAGCTCGTCCCTCCGGCCGGAACGACTCGCAGCGATTTGGGCAACACGGCCATGAGATGCGCCCGATGAACGGGCCGCCGCCGGCAACATTGAACCTTGAACTTTGAAGCTTGAACTTTGAACCTGTGTCCGTGGCGCTGTTGGAAATCAAGAACCTCCAGGTGCAGTTCGGCGAAGGCGCGAGCGCGGTGACGGCCGTGGACGGAGTGTCGTTGCAGATGGAAGCGGGCGAGACAGTTTGCCTCGTGGGCGAAAGCGGCTGCGGCAAAAGCGTCACGGCGCTGAGCATCGCGCGGCTGCTGCCCTCACCGCCGGCGCAATACGCGGGCGGGGAAATCTGGCTGGACGGACGCGAGGTGCTGCGGATGTCGAAGGCGGAGTTGCGCCGGATACGCGGCGGCGTGGCGGCCTACATTTTCCAGGAACCGGGTGCGGCGCTCAACCCGGTGCGGCGCGTGGGCGCGCAGATCAAGGAAGGGCTGAAATTGCATAGAGCGGGTAAATATCGCGGTGAAAAGTCTGCAAGCCCTTCGCCTCAGCACCCCCTCACCCATCCATCGGACACCCTCTCCCCCACCGGGGGAGAGGGACGGGGTGAGGGGGCGGGCAGTTTTCGTTGGATAAGCTCTTTTCGCAGCACAGATCAAGCCTATGACACTGAAGTCATTCGTCTGCTGAAACTCGTCGGCATGCCCGCGCCGGAATCGCGCATCCAGGATTATCCGTTTCAAATGTCCGGCGGGATGCAACAGCGCGTAATGATCGCCATGGCGCTGGCCAGCGAACCGAAGCTGCTCGTGGCCGACGAACCGACCACCGCCCTCGATGTGACCATCCAGGCGCAAATCCTCGATCTGCTGCGCGACCTCAAGCAACGGCTCGGTATGGCGATGCTGCTCATCACGCACAACCTCGGCATCGTGGGCGACCTGGCTGACCGCGTGGCGGTGATGTATGCCGGGCAGATCGTCGAACTCGCGCCCGCGCGCGAATTGCTGCGCCGCCCGCTGCATCCCTACACACGGGCGCTGATGGCGAGCGTGCCGAAACTCGGCGGCGGCGCGGCCCGGCTCACGGCTATTCCGGGCAACGTCCCACGCATCGGGAATTTTCCGCCCGGCTGCCGCTTCGCCCCGCGCTGTCCGATAGCGAAGCCGGAATGTTCCAACGCAATTCCCGAGTTGGTCGAAGTCGAGCCGCAGCGCTGGGTGCGGTGTCCGTTTTGGAATAAGGCAAATGGTGGAACAGCCAACATCGAAGATCGAACATCCAACACCCAATGAACCAGAAAGGCCCGAAGCATTCGATGTTGGATGTTGAGCGTTGGATGTTCGATGTTCCCGTAATCAAATTCCTTCACATCTGCGTTCACCGCGAACGATCCGCGAAGTGAAGATCAAGAATCTTCACATGCCGGTCGGCGAAATCATCCCAAAACTTGATCGCGAACTTGCCGACTACGTGAACGTCCACACGCCGGCCTGCGGAATCGTATTCAACGAAATCCGAGAAGTCGGATGGAAACGCCGCGATCTCGCGAAAGCGTTTCAGCAGGTCTCGTTGTTCGCGGGGACGAAGCGTCCGAAGAAAATCAACCACCTCAATGTCAATAAGCAGACGGCTGTCGCTCATTTGGCATCATCATTCAGCTTCAACTCCCGCTCGCATTGTTCGGGCGTCAACCAGTGCCCAGGAGATTTGTCGTCAATCTTTTGCGCCAGCTTCGCCGCGTAATCCGCGCGGCCCTGATCTTCGAGCACGACCAGGAACGCCATCAGTTTGCGCCGTTCCACGGACGGCAGTGCGCGCAATTCGCTTTGGAGCGATTCGATGCTCATGCGCGCAAGCTACGCCTGACCCGACGTGTCTGCAAGGCGCGAATTCAGTCTTGAAATCGCGCGTGCTTGCAGGCACAAGGCGCAAAGCTATGGAACGTCCGGCGCTGTCCGATGGCGAAGCCGGGATGTTCCAACGCAATTCCTGAACTGGTCGAGGTCGGGCCGCAGCGCTGGGTGCGGTGTCCGTTTTGGAAGGAGGCCGAAGGTGGAACATCCAACATCCAACACCCAACGAATCGGATAGGACCGAAGCATTCGATGTTGGATGTTGGGCGTTGGATGTTCGATGTTCCTCCTATGGATCCTCATTTTGAATCTTTCATGATTCAACGAGCGCGCAACTACTCGAAGCCCAAAACCTGAAAGTCGATTTCCCGGTGTAGCCCGGGGTGTTCAGCCGCGTGCGGATCACGCGCCGGTTGACGTGTGAGTGGAACTGCGTTTAACTTTCTGCCATGACAGTCGAAGAAATCAAAGCAGCCATTCCTTCGCTCACTTTGGAAGAGCGCGCGGAAATCATCGCCGAACTCAGCGCGTGGACCGATGACGATTGGGATCGGCAGATGAAGCGCGATGCCGCCGCAGCCAAGTTCGACGCGCTAAACCATGCGGCTGACGCCGAGCACGCCGCAGGAAAAACTATTCCCCTCAACGACGGACTCCGCGAACCGTGATCATCCCCAGCCGTGGAACGCCTGAATTCTGGCGGCTGTATCGCGCCCTGCCCGCTGACAAGAGATTGCTGGCCCAAAAAAACCATCGCCTCTGGTCAGTGAATTCTTCTCATCCCTCGCTGAACTTCAAGCCCATCGGCAAACCCAACTGGTCCGCGCGCGTGGGCGACCATTACCGCGCAGTTGGCAAGTTCTCCGGAAAAGTTTTTCTTTGGGAGTGGATCGGCACACACGAGGAATACAACAAGCGGTTTTGATTTCATTCGATTCTCACAATGTCGTTCCTCGAAGTCCAAAACCTGAAAGTCCATTTCCCGGTGAATCCCGGGGTGTTCAGCCGCGCGCGCGCGCACGTCAAAGCGGTGGACGGCGTGAGCTTCAGCCTCGCGCCGGGCGAAACACTGGGGCTGGTGGGCGAGAGCGGTTGCGGCAAGACGACGCTGGGCCGCGCCATCGTGCGGCTGGTCGAGCCGACGGCGGGGAGCGTTTTGTTCGAAGGCGAAGACCTTACGCGGATGAGCGGGGCGGCGTTGCGCGCGCGGCGGCGAAGCTTTCAGATGATTTTTCAAGACCCGTACGGCTCGCTCAATCCACGCATGACAGTCGAGGACATCATCGGCGAGGCATTGGACATTCCCGGGCTGGCTCGGGACCAAGCTACTGGTAGCAGCCGACGTGAGGAGGCTCACTTCCACTCGGAAGCCGGAACGCGGTACTCGAAACCTGGTCAGAGCCTCCTCTCGTCGGCTGCTACGAGGTCGTGGAGGAAACCGGCCCGGCAGGCGCGCGTTGCGGAGTTGCTCAAGGCGGTGGGACTCGACGCGGCTGACGCGCAGCGGCATCCGCATGAATTCAGCGGCGGGCAGCGGCAGCGCATCGGCATCGCGCGGGCGCTCGCGGTCGAGCCGAAGCTGCTGGTGTGCGACGAGCCAGTGAGCGCGTTGGACGTGTCGGTGCAGGCGCAAATCATCAACCTGCTCCAGGATTTGCAGCAGGCGCGCGGCCTGGGCTACCTGTTCATCTCGCACGACATGGCCGTGGTGGAACACATCAGCCACCGGGTGCTGGTGATGTATCTGGGGAAAATCGTGGAGCTGGCGGAGGCCAAAACCATTTGCCGCGATCCCAAACATCCCTACACGCAGGCACTGGTGTCGGCGGTGCCCACGCTGGACGAACAAACCCGACGAAAACGGATTGTGCTGGCTGGAGACGTGCCTTCGCCGATCCATCCGCCCGGCGGCTGCCCATTTCATCCGCGCTGTCCGGTGGCTGAGGCCCGTTGCCGGATGGAAACGCCTCAGTGGAGGGAGGTCGCCACCGGACATTGGGCGGCGTGCCATTTGGCGGAATAGAATTTCGATGAAAGTGTCTTAACATTTGAATACCAGCTATTTAAGAAACCACTCGTGAGCGGGACGACTTCCTTATACGGGCCAATAGGAGTCCTCGCACCGTAATTTTGTCGCGCCTGTGTCAACGCAAGCCGGCATTGGAAGAGAATCGGACTTGTCAAAATGACGTTAAACCAACCCGGCGAGAAAAAGTTGCGAAAATTTGATTGACTATTTATGGCTGTGAATTAGGATTTCATCACATCCATGAACAATCTAAATTTGCGAAACCCAATCCTCTTGGTTTGTCTCCTGGCTTTTGGCCAACAATCGCGTTTGGCGGCCCAATCTGTGCCCGCAGAGATCACCAACACTGTCAACCCCAACCCGAACTCGGTGAAGATCCAGGTCAAGCCGTACCTGGGAGCCAATCAGCTCAAAATGCTGACGACGCCCAGCTTGAGTTCTGCGTACACGACCAACGCCCAGGCCTTTGCCGGCTACGATTGGACCAATACGCTGCCGGGCACGAGCCTCTTTTACAAGGCGCAAGTCACCCCACTGTCCAGCAACGAGCAACTGGCGGCGGTCGCGTTGAACCGCCTGGCCTACGGGCCGACACCCGATTTGCTGGACCGTCTGCTGCAAAACTCTCCGCCCAACGATGCGCAAACCTGGATCAACGAGCAGTTGGCCATGGAGACCATCACCGAAACCGTCACCAATGGCGCTTATACCAATGTCATCGCTAATGTCGCCTCAAGGTTCCCCGAGGGCTGGGATCAATTCGTGTACACCAACAACCCGGCTAACGCGGGCTACAACTCGGCCCCTGGATCCGCCGACTTGAATCATTATCGCGCCTGGTTTGTCGCCCATGCCATCGGGGCCAAACGCCAGTTGCTCGAAGTTTTGAGCCAGTTTTTGGAAAACCACTTTGTCACCGAATGGGAAAAGTCGCGCCAGTTTTTCCCCAACGCGACCCCTTCGACCCGCTTGGCCACCAAGATGGAGTATCTGGAAATGAAACGCTGGCGCGTGGCGCTGCTCACCCCCACCTGCACTTTCTCCAATCTGCTGACTTCTCATGCAGAAAGCCCGGCCGAGATCATTTATCTGGATACAACCACCAGCCGTGGCGACGGCCTCAACATTGCCAATGAGAACTATGCCCGCGAAATCATGGAACTGTTCTGCATGGGGGTTGATAATGGCTACGACCAGAATGACATCACGGTGATGTCCCCCGCCTGGACGGGCTGGAATACCCAGTTCGTGACCACCAACAACGCGTTCAATGTGTTCGCGGCCGGTCAAGGCGGCTCGCAATCAAATCTCCAAGGGGTTTGGGTGTTCAATTTCCGGTCCGACCACCATGGGTATGGCGCCAAAAAGATCTTTCCCGCCAAATCCGTTCCGGCCCGCTTTGGCGCGCCGTGGACGACGGCCACTTACGGAACCAACACGGTGGCCGGACGCTATGAACTTTATATTCCGTCAACCCGCACCGGCACCAACGGCATCGAGGACGGTTACGACGTTGTCCGCCACCTGGCCAACCTGCCCTTCACGCAGGAGTATATCAGCGTGAAATTGTGCCGCCTGTTCGTGCATGAGGATTTTGCCCACGGCTACAACTTCACCAGCGCGAGTCTTTCGCCCGAAGGACAGTTGGTCAAACAATGCATGCTCGCCTGGCACACCAATTCGCCCCAAGGCCAGATTCGCAAAGTGCTCTCGGTCATCTTTAATTCCGACCTCTTCCGCAACTCAGGCGGCCAGAAAGTCAAAACCCCGATGGAATATGCGGTCAGCACCATTCGCGCCCTGCGCACCAGCACCAACGGCACTGAAAACGCGGGCACTTGGACGGCCGATTCGGATGGTTATGCCATAGCGGCGGGCAACACCGCGACGGCCACGGCGTATCCGCTCAACCGCATGGGGGGCATGTTGCTCTTTGATCGTGATGCGCCCAACGGCTATTCCGAAGCCGGTTCAGGCTGGATCAGCGCCGGCACGCTGGCGGAACGTGTTCGCTTCATCCAGACCACCTTGATGATGACTGCCCTAAGCGGCACTGTCGAATTCACCAACAAGAATGATAGCATCTCTGGCGGCAATCATAACATTACAGACCCGGCTGCCTTGATGAAATCACGATTGACGACTGTAGCTGACCAGAAAAACGCCGGCAAGGTCGTGGACCTGTTCCTGGGTTACATCTACCCCGGCGAAGGGCGGGCCAACCTGGACCTCTATCGTACGGCGGCCCTTAACTACCTGAACTCCAATGACAATGGCACTCCCAACAGCAGCCTGTGGGGCGGGTTGACGGACACCTCAGGTGTTCCCACTGACAACACCACCTACGAAAACCGGCTCCGTGGCATGATCTCCATGCTCCTGACCCAGCAGCGCTTTAACGAACAATAAACTCCAACCACAAATTTATGGCCTACATCAACGTCATCTCACGTCGCAACTTCATCGAACGCTCCCTCATGGCGGGGGCCGGACTGGGGCTGGCCGCGCTGACCAACATCCCCTTGGTGATGAAACGTGCGCTGGCCACTGGTATCGGCACCAACGGCAAAAAACTGCTGTTCATCTTCCTGCGCGGCGCCAACGACAGCTTGAACACCCTGTCGCCCATGGGAGATTCCAACTTTATCAACCTGGCCACCGGTGCCAGCACCATTCGGCCCACTCTTATTCTGCCTCGTGATCCGGGGACGACTTACCCCAATGCCGGCCTTTTGCCGATGGATTTTCCCATCAATGCGGTGGTGGCCGACCCGGACCTGAACACCTCGGACATCTATAACACCTATCCCTATTCCATCCGCGTCGGCAATGGTTTTTCCGCTGTCCATAACTCTCTGAAATTCCTGGCCCCGGTCTATAACGGCGATCAAGGCACCGGCACCGCCGGCACCGCCGGCTACCTGGCCATGGTCCATCGCGTGGGTTATCCGAAACAATCGCGCTCCCACTTTGATTCGCAGAATTATTGGGAGAACGGCACTCCGAACAACAACCTGGTCAAAGATGGCATTTTCTACCGCACCATGGTCGAGTCGGGTTTGGCCACCGGTTCGACAGCCCAGGCGCTCACGGGGGTTGCCATCCAGAACGCCTTGCCCGCGATTTTGGCAGGTGAGGCAGCGGCCATGCTGAATTTGCCCGATCCCACGCGCTACGATCTGCTGGGCATCCCCAATACCACCGCCGGAAATAGCAAGGCCCTGAATGCCATCACCAATGCCCAAAATTACCCCTTCCCGGACCGGAAAAATCGCGAGCTGCTAAAACTGCAATACAAAACGTTGCCGGACACCCTCAGCACCTTTGCCGCGATTAATTTCACCGAAGGCTTGGATCAGATCACCCCTCCTGCCATTTCTCCAGGCTCTCCAGATTTTGCAAACTACTATGTGGACAACGTCAACACGGACAATGACCACCGTCCCTACTACCTGTTCCCCACCACCAACATCAAGAACGGCGGCTGGCGGCGTCCGGGCGGCGCGAATGTGGCTGCCAAATATGTCGTGCCTCCCGACAGTACCAGCTATAACTTTTTCAAAAACCTGAAGGCGGCGGCCTTGGTTTTGGGGAAAACCAATGCCATCATTGCCGGAACCGAGTTGGGCGGTTTCGACACCCATAATAACCAGATCGGCGCCACCTCCCTGATCGGCACACACGCCGACTTGCAGCAGAGAATCGGGTGGGCCATTTTCGGATTGTACAAGTTCTTCAACAATGCCTCCTATTCGCCCATGTGTTCGTGGAACGACGTCGTCATCGTGACCATGAGCGAATTTGGCCGGACGACGATCCAGAACTCCACCTTGGGCTCCGATCATGCGGAAGCCACCTGTATGCTGGTCGCCGGAGGCTCGGTCAAAGGTTACAACTCCGGGTTGAGCCGTCAGGGCATTTACGCCATGCACACCGACCCCGCCAAATCCACTTACAACAGCCAGGACGTGCATTGGGTGGTGGGCACCTACTCCGGCGGATCAACGGGCACCGGCACTTTGTTCGATGCCACCGGCCGCTATCTCAAACGCGCCGTGGATTACCGTTCTGTGCTGGGCGAAGTCATCCGCAAACATCTGGGGGCAACCGACCCGCAGATCAACAACATCATCCCGGGCTACGCCAACGAGTCGAATGAACACCTGCGGAATGGCGGCCTCGTCACCGCTGCCAGCGGGATTGATTCGGTGAACACCCTGATCGCCGGCGAAGTGGTCCTTTTGTAGTCTGCTGCACCACCTCAAACTTAAAATGAAAACCCCCGGTTTCGGGGGTTTTGATTTTTAAGAGTGAACCATGCGAACCAGCAAGGTGACTTTGGGGCTTCTACTGTTTGGGCTTCCAATGCTGGTTGAAATAATAATTAGTTGACTGGCCATGGGCTGTGAACCACATAAGATGTGAGCCGCGACCTTGGAAGCTATCTCATAAACCGGAGGGACGAGTTACACGAGTCCCTGATTTCTGAGGACATGCCGTCCAGCTTGGGGACTCGTGTAACTCGTCCCTCCGGTATATCTTTTATGAAATGAGTTCCAGGGTTCTGCAAAATCAAGTGACCGAAAACCACCCTCGCCCCGGCCCTTTCCATGAACCTCGTTGGCCATGCGACGAGGCGGCCTCCACGTGGGATCGCGAAGGCGCGAAGCGTTTGGAGTGCGCCGGCCCCAGCCGGCGCTTTCCCAGTTCGCCACAGCGCCGACTCGCGTCGGCGCACTCCAAACGCTGGCGCGCGGGCGAAGACTCCGTCCTGTTCATGGTCCCAATGCACGGTCGCAAAACCGTGGAAGCTACCCATGAACCGCAAGGCAGGGCGCGTCACTCCGTGCGCGCCGCGGGTTGCCAACAACCATCCAAACGGCGCGCACGGAGTGACACGCCCTACCCTTCTGCTGGGTTCAGGGGAACAATTCATGAGTTTTGGCGGCTCATGGAATCTCTCCCGAAGGGAGAGGGGGAATTCTCGCCAGAGTGTTCAAAATCCGTACGCACCGGCCTCGGCGGGAGACGGGATGAGGGGTGTTCCGAGGCTTTCCACCGCTTGGTGCCATGGCCTTTTTGCCTGGCCTTCGTGCTCCTGACTTCAGAGTGCCTGACTGGAACGGTCTTTGGCGCCACGATCGTCATAGGTTCATCAGCGGACACCGGTTTGATGGAGCGTTTTCCCGACAACAATCTGGGCGGCGAAAAATATTTCAATGCCGGTCAGATCCAGAACACGGGTTGTTCCCCGCCCTTTCTCTATTGCCGGAATCGTGGGCTTCTGAAATTCGACCTGGCGGGCGCGGTCCCCCCGCAATCCCGGATCACCGGAGTTGTGCTGGCCGTGGATATCACGAAAGTGCCGGGTGACAATCCCGACAACGCCACGTTCTATGATGTGCACCGGATGCTCCAGTCGTGGGGAGAAGGAAGCAAAACCAATGCGGTCAGCCCGCCCAGTCAAGGGAATGGCTTGGGCACCCCTGCCAGCCTGGGCGAAGCCAACTGGTACTATCGCTTCGCCTCCAACCGCACTTGGACCACTCCCGGCGGAAAGGCCGGCAGCGATTACGCCACCAACGTCAGCGCTTCCCAATTCATTTCCACCCCTTCCCAGGCGCCTTTTTATTTCGACTCCACCACGCAGATCGTCAGCGACGTCCAATTCTGGTTGGACCACCCCCAGTCCAATTTTGGCTGGATGATCAAGGCCCACGACGAAACCGAGGGCTGGACCGCCCGCCGCTTCATGGCGCGCGAGGACCCCATCAATATTTATCCCGCCCTGTTCCTCGATTACATTCCTCCTCCGCAAATCAATGGGGTCGTCCTCAACGGCAACCAGTTTGCCTTTTCTTTCACCGCCGAGGCCGGGCAGCCTTACCTCGTCCAATTCCGCGATGACGTCTCCACCGCAACCTGGCAGGTCTTGACCAACATCCCCGCGCCACCCGATCTGACGACCGTCGTGGTCACGGATACCCTCTCGGAGCCTGTCACCAACCGGTTCTATCGCGTGGTGGCTCCGTGACCCGACGCGGAGGCCGGCGCGGGGACAATGGGACCTTTCCATGAACCTGTGGTTTGGAGTCCAGCCTTCAGGCTGTTCCCGGAGCACGCTGAAGCGTGGACTCCAACCGCCAGCCAGATTTCTCTGAACACATTTTCTGGCCGGGGTGTCTATTTGGCGGTAACTTCAAAATCTAATGAACACTGGAATCAACGCCATCAACGAAGAAGTGCAGCGGGCCAGCGCCTTTTTGCATCTCCTGTTCAACGAAATCAACAAGGTCATCATCGGCCAGAAATACCTGGTCGAACGCCTGGTCGTCGGCCTGCTGGCCAACGGCCACGTCCTGCTCGAGGGCGTCCCCGGCCTGGCCAAGACCCTCTCGGTCAAATCCCTCGCCGCGTGCATCAACGTGAAATTTTCGCGCCTGCAATTCACGCCCGACATGCTCCCCGCCGACGTCATCGGCACGCAGATCTACAACCCCCAATCCGGCGGCTTCACCACGCGCAAAGGCCCCATCTTCGCCCACCTCGTCCTTGCCGACGAAATCAACCGCGCGCCGGCGAAGGTCCAGAGCGCGCTGCTCGAAGCGATGCAGGAAAAACAAGTCACCATCGGCGACCAGACTTTCAAGCTGGAGGAGCCTTTCCTCGTGCTTGCCACCCAGAATCCGATCGAGCAGGAAGGCACCTATCCCCTGCCCGAAGCGCAGGTGGACCGTTTCATGTTGAAGCTCAAGATCGGCTACCCCTCGCGCACCGAGGAGCGCCAGATCCTCGACCTCATGGCGCGCACCACGAATCTGCCCAGCGTCGGTCCGGTGATTGACGCGCAGCAGGTTCTCGCCGCCCGCTCGGTCATCAATGACATCTATGTGGACGACAAGGTGAAGGATTACATCGTGGATCTCGTCTGCGCCACACGCCAGCCGGAGACCTACAACATCCAGGTCAAGGACCTCATCCAGCTCGGCGCCTCCCCGCGCGCCACCATCAACCTCACGCTCGCGGCCAAGGCCTGGGCCTTCCTGCGCGGCCGCGGCTACGTCACGCCCCAGGATGTCAAAACCATCGGCATGGATGTCCTCCGCCATCGCGTGACCGTCACCTACGAAGCCGAGGCCGAGGAAAAAACCAGCGAAACGGTCATCCAGAAAATCTTTGATGAACTGCCTGTGCCGTGAGGCAGCGACGGGAATTGCGTCCGAAAACAGCGAAGTTATGATGAAGTTATGAAACAGAAGTTTACCGCAGTAATCAAACAAGACTCCGGTTGGTGGATCGGGTGGATTGAAGAAATCCCCGGCGTGAATAGCCAGGGCAAGACCAAAGCGGAATTGAAGAAAAATCTTCGCTCGGCCTTGAGTGAAGCGCTGGAATTCAATCGTGAAGATGCGCGGAAAGCCGCAAAGGAGGATTACGAGGAAGCCGCGATTCTGGTGTGAAACGCCGCGAACTCATTCGACACTTGACGGCACAGGGCTGTCGGCTGGTGCGCGAAGGGGCGAACCACTCGTGGTGGGAAAACCCCACGTTCAATCGCCGATCAGCCGTTCCGCGTCACACCGAAATCAATCGTTTCCTCTCAAGAAAAATCTGCC
>CAZIFU010000289.1:0-3094 GCA_964539075.1 uncultured Verrucomicrobiota bacterium | reverse complement strand
GTGTATTCTGCGTAATTCAGGCCCGATGGAAAGCGGATTGTCACCTACTCGTTAGACGGTACGGCGCGAGTTTGGGATGTCGTCTCCGCCGCGCCACGGTGCCCTGAATGGTTGCTTCAACTTTCGGAAGCTATTTCCGGGCAGGTGCTGAACAAGCAGGGCGTATTGGGGAGGACCAAACTGAACCGCGGTGAAGTGATCAAGCAAATCCGGGAGAAACTGAGCCATGAGTCCGGCGATGATGACCGGGTAGTTTGGGGCCGCTGGTTTCTGGCGGACCCGTCCACGCGAACGATTTCTCCCTTTTCCAAGCTCACAGTTCCCGAGTACATCGAAAATCGGATCAAAGAGAACACCCCGGCCTCCCTTGCTGAAGCCGAACAGTTGGCCCTTGGAAATGCCGCATTGCTGGCGCGGATAGCAAAACTGCGCGCGTCTCCTGCGCCCGCCGCGCCGCCGCCGCCTCCTCGGCAAGCCAAATGAGCGGCCCCAAACGACTTCCTCCGTCTTTCCAAATCTTCAGCCACGCGAGCCGCTTACACCGCGAAGGAAAGAGACCTTCCGCTTAACTTCGCATCTGCTCCCGATTGCCGTTCAGTGTCACTCGCTGTGGCAGCTTGCCTGCCTGCCTCAGCATTCTGAAAATTCCCAGTAAGTTTCCCACGCCGCTTTCGTAGGAAGGGGTGAACAGCCCCAAACAGTCCGAAACACTGAAAGCCTATGAAAAAATGCGTCTCCTGGTTGAAAGCCAACTTCATGGTCGTGTTCTGGGTCGTGGCGTTGAGCGCGTTCTTCGGCCTCCGGAGTAATTTACTGGCCGGGTCACAGAGCCTTGAGGACGACCGCCGGGACGATGGCACGGGCCAATGGGCTGCCACTGTCCGCACCGCGGAACGGAGCGCGGTTGGCTCAAGTGTGCCCCAGCCGGCGGCCGCCCGGCTGCCCCCGCCCGCGCAAGCCATCCGCGAATCTCCACAACGGGTGCCCGCCCCACCCCTTGTGCCGCAACCCACGTTCGCCGCCCACAAGGCGCAAACGACGGTCGAGCTGACTGGTGTGGTCGGGATCCTTGCCAGGAAAAAAGCGTTCCTGGAAATCACCGAGCCGGGCCTTGGCAGGGCGCCCAAAAAGGTCACTGTGGAGGAAGGGGACCTCGTCGATTCCATTGAGGTCCTGCAGATCGACGTGGAAAAGGGCCAGGTCAAAATCCGAAATTCGGGCGTGGAAGGCATGGTTTCGTTCAGGACGCCCCAAATCGGCGCCGCGAATGCCAATCCCCAAATCGCCGGCCAGCAGTCTTCCTTTGCCACGCCGCCCGGGAATTGGCCGCTCTTCTTTGGCGACTTGAATGGCGGTCTCGAACTGCGGATCAAGAATCCGAACGAATTCAGCGTGCGCGTCGGGTTGCGCTCAGGCGGCAAAGGCAAGGACTTCATCGTGCCCGCTTATGGCACTCAGAGCGTGCAGGTGCCCGCCGGCTACTACGTCACTTACTTTCAGTATTCGAGCGAACCCGGAGGAATGTATCAGGGAGACAGCTTCACGATGCGGAATAACGCAACCACCCAAATCACCATCACCAAAGTGGTGAACGGAAACTACGGCATTCGAAAGGTGAACTGATGCCGGCGCACGCCATCCAGTTTGTCTGTAAGTTTTCCCCGGCGATCACGTTGGAAGGGGTGAACAGGCCATAAAACCGAAACCCTGAAAGCCTATGAAAAAATGCACTATCTGCGGACACGATAATGGATCGAGGCGGCGCGTGTGTGTGGAATGTGATGCTCACCTGCGATGCATCGTTTGGATCGTCCCTGCGCAGTCGAGATCCTTCAAATGGGCACTGCCGCTTCCGGCGAGCGCAACCTTCCCGCTGAACGCTCCGGGCGCCGTTTGGGCTTGGAGGCTGGCGCACTCCCCAAAGCCGCAAACCGTCAGCCGGGAAATTCACACCTGCGAGAAAGTGGAATTGCAGAAGAGGACAGATGTCGCGCGCGCGCCGTCAGCGCCGTTCCTGGCGCGTCTGCTTGGTTTTTTGCGTGGCCCGTACCATCGGCCCGCTTTGGATCAGCTTCGGCGGGTCGCCGAATGTGGCCGGCCGATGGCCTGCGCCGCTCCATTTGCGTTCACACGCCCATCATGAAAGAGAATTCGTCACCGTACTCCACACAACGCTCCCAATCCTATGAAGAACATTTTCTCTCGTTTCCAACTCGGCGTGACATTCCTCGCCGCGCTTGCCGCCCTGGCGTTCGTGGCACCGCTCAGCGCCGACACTATCACGTACGACTTCGACGACGGGACGGCGCAAGGCTGGTCGAACGTACTGACCTCGCCCAACGATCCGCCGACGGCGTACGAGCCGAGTAGCCGCTCCGACGCTGCAGCGGCGGCGCAAAGCGGTAATTTCCGTATCATACCGCAGATTGCCGGCCCTTTCTCCCCTACCGAGGATAGCCCTCACAACACATTGGTGTTTCGTTCGCCGGAGTTCATGTTGGGTCCCAGTGGGAGCATCTCGCTGTTCCTAAATATCGGACATGGATTCGGTTCGGGATTGGTGGCCAATTTCGCCAGTTTGCCCGCGAGTAGTTCCGCTTTCGGTTTTGAAGGCGTTGGCCTGCGGCGTGTGAGCGATGGAGCGTATGTATTGAGTGCGCGGCGGTCAGTATTTGGCGTGGATGCTTGGACCCAAGTGGACTTTAGCAATTCCTTAATCGTGGCCAATGGACTGGTGGGTACTCCTCTCACGCTCGACTTGATCGACTATTGTGATGGTCCGTGGGGTTGGATCGCGCTGGATACTGTCACTCTCAACGACGCTGTGCCAGCACCCGGAGCCCTGGTGGACAGCGGATTCAACCCCGGGTCGAGCGGTGGCCGTTTTGTCCTGTCGTCGGCGGTGCAGACGGACGGAAAGATTTTGGTGAGCGGTGATTTCACCACGCTGGGCGGGCAGCCGCGCAACATGATCGGCCGGCTCAACTCCGATGGGACGTTGGACATCGGCTTCAATCCAGGAGCCAACGACTGGGTCTATGCTCTGGCCGTGCAGGAGGATGGGAAAATTTTGGTCGGAGGATTTTTGACCTCG
>CAZIFU010000288.1:0-4667 GCA_964539075.1 uncultured Verrucomicrobiota bacterium | reverse complement strand
CCTGAACCGGAGAAAACCGAGCTTGGTCGCGTCAGCGTCTTGGACTGCGCCAGTCCTCTGGCGCTTTGGAAGTCGTGGGTTGTCGAAAGCGCCAGAGGACTGGCGCACTCCAAGACCTTGCGGTGGTACGAACGGTTCATGAGTAGGGTAGCCTCCGGCCGGGTCAGGGGGCGTGTAAAAACCCGGCGCCTTTGCGCCTTTGCGTCTTTGCGTCTTTGCATTAAAAAACATCAGCCGCATCAGACAAACTTCGTTTTCCCTGGCAGGGCCACGGCGGGCACGGGCAGGCGCATGTTCCAATCCAGATCGGGCGGCATGAGCACTTCCGTGGAATTGAGCGCCTGTTCCCAGGTGATTTCCTGGCCGGTGTAGGCCGCCATGCGCCCGAGAATCGCCATCAGCGTGCTGTTGATCATGCGGTCGCCGGTGTGCAGCAGGGCGCCGGCGCGGATCGAGGCGTACATTTCGTCGTGCTCGGTTTGATACGGTTCGTCGGGCCGGCCTTCGTAACGCCACGGGTTCGCGCCTTTGATCACCATGAGCCGGCGTGAACTGACGATGTCGCAGACGCCCTTCGTGCCGAAGATGGTGTCGGTGGTGCCGGCGGCGCAATAATTCTGCTGCCGGCAGAAATGGAAGCCTTTCACCCCGTTCGCCCATTCATACACCACGGCGAAATGGTCGAAGATATGGCCTTCCTCCGCGCCGGTGCGGACCTGCCGCCCGCCGTGGGCGATGGCCTTGAGTGGCGGCTCGTCGTTCATGGCCCAGAGCATCTTGTCAATGCTGTGGACGGCCTGCTCGACAATGTGGTCGCCGGACAGCCAGGTGAAAAAATACCAGCGGCGCAACGTCCATTCCAGATCGGTCTGGCAATTCTCGCGATTCCACTTGTCGTGCTTGGTGGTCTGGCCGGCGTTGTAGCAGGAATAGAGCGACGTGATGCCGCCCAGGGCGCCGTCTTGAATCTTTTTGTAAGTCGCGCGGTGGCCCTGGCTGTAGCGCCAGACGAAGCCGTCCACCACCGCCAGCTTTTTCTTTCTGGCCTCCGCCAGGCTGGCGAGCACCGAACGGACGCCCGGCCCGTCCACGGCCATCGGTTTCTCGGTGAAAATGTGTTTGCCGGCTTCGACCGCCGCCTTGATGTGCAAGGGGCGAAAACCGGGCGGCGTGGTCAACAGCACCACGTCCACACCGCTGGCGATGACTTTCTGGTAGGCGTCCAGGCCGACGAACCGGCGTTCGGGCGTAACATTGATTTTGTCCGGGGCCTCCTTTTGGAGCGATTCCAGGCTTTGTTCGATGCGGTCGGCGAAAACGTCGCCCATGGCATGAAGTTCGACATTGCTGTCGGCCTTGAGCGCCTGGGCCGCCGCGCCGGTGCCGCGCCCGCCGCAGCCGATGAAGCCGATCTTGAGCTTGTCGCTGGTCGGAGCGCCGGAGGAAATGTTCGGGAACCCCAGCGGCGAAACCAGGGCACTGCCGAGGAAGGCGGCCGAGGAGGATTTCAAAAACTGGCGGCGCGGGGTGAGCGGGTCCTGGTGTGAGTTCATGTTTGAATGTTGAGTCGCCGTCCGTCTTAGTGAGCGGCGGCGCAGACGTCAAGCCCGGAGGCTGCCCATCGCCTTTTCGGCCTGTTCAGAGGGCCCGCGCCCTTGAATGAGCTTGACGTTAACAGGCCTTTCAATTACTGCCGTGTCGCAACTTATTAAAATAACAGCAACCAAAAGCGCCTCGGCGCCATCAATTCGTTCTCTGACTCTATGCGACAACTGAAATCACACTCCGTGTTGTTTGTTCTGTTTGCCCTGGCGCTTTTTGGCGCCTCCACGGCCTTTGCCGGCGAGGCGGACATAAAAATTCCCGACCTGAGCGCGGTCTCGTTTGATATTTTTGGGCAGGCCGTGCGCGGGCTGACGGTGCTTTACCTCGGCCTGGGGGTCTGCGTGATCGGCGCCATTTTTGGCGTGGTGCAATATCACCAGACGAAAAACCTGGCCGTGCACGAACGGATGCGCGCAGTGTCCAACATCATCTGGGAAACCTGCAAAACCTACCTTTTGCAACAGGGCAAATTCCTGGTGATCCTCTGGGTGCTGATCGCGTTGTGCATGGGCTACTACTTTCTCGGCCTGCAGGACAACTCGTTCGGCCACGTGGTGGTCATTCTGCTCTGTTCCATCCTGGGCATTCTCGGCTCCTACGGCGTGGCCTGGTTCGGCATCCGCATCAACACGGTGGCGAACTCGCGCACGGCCTTTTCGGCGCTCAAGGGCAACCCGCTGGCGACCCTGCTCATCCCGCTCAAATCAGGGATGAGCGTGGGGCTGTTGCTGGTCAGCGTCGAATTGTTTTTCATGATTTGCATCCTCGCGTTTCTGCCCGAAGACCTCGTCGGGCCGTGCTTCATCGGCTTTGCCATCGGTGAATCCCTGGGCGCCAGCGCGCTGAGAATTTGCGGCGGCATCTTCACCAAGATTGCCGACATTGGCGCCGACCTCATGAAAATCATCTTCAAGCTCCCCGAAGACGATCCCAAAAATCCCGGCGTCATCGCCGATTGCACCGGCGACAACGCGGGCGACAGCGTCGGCCCGACGGCGGACGGCTTCGAGACCTACGGCGTGACCGGCGTGGCGCTCATCACCTTCCTGGCACTGGCCCTGGCCAGGAACCCAAGCATGTGCGCCACGCTGATCATCTGGCTCTTTGCCATGCGCATCCTGATGATTCTTACTTCGCTGCTGTCCTACTTCCTCAACGACAGGTTCAGCCAGATGAAATACGGCCGGCTGAAAGATTTCGATCTCGAAGCGCCGCTCACGCACCTGGTCTGGATCACGTCCATCGTCTCCATCGTCGTGACGTTCGGCGCCAGCCGGTTGCTCTTGGGAGACCAGACTGATTTCCCCGGCCTCTGGTGGGTGCTCTCGACCATCATCAGTTGCGGCACGGTGGCGGGCGCGTTGATCCCTGAATTCACCAAGGTGTTCGTCAGCACCAGTTCGCGGCACGTGCAGGAAGTCACCAACGCTTCGCAGCACGGCGGCGCGTCGCTGAATATCCTGTCTGGATTCGTCGCCGGAAATTTTTCCGCGTTCTGGCAGGGGCTGGTCATTCTGACGCTGATGCTTGTCAGCTACAAGGTTTCCCAGAATCCGGCAATGGCCGCGATGATGCCGGCGGAATACAGCTTCGCCGCGCCCATCTTCGCGTTCGGCCTCGTGGCCTTCGGCTTCCTGGGCATGGGGCCGGTGACCATCGCGGTGGACAGCTTCGGACCGGTCACCGACAACGCCCAGTCGGTCTATGAACTGAGCCAGATCGAATCGGTGCCCAACATCAAAGAGGAAATCAAAAAGGACTTTGGATTCGAGCCGGACTTTGAAAACGCCAAGCACCAGCTCGAAAAAGGCGACGGAGCGGGCAACACCTTCAAAGCGACCGCCAAACCGGTGCTCATCGGCACCGCCGTGGTGGGGGCGACGACGATGGTGTTTGGCATCATCATGCTCCTGGAACACTTGCCCGGCTACGGCGAGGTCGTCTCCAAACTGAGCCTGGTGCAGCCGGAAGTGCTGCTGGGCCTGCTCATGGGCGGGTCGGTCATCTACTGGTTCACCGGCGCTTCGACCCAGGCGGTCGTCACCGGCGCCTACCGCGCGGTCGTGTTCATCAAGGAAAACATCAAGCTGGACAGCGGCGCGGCCTCGATTGCCGACAGCAAGGAGGTCGTCAAGATCTGCACGGTTTATGCGCAAAAGGGGATGATCAACATTTTCATCGTCATTTTCTGCTTCGCGCTCTCCCTGCCGTTTTTCAATCCATACTTTTTCATCGGTTACCTGGTGGCGATCGCCTTCTTCGGCTTGTTCCAGGCCATTTTCATGGCCAACGCCGGCGGCGCGTGGGACAACGCCAAGAAGATCGTCGAGGTGGATATGCGGCAAAAGGGCACCGCGCTGCACGCGGCCACCGTGGTGGGCGACACCGTGGGCGACCCGTTCAAGGACACCTCCTCCGTCTCGCTCAACCCGGTCATCAAGTTCACGACGTTGTTCGGCCTGCTGGCGGTGGAGATTGCCGTGACGATGCAGAGTGAAAACCTGAAACTGTTCATCGGCTCCTTCTTCCTGCTGGTCGCTTTGATCTTCGTCTATCGCTCGTTTTACTGCATGAGGATTCCGCAGGAAAACACCGGCACGTAAAACACGCTCGTCCTGCCACACCACGTCCACGGGGCCAAAATGCCGGACGCAAAGTGATGTGTTTTCGTTGAACCGTGATTCGTTGCAGCGTGCAGCACGGACAAGCTGAAGCTTGAACTCCAAACTCGCGGCCGCCCGGCCGGCGTTCAAGCCGCGCGCTGCGCGTTCATTGCCGCGCGATAAACCCGGAGCAGGCTCGTGTGATATTTTCCCCCCAGCGCCTCCGCCACGCCCATCAAGTTGCCCAAGCCAAGCTTTCCGAACGCGACCGCCATCTCCCGCTCCTGGTCCGGCGTGAACAGCCGCCGCAACTCGACCGCTTCGCCGGCCGCAATGGCATCCGCCAGGTGTCCGTAAATCGTCCCCGCCACCAGCCCGCGCTTCCGCGCGATTTCCTCCGCCGGTTCGCCGGCCCGAAATCGCTGCAATGTTTCCCGCGCTGTGCCGCCCAGGTGCGGC
>CAZIFU010000287.1:0-79718 GCA_964539075.1 uncultured Verrucomicrobiota bacterium | reverse complement strand
GGGCCCTGCGGAGCCGGGCCGGGAGGGTCGGATTTGAAGAACTGTTTGCTCAGGGAGCCGCGGCGGAGGCGGTCGATGGATTGCATTTGTTGAAGCAGGGCCTGTCGCTTTTCGAGAAGACTGTCGGGATTGGGCTTCATGGGGCTATTGTATCCCTATAGATACAGCCTGCAGCATCAAAACATCCCTCCTGCCTCGGTTGACACCAAGGACTTCGTGTGGAGCGTGACGATGGAAATCTTCAGCCACCTCGACAGCGTTGAAAGTCTCTCCCTCAATTCTCGCGGTCAATCGAGTCCGGGTGCGCCAGGAAAACATCGCGCTGGAGCGTGAGGTTCTCACTGCGCCTGGGTTGGGATGGTCTGGGCGGCGCCGCAGACATCGTCGCCGGCGCGGCGGCCGGCCGCGATTGTTCGAGGCTGTGCAAGGCGTCGGCCAGGCCGGCGAGGTGCTGGTCGAGCGTGAACTGGCGGAGAAAGAGGCGGCGAAATGCTTCGCCCGTCTCGCGGATCATCAGGCCCGGCAGCGTGGCGGCGATTTGCTCCGGCGAACGGATGTCCACCAGACCAGGATAATTGGCCGGGAGCAGTTCGGGCAGGGAACGCCAGCGGGTGGTCAGGATCGGCAATCCGTAGGCCATCGCCTCGATCAGGTTCACCGGCTGATTTTCATTCCGATAACAGGTTGGAAAACAGAACAAGTCGGCCGTTTTGAGAACGGCGTGCTTCTCCTCGCCCGAGATAAAGCCCGTGTAAGCAATGAAGCGGCGGGTTTGCGGGTCCGCGAGCAGAAGATCGAACCCGGCTTTTTCCTCTGCCGTCACGAAGTTGCCCGCCACCTGCAAATGCAGCGAGATCGGGCTGCCGCTGGCGGCCAGTTGGCGATTGGCGCTGAGGACGGCCTGGGCTGTATCGAAGAGTCCTTTCTCCCGGGTGCAGTGGGCCAGAAACAGGATGCGGAAGATTTGCGGATCCCCGCCGGTGTTTTCCAGCTCCGCGTCCGTCAGCCTCCCGCCGGCCAGAATCTTGCCGCGGGCGGCGAATCGCGCGTTGCGCCGCGGCAGAATCTCCCGTTCAAAGTCCGGACAGGGATCGGGAATGCCATTGCTGACGACCTGGATCTGGCGGGGCAGGAATTTTTCGGCATCCGCCCGGTTGAAGGCCGAGAGGACGATGCTCAGATCAACGTGTTTGAGCAGCCGGTAAGTGAGCCAGCGGGAGGAGGCGGGCACAGCGGTGTCCAGCCAGGTGGACAAACCGGCGGCGTGCCAGTGCAAAATGATTCGCTTGAAAAACGGCCGGCACAGCAGCATGACCACCCAATCGCGCAACAGCGCTGAGCGTTGACCGGGGGCGGGCACGTAGTAAAAATTGGTGACACCGAAGCGGACGCGGCACCAGAGGGCTTGCAGACAATAACCCAGGAGCAACACCAGCTTGGCCGGTCGGACGCTCCCGATGTCCTCCAGCTTTCGGGACAAGCGGGCGTTGACATGATAGCAGGCAATCCCGTAGCGGGCCGCGTGCTCAGGCGCGGCGGTGTGAGTTTGCGGCGCGCGCTTGCACCGGTCCCCGCCGAAGCCGGCCAACATGAGTTGCACCATGTAGCTCTGGCCGTGATGCGGCGGCGGGGTGTGAGCGAAGACGAGCAACTTCATAACGCCGTCGGTGAATACTGCTTTGCGTGAGGCGGGCGCATCGTGTGTGCTTGTGATTGTCCAGATTAACTGAAAGCCGGCCGAAGTGAAGTAATTATTCGCCCGGAAACGCCCGGCGGATGTTCGGCAGGCCCGTCGCGATGGTGAGCGCCTCTCTGACGGCGCTTTTTGACCGAATCAACGCGTGCCTCCCGGCGCTGGACCCCTTTCCCGAAAATCGTGACACCACCCGTGTTGACACGCTCGCGCCTGCTCAGACGTTCGATTGGCAGGTTTGAGTTGTCCGCATCGTTCAAACCCGCCGGTGACCGGCCTCGAAAGCTTTCGGAGTTGCGAACCGGACCGACGGGCTGTTGTCCGGCGCGAAGCACCAGAAGCTGGTCGGTATCACGGGGCACGCGGTTGACACTATACCTGTTCTGACATAGCTTCCATCGCACGATGAACGGCAAGCCCCTGCGCTGGCTGCACGGCGAGGTGAAAACCCCGCCGATGAGCGTGGAAGCCCGGCGGGAAATCGGGATGCTCTTGCGAGACTTGCAGGACGGCGAGAACCTGGGTCTGCCCCACTCCCGCCCGATGCCGATCATCGGTCCGCGCTGCCACGAGTTGCGCGTGAACGACCGGAACAAAGCGTGGCGGGTGATTTACCGCCTCGAAGCGGACGCCGTCGTGGTTCTGGACGTGTTTGAGAAGAAGACTGAAAAAACGCCGGACGCAGTAATCCAAAACTGCCGGCGGCGGGTGAAACTCTACGAAGCAAGCCAGCCATGAAAAAGTTGAAAAACGGTTGGGTGGAAGGCTCGGTGCAGGACTTCCTAGACCTGTCCGACGCCGACCTGGAATTCATCGAGATGCGACGGGCGCTCGCCCGTCAGGTGCGCGCTTTGCGACAGGAACAGGGACTCACGCAGACGGCCTTGGCGGCGCGCTTGAAAACCAGTCAATCCCGTGTTGCCAAGATGGAGGCGGCCGATGCCACGGTATCCATTGACCTGCTGCTGCAAACCCTTTTTCGCCTGGGCATGAAGCGCCGCCAACTGGCCAAGGCTATTTGAATCGCCGTGCAATCGTCTCTTTGCGCTTGCCCGAGGAAAACCCGCGCGATCAGAAATGTTCGAACTCGTCGCCCCATACGCGCCCGCCGGTGACCAGCCGCAAGCGATTGCGAAGCTGACCGAGGGGCTGTTGTCCGGCGCGAAGCATCAGGTGCTGCTCGGCGTCACCGGCTCCGGCAAGACCTTCACCATCGCCAATGCCATCCAAAACGTAAACAAGCCCACGCTCGTCATCTCGCACAACAAGACGCTCGCGGCGCAGCTTTACGCCGAATTCAAAAGTTTTTTTCCGCGCAACGCCGTCGAGTATTTCGTGAGTTATTTCGATTATTACCAGCCCGAAGCCTACATCCCGCGCACCGACACCTTCATCGAGAAGGATTCCAGCGTGAACGAGGAGATCGAGCGGATGCGGCTCTCGACGATGAGTTCGCTCTTCGCGCGACGCGACGTGATCGTGGTCGCCAGCGTCTCGTGCATCTATGGCATCGGCAGCCGGGAGGATTACGAGACGATGCTCGTCCACTTGCGCGCCGGCCAGGAACTGACCCGCGACCAGTTCCTCCTCCGTTTGGTGGACCTGCAATACAACCGCAACGACATCGAGTTCACCCGCGGCCAGTTCCGCGTGCGCGGCGACACCGTCGAACTGTGCCCCGCCTACGTGGAAGACGCGTTGCGCATCGAGTTTTTCGGCGACCGGGTGGAGCGCCTGACCCGCTTCGAGCCGCTCACCGGTGACAAAATCGAGGGCCTGGAAGTGGTCACCGTTTTCCCCGGCAAACAATTCGTCACGCCCGCTGAAAAAACAAAGCGCGCCGTCCTGACCATCCGCGAGGAACTGGGCGACCGCATCGCGTGGTTCGAAAAGCACGGCAAACTGCTTGAAGCCCAGCGCGTCAAGATGCGCACCGAGTACGACCTGGAGATGATGGAGGAGATGGGCTTTTGTTCCGGCATTGAAAATTATTCGCGCCACATCACCGGCCGGCCGGCCGGTTCGCGGCCCTGCACCTTGATGGAATTTTTCCCGCCGGATTTCCTGCTTGTGATTGACGAGTCGCACGCCACCGTCCCGCAGATCGGCGGGATGTACGAAGGCGACCGCTCGCGCAAGACCGTCCTCGTCGAGCACGGTTTCCGGCTCCCCAGCGCGCTCGACAATCGCCCCCTGAACTTCGGCGAGTTTCAAGGCCACCAGAACCAGACCATTTATGTCAGCGCCACGCCAGGCGGTCGGGAAATTCAATGGGCAGGGGAGAGTGCCCTTCAAGTTCGTAGCAGCCGACGTGAGGAGGCTCATTCTTCAAAGGACATTGATCAGAGCCTCCTCACGTCGGCTGCTACGGAAGAAACAAGAGCACCCCTCACCCCGTCCCTCTCCCCATCGGGTGGGGAGAGGGTGGTCCCGCAAAGCGAGGGCCTGGGCAGTGGAAATTCCGGCGTCGTCGAACAGGTCGTCCGCCCCACCGGCCTGGTGGACCCGGTCATCACCGTCAAACCGCTCAAGGGCCAGATTGATGACCTCATCAACGAGGCGCGCAAACGGGTCGAGCAAAAAGAGCGCGTGCTCGTCACCACGCTGACCAAGCGCACCGCCGAGGAACTGACCGATTACCTCCGCGACATCGGCATCAACGTCCGTTACCTGCACAGCGAGATTGACGCCATCGAGCGTGTCGAGATTCTGCGCGGGCTCCGCAAGGGCGAGTTCGACGTGCTCGTCGGCATCAACCTGCTGCGCGAAGGCCTCGATCTGCCGGAGGTGTCGCTCGTCGCCATTCTCGACGCTGACAAGGAAGGTTTTCTCCGGAGCGAGACGAGTTTGATTCAGACCGCCGGCCGCGCCGCACGCCATCTGAACGGTGAAGTGATCCTTTACGCCGACGTGATGACGCAGAGCATTCAAAAGTTTCTGGCCATTTCCAACTACCGCCGCGAGAAGCAGCTCGCCTACAACCGCGAGCACCACATCACCCCGCGCAGCGTCAGCCGCGCCGTCGAGGACAGCCTGGCGGTGTATCGCGAAGGCTCCGCCCGCGCCGCGGCCGTGATCAACGAAGCCGGCGGCAACTTCGACGTGACCGAGACCCTCCGCGAACTCGAAGCCGAAATGCTCGAAGCCGCCAACAACCTGGAGTTCGAAAAAGCCGCGCTGCTCCGCGATCAGATCAACGAACTCAAACGCGGTGCACTGGGAATGCAGTCGCCCGCCGCCCCTGTCAAAGTCCGCTACCCGCGCGGCGGCAAACGCAAACGCGCCGTGCGTTGACCCGCTGTGCCACCCCTCTCCGGCTACAAAATGGTGAGGCTGGCCTGCGGCGTGCACAGCGTCCATTCGCTGGCCGAGCGCGAAACGTTTCATCCCGTCATCGGCCCCGTCGCCGAGGCGGAGGCGCTTTATGTCAGGCAACTGCGGCTGGTCGAGCGACTACGCGACCATCACGGCGAATTCGTGGTCTGGGACGTGGGCCTGGGCGCCGCTGCCAACGCGCTCACGGTGCTGCGGGCCACGCGCGACCTCCCCGCGACGCTCCGGCTGGTCAGTTTCGATCGGACGTTGGAGCCGCTCGAATTCGCGCTCGAACACGCCGACGCGCTCGGCTACTTCGGCGGCTACGGAACGCCGTTGCAAACGCTTCTCAAAACGCACCACGTGAATTTCCGCGACGCCCGGCAGAACGTGGCCTGGGAACTTCACCTCGGCGATTTCCCTTCTCTTCTCCATCGCTCACTTGCCCGCTCGCCCGCTTCCCCGCTCCCCGCCCCGCACGCGATTTTGTTCGATGCGTTCTCACCGGCGAAAAATCCGGCGATGTGGACGCTGCCATTGTTCACCAACCTGTTCCGGCTGCTCGATGCGCAGCGTCCCTGCGCGCTGCCGACCTACTCGCGCAGCACGATGCTCCGCGTCACGCTGTTGCTCGCGGGCTTCTTCGTCGGCGCCGGCCACGCCACGGGTGAGAAGGAGGAAACCACCATCGCCGCCAACACGCGGACGTTGATCGAGGAGCCGCTCGACCGGAAATGGTTGAAGCGCGCGCGCAACTCGACCAGCGCCGAGCCGCTCGGGGAACCCGTTTACCGCCAGGCGCCGCTGTCGCCCGGGACCTGGGAACGTTTGCAAGCGCACCCGCAATTCGAATGAACCGCCCGGCGCGCGGAGCTCCTGCTTTGGGAAGTCGTTTCAAAAAGGTGGGGCGAACGTCCCCGCGAGCCTTCGAATCAATAAGGCTTCACCGAGTCAGGGCTCGCGAGGACGCTCGCCCCACCAAATGAGACTTTTGAAACGGCATCTTATTCGTGTTCATCCTTGTCCCTCCGTGGTTAAATCCTCGCGTGAGTCATCACGAACAATTTGACGCCCTGCTGCGTGGCGCCGCGCCGATCCTTGTGCTGGCGCCGATGCAGGACGTGACCGATTTGCCGTTCTGGCGGCTCATGGCGCGTTACGGCGGGCCGGACGTTTATTTCACCGAGTATTTCCGCGTCCATGCCACGTCGAACCTGGAGCCGTGGATACTTGAATCCATCACGCAGAATCCGACCGGCCGGCCCGTCGTCGCGCAGATGATCGGCAACGACATCCCGGCGCTCGTGCGCACGGCGAGGGAACTGCAGCAACTCCCCATCGTGGCCGTGGACCTCAACCTCGGCTGCCCCGCGCCGGTGGTCTATCGCAAGTGTGCCGGCGGCGGTTTGCTGCGCGAGCCGCAGCGCGTGGACGCCATCCTCGGCGCGTTGCGCGACGCCATCACGATCAAGTTCACCGTCAAAACGCGCCTTGGCTTCGACTCACCCCAGGTGTTCGATGAACTGCTGCCGATTTTCGCGAAGCATGCGATTGACCTGTTGACGGTCCACGGGCGCACGGTGGCGGAGATGTATCGCAGCGAGGTCCATTACGATTACATCGCCCGCGCGGCCGCCGCCGTCCGCTGCCCCGTGCTGGCCAATGGCAATGTCTATTCCGCCGCGAAGGCCGCGGAAGTCCTCCAGCAGACCGGCGCGCGCGGTTTGATGATCGGGCGCGGCGCGATTCGCAATCCTTGGCTCTTTCACCAAATCCGCCAGCACCGGCGTGGCGAGACGCTTTTCGTGCCGCGCGGCCACGACGTGTGGCGCTATGTTCGCGAGCTGTTTGAAACCGTGCGGCCTGCGGGCGTCAAGGAGAACGCGCACGTGCAGAAGATGAAAAAATACATGAACTACATCGGCCTGGGCGTCGAGCCGACGGGGCAGTTCCTCCACCAGATCCGCCGCGTGACGACCGGGGCCGATTTCTGCCGCGTCTGCGAAGTGTTCCTGAACCACGACCGGCCGATGCCGCTGGAACCATTCCCGCTCGCGTTGAAGGAGACGGACGTGCTGGCGGGCGAACACCTGTAGCCACGGTGGCGCTTGTTCCTGAATCGGGCAAATAGTCAAACAACGAGGACATAAAGGACTGACGCGGCAAAGCCGCAACCAAACAAACCTTGAACCTTGAACCTCGAACTTTGAACGCCACCCGGTTCGGCGCCGATCTTCAAGGTTCGAGGTTCAGGGTTCAAGGTTTTCCGGACAATCTTCGCCTCCCGGTTTATTTCGCCGTCCGCGCGCGGAAAATCTTCTTCCGCAGTGCGGGTCACGACGACGACGGCGAATCGGCGCGAGCGCGGGCCGCGTCCAGGAGTTGCACCACTTCCTCGTCCGAGGTTTGATCGAACCGCACGTAGTATTGCCCCACGGCCATGAAGCCCGGGTCCACCAGCAGCGCGATGACGTCGTCGGCGGCGCGCCGCAACCGGTCCACGCCGCTGTCCGACGCGACGGGAACCGCCACGACTGCCTGGAGCGCACCCTGGTTCTTCGCGGCGCGCACCGCTACGTCCATCGTCGCGCCCGTCGCCAGGCCATCATCCACGATCAGAACACGCCGGCCCTTGAGCGCGGGCAAACCGGCCCGGTGAAACTTCCCCCGGTAATCCATCAGCCGCTGCGATTCCTCCGCGATCACTTCATCCAGTTCGGCGCGATTGACCCCGGTGTTGTCCAACGAGGCTTCGTCCAGAACCACCGTGCCGTCCTCGGCCAGCGCGCCCACGGCGAACTCGCGGTGGCGCGGGTGTCCGATCTTGCGCACGACGATCACGTCGAGCGGACAGCCCAGGGCGCGGGCCACCGCCGCGGCCACCACCACGCCGCCGCGCGGCAGTCCCAGCACCAGGTCGGCCGCAACCTTTTGCTGCTGCAGACGGCGGCCCAATTGTTCGCCGGCTTCATTGCGCGATGCAAACGTCATGCGGAAACCTTTTCGCCACCGTCAAAATATACCAATGGCGTCATTTGGACAGGTTTCTTTGCGGCATTGAACCGCGCGGGCGCGCTTGCTATGTTCGCGCCGGGTGAACATCAATTCTGGCATCACACTCGGCGCCGCGCTCCTGCCGCTGCTTTTGCTGGCGGCCTGCGACCGGGCGGCTTTCCCCGCGGACCGGGCGGGCGTCTCCGGCACGATTGAAACCGACGAGGCCCGCGTCGCCTCGCGCTACGGCGGGCGCGTGGAGAAAATTTTTGCGCAGGAAGGCGACGCACTGCAAACCGGCCAGCCCATCGTCCAGCTCGACGCCGCCGAACTCCGCGCGCGCCGCGAACAAATGGCCGCGATGCTCGCCGAGTGGGAAGCCGGCCCGCGCAAGGAGGAAATCGCCGCCGTCCAGGCCGAGTGGGAGGCGCAACTGGCCGAACTGGACCTCGCCCGCACCGAGCGCAAGCGCGCTGAGGAATTGTTCCGCGACAAGACGGTTTCTGAAACCGAGCGCGACCGCGCGGTGAGCCAGGCGACCACGCGGGAGAAAAGCGCCGCCGCCGCCAAGGCGCGTTACGACCTGCTGCTGGCGGGCACGCGGCCGGAGCGGCTGGCTCAGGCGCGCGCGCAACTGGCCGAGACCGACGCGCAGCTCCGCGAGATGACCATCGCGGCGCCGACCAATTGCGTGCTCGAAGTGTTGAGCGTGAAGCCGGGCGACGTGCTCGCGCCGAACCGCGAGGTGGCCACGCTGCTGTTGACCAATCATCTTTGGGTGCGCGTCTTCGTGCCGCAACCGTGGCTGGGACACATCCAACTTGGGGACGCCGTAACGGCTCGCGCCGACGCGTTCCCCGACAGGGAGTTCAAGGGCGCGGTCGAGCAGATTGGCCGCGCCGCCGAGTTCACCCCGCGCAACGTGCAGACCGCCGACGAGCGCATCAAGCAGGTCTTCGGCGTGAAGCTGCGGCTGGAGAATCCCGACGGCCAACTGCGCGCCGGCATGTCGGTGGAGGCGACGTTTCCCGGCTTGACGAAGTGAAATCACAAAACGCGCGAACAGGGCGATTTTGACAGCGCCGATTCAAAATGGTAAAACAGCAGCATGAAGCTGAACTTCAATCGCGAGAAGCTTGGACGATTCTGCCGGGAACGCGGCATTGCCCGGCTCGAATTGTTCGGCTCGGCGCTGCGCGATGATTTTCGCGGTGACAGCGACGTTGATCTGCTGGCCACGCTTCGTTCAGATGCGCGTCCGACGCTGCTCGATTGGGCGGATATGCAGGAAAAGTTAGCAGAGTTGTTCGGTCGTCCGGTGGATTTGGTGAGCCGCCGCGCCATTGAGCGCAGCCGCAATCGCTACCGTAAACATTCCATCCTTTCCACGGCAACGCCGATTTATGCCGAAGGATAATGCTTATCTGGAGGATATTCTCGAAGCTGCCAAAGCCATCCGGCGATTCACCAGCGGCGTCTCCCGCGAGGATTTCAAGGCAAACGAAGAAAAGTATGAAGCGGTGAACCGCAAGTTTGAGATCATCGGCGAAGCCGCCCGCCGACTGTCTCCCGAAGCCCTCAAAACTTTCCCCGAGATCCCCTGGAAGCTGATCACCGCGATGCGGAACATTCTCATCCACGACTACGACGATGTGGACCTGGATGTCGTGTGGGACACCGTGCAACGAGACCTTCCACCCTTGATCGCGCGCTTGGAGGCTTATCTGGCCGCAAATCCTCCGCCGGAATCGTGACGTTCCCGATCGTGGCAAAGTAAGAACCAGACAACGTTATGAAACGAAAGAACTGCCGATCAAGAACGTTTCGTTGCCTCGCGCTGACGTTCGTCCTGATGCTGTCCCTTGCGAACGCTCTTCGCGCTCAAATAGACCCCGAGGTGGAAAAAGCTCCGGTTTGGGATTGCACCAAGGATGGCGGCAAGTATGTGATCTGGCGCGCGAAGATTGGCTGGAACTCCGGCGCAGTAGCGCTCTCGCGCGAAAAGATTCTGGTTGGCACGAGTTTTCAAAGAGAGGATCCGCGCACTCACAAGATCGCGGAAGAGGGTGGTGCGCTGAAGTGCTTCAACAGCCAGACGGGCGAGATTCTGTGGCAGTCAGCCCATCCCAGACTTCCAGAACGTGTCAACGACATGCTGGGGTTCATCAATTCGCGCCCGTGGGTGGAAGGCGGGCGCGCGTTGTATGTGAGCAATCGTGGCGAGTTGGTCTGCGTGGACATGGAGGGTTTCCGCGACGGCAAGAACAACAGCCCTTTCACGTCGGAGGACCTCACCGGACCGACCGACGCCGACTTCATCTGGAAACTCGACATGGTTCGAGAGCTCGGCGTCTTCAAGCGGGATGCGGGCGACGTAGGCAATCCGATTTGCTCGCCCATGGTGCCGGGCAACTTGGTGTTTTGCGTTACCGGCGAAGGTTGCCGTCCGTCAGGCGAACCGAGTTCCGCGCCGTCATTTCTGGCGGTGGACAAGGAGAGCGGCAAAGTGGTTTGGAGCAGTCACGCGCCGGGCCAGGCAATCATGTATGGCCAGTGGTCTTCGCCCGCCGTTGCGCGAGTGAACGGCGTGGACCAGGTGATTTTTCCCGGGGGGGGATGGATGGTTGTATGGATTTGAACCGAAGACTGGACGGGAGATTTGGAAGGCCAATTGCACGGAACCTGCGGCGAACGACTGGCGAGCAGTGGAATCCGGTTTGTATCCCGAAAACCGGAAAAATTTCTTCGTAGGAACTCCGACTGTCCATCGCGATACGATCTATGTCGGTCTGAACAATGACTTTGAGCAACCTCAAACCAACGCGCCGCTTTACGCCATTGCCCTCGGGCATCGTGGCGACGCTACTGCGAAAGCCGTGCGCTGGACATTTCAACATCCAGAGTTCGGCAGCACTTACGGCTCGGCCACCGTGGCCGACGGAATCGTTTATGTCTTGGGCTGGCAGGCCGTTTTATTTGCCCTGGATGAAAAGACCGGGGAAGAAATCTGGCACAGCCGACTCGCTGACGGCGCGCGCGGTTGTTACTATGGCTCGCCCTGCCTTGCAGACGGCAAGGTTCTGGTCGGAACTGATGACGGTGACTTGATTGTGTTCGCGGCCGGCAGGAAAAAGAAATGTCTTGGCCGCTTTCAGTTGCCTCTGGGGCTTTACCATTCGCCTGTGGTTGCCAAGAATTCCGTTTACATCGCAACGGACGAGTTTCTCTGGAAACTGCGCCTACCCGAATAGGCTGCCTCATGCCCGACGCGATGATCCACTGCGAAAACCTGACCAAGCGGTTCGGGCATTTCACCGCTGTGGATGGCGTATCGTTCAGCGTGGCCAAGGGGTCCATCTTCGGCTTCCTCGGTCCCAATGGCTCGGGCAAGTCCACAGTCATCCGCATGTTATGCGGATTGTAGTCTTGTCTGGCTACCGCATCGGCAGTAATGTTCCGGCATGAAATGGACTGAAACCATCCAACGCTGGCGGCGGCTCAATGCTGAAGCCCGGCAGGAGATTTGTTGGCGGCGGATTCCGCGCCAGGTGGCCCTGTCCATGGCGTTCGAGAAGGAGGCCGTTGACCAATCATGGCTGGAGAAACTACACCGCCAGGCGGAGCGACCCGCTTCATTCAAACCACAAGCGGCCTCCTGAGTTATTCGCAGTTGGCGCCGCTGCTGGCCGAACGTGTGCTCCGCGTGGAAACCGCCATTGCTTCAGGCGCTTTTGCTGCCCAAGACCCCGGTGGCGAACTCATCCTGCGTTTTCATTCTGAAATCGCCGCTGATCTGGTGCCCGAATGGGCGGGTCGGTGGCGCGACGCCGAGGTGACGGTCGGCGAGCACAACCCACCACCGCCGTTTCGCGTGCCCATCCTCATGCGTGACTACAGCGAGAACCTTCGTGTGCGTCTCCAAAATGCCAGCAGGAAGATGGATGACCTGCTCCTGGAAATGCTCGCGTTTGCCGAGGGGCGCCTGCTCTCGATCCATCCGTTCAACGATTTCAATGGTCGTGTCACCCGTCTCTTTCTTCGTGAATTG
Source organism: uncultured Verrucomicrobiota bacterium (assembly GCA_964539075.1). Taxonomy (GTDB): domain Bacteria; phylum Verrucomicrobiota; class Verrucomicrobiia; order Limisphaerales; family CAZIFU01; genus CAZIFU01. Next base: position 67,668 of record CAZIFU010000287.1, on the reverse strand, counting down.
CTCCGCCGGTTGGAACTTCCGCCGGTTGACCTTGTTCCCACGGAGACCGCAGGCGAGTCCAATTATTTCGCCGCACTGAGGGCTGGCGACGGGAATGACTGGCGACCGTTGATGCAAGTTTGGGAACAGCGCTTTGAGGGGTTCGAGGTAACAACCGAGTGATCTTCACCATGCCCGACGCGATGATCGAATGTGAAAACCTGACGAAGCGGTTTGGACATTTCACCGCCGTGGACGGCGTGTCGTTCAGCGTCGCCAAAGGGTCCATCTTCGGCTTCCTCGGTCCCAACGGCTCGGGCAAGTCCACGGTCATCCGCATGTTGTGCGGGCTGCTGGAACCGTCCGAGGGGCGCGCGACCATCGCCGGCTACGACGTGGCGCGGCAGACGGAGCACATCAAGTCGCTCATCGGTTACATGTCGCAGAAGTTCTCGCTCTACGACGAATTGACGGCGCACGAGAACATCACGTTTTACTCGCGGCTCTACGGGCTGCGCGGCGCGGCGCTGGCGCAGCGGCGCGACGAACTTATCACGCTCACGCACCTCGAACCCTACCTCGCTCGCCGCGCCGGCCTGCTCTCCGGCGGTTGGCGGCAACGGCTCGCGATGGCCTGCTCGTTGGTACACAAGCCGAGCGTGCTGTTTCTCGACGAGCCGACGGCGGGCATTGATCCGGTGGCGCGGCGCGAGTTATGGGATTTGCTCTTCGAGTTTTCCAGCAAGGGGATCACGCTGTTCATCACGACGCATTACATGGACGAGGCGGAACGCTGTTCGCACGTGGGCTACATCTCCTTCTCCAAACTGGTGGTGTGCGGCGAGCCGGATGCGCTCAAGCAACTCCGCGTCGTCAACCCGCCCGGCACACGCCGGGTGGACGTGACGTGCGAGCACGTGACGGTGGGCTTGCAGTCGTTGCGGCGGCTGCCGGGGGTGAAGGCCGCGACGGTCTTCGGCCAATCCATGCACCTGCTGATCGAGCAGGACATGTCCGAGCAACTCATGCGCGAGGAACTGACGAAGGTGGGCATCGCGCGCGCGGACATCCGGCCGATTGCGCCGTCGCTGGAGGATGTTTTCGTCGCTTTGACAAGTGATCGCATCAACGGCGCTCGGGGCAATGACGAATGACCAAATCCTAATGACCAAGGAATTCCAAATGACGAATGTCGAAACAGCCGATGCCAACGCGAACGATTTGCGCACGCGTCTTGGGGCTTCGAGCTTCGTCATTCTTTCGTCATTCGTCATTCGTCATTCGTCATTTTCCAACGTACGGCTCCCGAAGGTTGCCCGATGAAAACCCCCTTCCGCGGCTTCTCCGCCATTCTCTACAAGGAATTCCGCGTGGTCCTGCGCGATCCGCTGACGCTGTTCTTCATGTTCTTCCCGCCGCTGATCGAGATGGTCGCGTTCGGTTACGCGCTGGACAACGACGTGAAGCACATGGCGATGGTCGTTCTCAACGAGGACCGCACCACCGAGAGCCGGCAGATCATCGAGCGCTTCGTCAACACACAGACCTTCCGCGTGGTGGGCGAGGTGCAAAGCGTGGACGAACTGGCCGCCGTCATCCGCCGCGGCAAGGCCTACGTGGGCCTGCAAATCCCGCCCGACTTCACGCGCAACCTCCACGCCGGCCGCACCGCGCACCTTCAGGTGCTTATTGACGGCTCCAGTTCCACCATCGCCGGCTCGGCGTTGAACACCTCCATCAGCGTGGCCTTCCGCGAATCGCTGCTGCACTTCCAGACCCAAACCGGCCTGCGCGAACTGCCCGTCGAAGTGCGACCGCAAATTCTCTACAACCCGGCCATGCGCAGCCCGAACTTTTTCGTGCCGGGCGTCATCGGCGTGGTGCTGCAAATCGCGACGACGTTCGCCACGGCGATGTCGCTGGTGCGCGAGCGCGAGCGCGGCACCCTGGAGCAACTGCTCGTCAGCCCGCTTTCCCGGTGGGGCCTGATGCTCGGCAAGCTCGTGCCCTACCTGTGCATCGGCATCGTGATGTCCTCGGGCCTCTACGCCATCATGCACTGGCTGTTCGACGTGCCGATTGCCGGCAGCCTGACGGCGCTGGCGGCGGCGACGGTGTTGTATATCTTTTCACTGTTGAGCCTGGGGCTGCTGCTCTCGACCCGCGCGCAAAACCAGATGCAGGCGCTGCAAATGAGCATGATTTTCATCATGCCGTCGGTCTTCTTCTCCGGGTTCATCTTTCCGCGCGAGACGATGCCCTGGATTTTCTGGGCGCTGGGCGCGTGCCTGCCGACCACGTACTTCATCGAACTGGCGCGGGCCATCATCCTGCGCGGGGCGAGCCTGCACGATTTCTGGCAACACCTGGTGGTCCTGTCGGGGATGGGCGGCGCGCTCTTCGCCCTGTGCGTCCTGCGCTTCCGGCAGAAGATCGGGTAAACGCGCCAAACGTTTCGGAGGGACGAGCTGCGCGAGTCCCACTCCTGGATCAGTCGGGGACTCGCGTCGCTCCTCCCTCCGGCAGCTACGCTTTCGGCACCACCTTGCGCACTTCGGTCTGATCCAACTGGCCGCGGGTGACGCCGAGCTGGTTGATCAACTTCAACTCCTGCCAAAGTCGCGCGCCGGTGATTTCGCCGCGCAACAACGCGCGATACTGCGTGATCGTGCGCGCCACTTCGACGGGCGATTCGTTGACGAATTCGATGCGAAAATGACGCGCCCCGATCGCCAGGAGAGGTTCGATGAACTCGGCGCCCGTCTGGGCGCGCGCGTTGAAGACGGTGTTGCGACAGCCCACGTCGGCCTTGAGCGGGTGTTCCATGCCCACACGGTCGCGGAGCTTCACGTCGTGCTTGTCGCAGGGGCGGCCGCAATCGCGGTAGTCCTTGCCGGTGGAGAGGAACGCGCAGAAGACGCAGTGCTCCATGTGAAACATCGGCATGTGCTGGTGAATCGTCACCTCAAACCATTCCGGCGGCGCGGCGCGCAGCAGCGCTTCGAGCTGCGTGATGTTCAGGTCATAGGAGGCCGTGACGCGCTCCAGGCCGAACTTCTCCTTGAAGTATTCCGCCGTGAGCGGGTTCGCGACGTTGAGCGAGAAGTCGCCGATGCGCCGGCAGCCCGCAAAAAACTTCAGGTGATCATAGTTGCGGACGAGGTAGCCGTCGGCGTTGCAGGAGCGGACTTGCTGGAGAATCCATTCCTCGCCCGGCTTGGTGATGCGCGGAGGAGCCACCCAGATTGAAGGGGATGGGGTCTGGGATTTGGGGTCTTGGGAAACAGCGCAGCCGCGCGCGGTGTGGAAGAGCGTGACGGCCTCGCGGTATTTCTTCGGGTCCGCGAATTCGCAATAGACCGTTTCGACGCCGCAGCGCAACGCGGACTCCAGTTGGGCGAGCGAGCGGACCAAGACGATCAACTGCGGAGCGCGGAGGGCGGGGCGCGGAATTTTGGATTCGTGAGACCCGTTGTGCTCTATTCCGCATTCCGCATTCCGCATTCCACATTCGTTCAGCGTCCACCGCTTCGGCTGAGCGCGGAGCGCCTCCAATTGCGCCACGGCTGCGCGGCGGAGCGCGTTGAGTTCGCGGACCGGCAGGATGACGTCGCCTTCGAGGTGGTTGTGCAAATCCCCGAGCGTGAAGGGCGTGCCGCCAAGACGGCCCAGTTGCCCGGTCAGGCGCTCGGTCGTCAGCGGCTGCTTTTCGGCCGGTGCGAGCGGCACCGTCGAGGCGATCTGCACGATGTGGCCAGGCTCGTCACCGGCGATGAGCGTGAGTGGCGCGCCAGCGTGGCCGTGGACTTCGAGGTGAATCGGCCGTTGAAACCTCGGCACGTCGCCTGCAAACGTCCGGCGCAGGCGGCGGTCAAGTTCCGGGTCGCTCGTCTTCCAAACCTTGTCGCCGACGTGGACGCGGGTGAAATCCACTGCGCCACGGCCGAAGGTCACGGTGGCCTGGGGCGAACCTTGAACGTTGCGCTTTGCACTTTGAACCTTGAAGACCCGCCCGCCCGCCTCTTTCTCTTCGGGATGGCCGGCGTCGAACACGATGCCGTCGCCGGGCTTGAGCGGGCCGGCGAGGCGGACGACCACGGCGTCGTGCAGCACGCGGGTGACTTCGCCGAGAGACACGCCGCGTTTCTTGCCGAATCGGGCGTGGACGAGCGCCTGGTGGTCGTTGCCACGGAACCAGCCGGTGGAGAGGCCGCGCGAGAAGGACATCTCCATCTCGTATTGACGATTTACGATTTGCGATTTACGCGCCGGGCTGGTTTCGGCCACAGCTTCCGAACTTCGCGATTCTCGTAAATCGTAAATCGTAAATCGTAAATCATCCAGCGCCTGGCGGTAAACGCGCGTGATGCCGGCCACGTATTCGGGCGACTTGAGGCGGCCTTCGATCTTGAGTGAAGCGACGCCGAGACGGACCAGTTCGGACAATACTTCCAGCCCGGCGAGGTCTTGCGGGCTGAGGAGATATTTTTTGTCGCCGAGGGGAATCCGGTTGCCGTCGGAGATCAACTCGTAGGGCATCCGGCAGGCCTGCGCGCATTCGCCGCGATTGGCGCTGCGGCCGCCCAGCGCCTCGCTGGTGAGACATTGGCCCGAGTAGGCCACGCAGAGCGCGCCGTGGACGAACACCTCGAGCGGCAAGTTCGGAGTCCAGCCTTCAGGCTGTCCGGGCGCGGAGGAACAGCCTGAAGGCTGGACTCCGAACGAAGCGCGCTGTGCCTCTTGAATCTTCTCGATTTCCTTCAACGAATTCTCCCGCGCCAGCACGACCAGGTGGCAGCCCAGTTCGCGCGCGAACTCCACGCCGGCGGCGCTGGTGATCGTCATCTGCGTGCTCGCGTGAATCGGGAAATCGGGTGAGAGGCGCCGGATCAGCCGGCAGATGCCCACGTCCTGCACGATGGCGGCGTCCACGCCGGCGGCGATGATGGCGCGCAGGTATTGCGTCGCCTCGGCCAGCTCATTGGCGAAGACGAGCGTATTGAAAGTGACGTAGCCCTTCACACCTCGGCGGTGGAGAAACTCCATCAACCTGGGCAGGTCCGTCCCGGTGAAATTGCGCGCGCGCATCCGGGCGTTGAACTTTTCCAGGCCGAAGTAGATTGCGTCGGCGCCGTTCTCGACGGCCGCGCGGGCGCACTCCCAATCGCCGGCCGGGGCGAGCAGTTCGGGGAAATGCGGAGTGCGGAGTGCGGAGTGCGGAATGGTTTCCGCTTCGAGAGCCGCGGTTGAAATAGAAGGCGATTCGGCCATTGAGCGCCCAATCTATCAGGGAACGGGATTGAAACAAAGCGAAGTTTGGATGGCTGGGCGATCACGAGGCGTCGGCTTCGGAGGGACGAGCTACGCGAGTCCCCATTTGAAAGGGCCGGCCGGGAAGTTAGGGACTCGCGTAGCTCGTCCTTCCGAAAAATGGGTTTTGCGGCTTGGCCTCGCTGCGCCATTGCGTTTAACTCCGGTCATGCGTGTGTTGATCGTCGGCTGCGGATACGTCGGCTCGCCGCTGGGGACGAAGCTGGCGCAACTGGGGCATGAAGTCTTCGGCGTGCGCCGCTCGGCTGACGCCGCCGCCACGCTCCAGGCCGCCGGGATTCATCCGCTGACGGCCGACATCACGAACTTTGACGACTTGAAGAAGCTTCCCGGCCCGTTCGATTGGGTGGTGAACACGGTTTCGTCCAGCCACGGAGGGGTCGAGGAATATCGCGCCGTTTATTTCAACGGCACGCGCAATTTGATCGAATGGCTGGCCCCCGCGCTGCCAAGAAAATTTGTCTATACGAGCAGCACCGGTGTTTACGGACAGACGGATGGTTCGCAGGTCAAGGAGAGCAGCCCCACCGAACCGGCCGGCGAAACGGCCCGGGTGCTGCTGGAAACGGAGCGGCTGCTGCTCGCGGCGGCACGGGAGAAAAACTTTCCGGCGGTGATCCTGCGCGTGGCGGGCATTTACGGCCCCGGCCGCGGCCATCTGTTTCAGCAATATCTCCGGAACGAGGCGCGCATCGAAGGCCAGGGCGGGCGGCTGATGAACATGATTCATCGCGACGACCTGGTGGGCTGCCTCGTGGCGGCGCTCCAGAGCGGCCGGCCCGGTGAGATTTACAACGCCGTGGATGACGAACCGGTGACGCAACTGCATTTCTTCCGCTGGCTTTCCGAGACGCTCGGCAAAGAAATGCCACCGTTCGCGACCGGGGAGCCGGAAGCTGCCGGCAAGCGCGGCCTGACGCACAGGAAAGTGCTCAACCGCAAGCTCAGAATGGAGCTGGGCTGCCAGCTCAAGTACCCGACCTTCCGCCAGGGTTACACGGCGGAGATCAAACGGCTGGAGGACGCGGGGGTGCCCGGCCTCCAGCCGGAGCCGTTGGAAGAGTCCTGAAAGCTCCAAACTCAATGGTCCAAGCTCAAATGAAACCCCAATCCCAAATTCCAAAAGAACGCGCCTGGGAACCCGTCTGCTTGGGAGCCCGGTCTTTGGAGCTTCGTTTGAACTTTGAACACGTAGTTTCGCCGCGCGCGTGCGTCAACCGACGCGGAAGGAAATCCGCGCGATGACTTCGCGGCCGAAGCTGTGCTGGAGGCGGTCGAGGATTTCTTTGCGGCGATAACGGACAATTTCGGAGAGCCACACGCTGCTGTCCACGACCACGAAGAGCGTGCCGCGTCGCACTCCGACGGGTTGGGCGTGGGCGACGATGTTCGGATCAATGAGGTGGTTCCAGACCTTGACGACTTCGGCTTCGGCGCGGCGGCGTTCCAGGCCCATGCCCTGCAGCACGCCGGGCAACAATTGGCCGGGGGTTCGGGCGTGGACGGATTGCGCTTTTTCGAGCGGGGTCAGGTCCACACCGCGCCATTGCGCCAGGACGCGCTGGCGGGAATTCGCCCGGGGCGGCCCAAGAGGCGGGATGCGGCGGAAAGGCGGATTCATTTTCGTCGGGTTCCTGCACTTGATCTCTTGGCCCATCGTCGAGAGGATCAAGAGCAAGAGCAAGATTAAGATTAAGAGCCGGAGGGCTCAGGGTGTGTGACCGCTGAACAACCCAGAGTGGAAGAGGCCACCCCGGCAGGCGGGGAACACCGGCAATTCATTTGAATCCGGCGCGCCGGTTGTTTATTCTCCCGCAAGCCTATGAAATATTCTTTGTGTCTGCTGGCCTTGTTGCTTGGTGTCACCGCAGGACAAGTCTTCGGTCAAGCGCCGCCCCGCGACGCCTTTCCGCTCTGGCCCAACGGCGCCCCCGGCGCGCTCGGCAACGTAGACAAGGACACGCCCACGCTCACGCCGCACTTCGCCAGCCCCGCCAAAGCCACCGGCGGGGCAATGATCATCTGCCCCGGCGGCGGCTACGGCGCCCTGGCACCCCATGAAGGTTCGCATTATGCCATGTGGCTCAACGAGCAGGGCATCGCCGGCTTCGTGCTCAAGTACCGCCTCGGCACCTCCGGCTACAAACACCCGGCCATGATGCAGGATGTTAACCGCGCCATCCGCTACGTCCGCGCCAATGCCGAAAAATGGAAGCTCGACCCCAAACGCATCGGCCTGATGGGGTCCTCCGCCGGCGGCCACCTCGCCTCCACCGGCCTGACCCACTACGACGCCGGCGACGCGACCGCCACCGACCCGATTGACCGTGTCAGTTCGCGGCCCGACCTGGGCATCCTGTGTTACCCGGTCATCACGCTGGCGGGGCCGAACGCGCACGCCGGTTCGCGGAAAAACCTGCTGGGCGACAACCCTGATCCCAAACTCGTTGAATTGCTGTCGAACGAAAAGCAGGTCACCAAAGATACGCCGCCGTGTTTCCTCTTCCACACGTTCGAGGACAGCTCGGTGAAGGTGGAGAACAGTCTCGAGTTCGCCGCCGCGCTGCGCCAGAACGGCGTGCCGTTCTCGCTGCACATTTATCCCAAGGGCCGCCACGGCCTCGGACTGGGCGGCCAACAATGGGACCCGGACAACCGCCACCCCTGGACGACGCAATGCGCGTTGTGGTTGAAGGAAATGGGTTTCACGAAGTGAAGCCAGCCACGAATGGACACGAAGCAACGCCAATGACAAGTTAGTTTCAGCACCGGTTCTCGAAACTATGCGTCCCTTGATCTCCTTTTCCGCGCCATGAATCTCGTGTGTTCGATCCCTCGCGCGAGAAGAAGTGGTTTCGCAAGGTGGGGCGAGACTCCGTCGAGCCGCCTCGGGCGCGGAATGAATTGGCTCGACGGAGCCCCCCGTGGTTGGCCTTATGAAACTCCTTCTGGTGTCCCTTCGCGTCCGTTCGTGGTTCTCCTCTGCCTCGCGGCGCAACCTTCCATCCGCCGGGAGCCGAACCGCGCCGACTCACGTCGGCGGCTACGACGCGGCGTAGCCGCGGACGTAAGTCCGCGCTAATCTCCCGCCCATGCCCGATCCATCCGGTGGTTCCCCAAACCCTGACGAGCGCAAGCCACGCTCCTCGTTCTCCCACTATCTCCCGCGGTTGAAGCGCGAGTTTTACCAGGCCGACGCCGTGGTCTTCTGGACCCTGCCCGTGGCGCATCGCCAATCGGGCTGGCTGGACCATTCCTTCCACGCCGCCTTTCGCGAGATGATGCTTCATGCCGCCGCCCGCGAGGGATTGCTCTGCCCGGCCTATTGCCTCATGCCCAACCACGTTCATCTTGTCTGGATGGGCATCCGCAAGCAGGCCGACCAGCGCAACGGGATGAAGTTTCTCCGCGCGCAACTCGGTCCGTTCCTCAAGCCGGCGAAGTTCCAGCATCAGCCGCACGATCACGTGCTCACGGCGGAGGAGCGGCAACGGCGCGCGTTCAGCCTCGCCTGCGCGGATTACGTGCTGCTCAATCCGTTCAAGGGCGGGCTGGTGAAGGCGCCGCCGGACTGGCCGTATCTGGGTGCGGTCGTGCCGGGGTATCCGCGATTGAATCCCTTCGAGCCGGATTACTGGCCGTGGTTTTGGAAGCACTACTTGTCGGTGCGCGAACCGGGTATCGAGCAACGGATCCTCCCGCCGCGCGAGATGGAATAGCCCTCGTAGCCGCGGACGTGAGTCCGCGCTGATTTTTCGGGTGAGGGGGAAAGACTGCGCCGACTAACGTCGGCGGCTACGGCGCGCGGTAGCCGCGGACGTCAGTCCGCGCCAAGGTTTCTCCGGCGGGAAGGAAGTGCGCCGACTGACGTCGGCGGCTACGGATGGGGCGAAAGGGCGCGCTCAGTGGCTGATGGTAAAGGTGCCGGACGCTGTCAGAAAAACCATCCAACCATGAAGTCAACAAAACGCCATTTAGAACTTACGCGTTATGGCTTGGATTCGCTCCTCGTCAGTATGCAGTGATTCAGTGCTGGACCGTAATCAGGTGAGTCTTGGCCTTGCCGATAATAGCCTCAATCGACGGCTGGGGCGTAAAGTTGTGAGTTCCGATCGTAACCGATCCGACTGCGATTGCCGGGATGAATTTCCCGGTGGAGTGGTAGCCAACTGTCAATCCCGGCGCGGTGAAGACATCGTTAAAAGTGGCCGCCGCTGCATTGGATAACGCCGTCCATTGGATATTCACGTGGGCGAGAACGACCGTATTCGTGCCTTCGTCTTGAACCGGAATGTCAACATCCACTGACGCTGTCCTCAGTTTGCTATCGATGATTTGAGTCGGGTTCACCACATTGCCGATGGCGAACTGAGAATAAAAAGTGCAGAAGTTCAAGCGAGCAATTGCGACCGCCGTCAGCGGAGCGGGGTTTGTCTCGCCGTTCTTCACCATCGACACGCCAGTTAGAACGCTGACGTGTGTGATGTCACCCAACGCGCATGTTGACGTGTCCACGAACTCAAACTCTGCGTTGGCGACAAAGTTCGTGCCTGATAGCTGTTGGACTACAGCTGCTCCCCGCGCGGCCCACGGTAGCGACCACGCCGCCGCCCCGAGCAGCGCGCCCTTGAGGAACTGCCGCCGCGACGCGCCCGCACCCCGCACCCCGCCACCCGCCGCCGGACCGGACAGCATCCGGACTAACATGCCTTGCCGCGTCCGCCGCAACAGCGCAATGGCATCGGGACTGAGGATGCGCGGACCGCGATTCGAATCAGAAGGCAAAGAAGAATTCATGGTATTTCTCCGGTTGAAGGTGGGTTGGAGTTTGCTTGGTTGCATGGAAGCAAAGCGCGCGGGTTTTGGCAAGCCTGAAGTCGGGCCAGGAACGATGGATTTCGCCGCCGCGGTAACATGAACCGTAGCCGCCGACGTCAGTCGGCGCACTCTTATGCCAGGAACGATGAGCGCCGACTCACGTCGGCGGCTACGGTGCCGGGTAGCCGCGGACGTCAGTCCGCGCCAAATGTTCTCGGACGGGAAGGCAGTGCGCCGACTGACGTCGGCGGCTACGAGTTTCATGGGGTGGGCGATTTTACCGACCATCACCGGCTTTCGGTTTCAGGAAGATCGAGGCTGCTCCCAAGGTGAAATGGCCAGCCCATGTTCCCCCTGCGGAATGGGCTGGCCGAACGGCGCGCCGGAATGTTAGTGTCGTCGTCACCATTATGAAACGTTTGCTCGCCGCCCTTCTGTCGCTGGCCGCCGCGCTGCCCCTGTTCGCCGCCGATCATCTGCTCTTGGAGGCCGAGAGCTTCCAGGACCCCGGCGGCTGGTCGCTCGACACACAATTCATCGAGAGCATGGGTTCGCCTTACCTGCTCGCGCACGGCCTGGGCGAACCGGTCAAGGACGCAATGACGACCGTGAAGTTTCCCGGCACTGGCGCGTATCGCGTCTGGGTGCGCACGAAAGATTGGGTCGCGCGCTGGAAGGCCCCCGGCGCGCCGGGAAAATTCCAGGTGCTCGTCGAGGGCCAGCCGCTGAAGGAAACCTTCGGCACAAAAGGCGCCGAATGGTTCTGGCACGACGGCGGCACGGTGGAGATCGCGAAGGCCGACACGAAAATCGCGCTGCACGATTTGACCGGGTTCGAGGGCCGTTGCGACGCAATTCTGTTCAGCAAGGACACGGCGTTCGAGCCGCCCAACGACGCGAAGTCGCTCGTTGCCTGGCGCAAGCAGTTGCTCGGGTTGCCGGACAAGCCGGCGGACACCGGTCCCTTCGACCTCGTCGTGGTCGGCGGCGGTTACGGCGGCATGGGCAGCGCAATCTCGGCAGCGCGCATGGGGCTGAAGGTGGCGCTCATTCAAAACCGGCCCGTGCTCGGCGGCAACGGCAGTTCGGAGGTCCGCGTCTGGGCGATGGGCGGCACGCGGCGCGGCCTTTACCCGAACCTCGGCGAGATCGTCGAGGAGTTCATGGACCACGCCAAGGCGTCGCCCGGCACCTTCGAGGAGTTCGGCGACGAAAAAAAGGAGGCGCTCATCCGGGCGGAGAAGAACATTTCGCTGTTCCTCAACACTCACGCTTACGCCGTCGAGATGAGCAACGACAAGAAACGAATCGTCGCCGTGCTGGCCTTCAACACCTTGACCAGCGAAGTGCGCCGCTTCCAGGGCACGCTGTTCGTGGATTCCACGGGCCACGCCGCCATCGGCGCGCTCGCCGGCGCCGATCACACGCTCAAGGAGGAGGATCACCTCGGCATGAGCAACATGTGGCGCTGGAAAGACGGCGATCAACCCGCGCCCTTCCCCGACGTGCCGTGGGCGTTGGCCCTGACGATGGACGATTTCCCATACCCCAAGCGCAACAAAGCCGACTGGTTCTGGGAAAGCGGCTTCAACAAGCACCCGATCCACGACCTCGAATACACCCGCGACTGGAATCTCCGCGCGATTTACGGCGCGTTCAACGCGATGAAGAACAAGGACGGCAAGGAGGAGCACCAGAACGCGAAGCTCGAATGGGTCGCCTACATCGGCGGCACGCGCGAGTCGCGCCAGTTGCTCGGCGACGTGGTCCTCACCCGCGAGGATATCGAAAGCAAGCGGCCGTTTTCCGACGGCACCGTGCCCACGACGTGGGACATTGACCTCCATTATCCAAAGGACGAATACGCGAAGAAATTTCCGGACGACCCCTTCATCTCCAAGGCGATCATGGACAAGAAAGTGGACCGCGAGCACGGCTACCCGGTGCCGTATCGCTGCTTCTATTCGCGCAACATCGAAAATCTTTTCATGTCGGGCCGCGACGTGAGCGTCACGCACGAAGCGCTGGGCACCGTGCGCGTGATGAAGACCGGCGGCATGATCGGCGAAGTCGTCGGCAAGGCCGCTTCGCTCTGCCTCCTCCATCACTGCGCGCCGCGCGACATCTATCATTCCTACTTCGCCGAGTTGCAGGAGTTGATCAACCTCCGCGGCGTGGCGCGGCGCGACAGCCTGGGCGGCAAAATTTACATCCCGGCCGACGCGAAGGAACTGCCGCCGCCCAAACTCGAAATCAATAACGTGGACCCGGCCACTCTGGCCGGCATCGTCATTGACGACGCGCAGGCCAGACTCACCGGCAAATGGACCAAAGGCGAGGGCCTCAAGGGCCACGTCGGCGCGCATTATCAATATGCGTCGGCGAAATCCGGGGCGACGGCGCGCTTCGAGTTCAACGTGCCGGCGACCGGGCGTTACGAAGTGCGCTACGCCTATCAGCCGCACGAAAACCGCGCCCGCAACGTGCCCGTCACCGTCCACAGCGCCGACGGCGCGAAAACCATCCGCGTCAACCAACAAGTCGAGCCGCCGGTGCCGCCGACGTTCGTGTCGCTCGGCGTGTTCCGCTTCGCGGCCGGCCAACCCGGCGCCGTCGAGGTGAGGGCCGAGGGCGTGGACGGCAACGTGCATATTGACGCCGTGCAGGTGTTGCCGGCGCCGTGAGATCTTCTCGCCGACAAACCGTTCAGATCGGCCCAGCGTGTTTGCAATCCAAGCGCGCCGGTTTCGGCGAACGACTGGCGGCGATTCCCCCTACCCGTGAACCGCCTTTGGAGCGTGGCATTTATGCCGCTTCGACGTCCCATACTGCACGATTCGTGAAGCGGCATAAATGCCGCGCTCCAGGGTTGATGGTTCCAGTACGCGATGTTCGGATCGTGGAGGCTACCCATGAACCGTCCTCACTCCGCAAGGTTTTGGACTGCGCCAGTCCTCTGGCGCTTTGAAAGTCGTGGGTGGTCGAAAGCGCCAGAGGACTGGCGCACTCCAAGACGCTGGCGCGACAACGGAAGCGCTAACCAGTTCATGGCCCCGATGCGCGTCCAAAGTTGGAAGTGGAGGCTACCCATGAACCGTCCTCACTCCGCAAGGTCTTGGACTGCGCCAGTCCTCTGGCGCTTTCGGACTCCCGCGGCTTGCGACAGCGGCAGAGGACTGCCGCACTCCAAGACGCTGGCGCGCCGGCGAGTCCCTCAGCCGGGTCATGGGCACTATGCGCGATCGCGCGTCCTTGGATTCTCTCCCTTCGGGAGGGCCGGGGTGCACCGCCATTGAATTAGCGAACGGTCCTTGGAAACGGGACACGCTAAAGCGTGCACACCAAACGGGTTTCCACGCGTTCGGTGTCCACGCTTTAGCGTGTCTTGGGCTCAATTCAATGGCAGTGGGGCCGGAGTGAGGGCAGGCGGCGGCAAGGATGGAAATTTCATTCCGACTCCTTGAAGTGCGTTGAGCTTCGCGTTGCGTTTTGCCACACTCGCGGGCGATGCCCGCCGCGAAGCTCACGTTGGTTGCGCTCCAGCTTTACCGCCTCGGCGTGCTGGTGCTGATCGCCTGGCTCATCCGCGATCATCACGTGCGGTTGCGTGTGCAGGGCGACAAGCCCGTCGAATTGGAGGAAGCCAGGAGATTCTTTACGAACGCCGTCAGCCTGCAACTCGACCCCGCCGAGCGCGCTGGGCTACACGTGCTCGACACGCAGGGTGAACAGATCGGCTATGTCATTCGCACGCTGCCGCAGGCCGCCGGCATCATCGGCTATTGCGGCGTGACCGACGTGCTGGTGGCGTTCGATGCGGGCGGAAAAGTCCTCGGCATCAAAATCCGCAGCAGCGAGGACACCCGCACGCACGTCGAAGACATCGTGACCGACCGCAAGTTCATGAAAAAGTTCAACGGTCTGGACTGGGACCAACTCGCGGACCTCGACTTCAAAAAAGCCGGCATCGAAGGCGTCTCCGGCGCGACGATGACCAGCATGGCGATGGCCGAAAGCATCCGTCACCGGTTGCGTGTGGTGAATGAGGAACTCGCCGCACGGCCGCCGCTGCGGTTCCGCGCGCGCGACGCCGGGTTGCTGGCCGTCACCGGCCTCGGGTGTGTGATGACGTTCGCGCACCGGCGCGGCCGGCGCGGGTGGCGGCGCGCGTTCCAGGTGCTGGTCATCGGTTACGTCGGCTTTATCAACGGCGACCTCATCGCCCAATCGCTGCTCGCCGGCTGGATGAAATCCGGCGTGCCGTGGACGCTCGCACCGGGCCTGGCGCTCTTCGTGGTCGCGGTGTTCGTCGTGCCGTGGGCGGCGAAGAAACCGCTCTATTGCCACCAACTCTGTCCGCACGGCGCCGCGCAGGAATGGCTGGGCCGGCTAGGGCTGCGGGGGAAGATCAACGTGCCCGCGCGGCTCGGCGCCGGACTCCAATGGCTGCCCGCGCTGTCGCTGGTGTTTGTGCTGCTGGTGGTGATGCTCGCGGCTCCGTTCGATCTCGCCGACCTCGAACCGTTCGACGCCTACATCTTCAAGTCCGCGGGCTGGGCGACCATCGCAGTTGCGGTCGTTGGCCTGATCGCCTCGCTGTTCATCCCGCAGGCGTATTGCCGTTACGGCTGCCCGACCGGCGCGCTGCTGGAGTTCGTGCGCTCGCACGGCAGGCACGACCGTTTCGGGCGGCGCGACGTTGCCGCCGCGCTGATGGTGGCTTTGGTGGCGCTGATCTGGTGGCAGTTTCCGCTCATCAACGAACGGCTGATCGGTGCGCCATGAAACGTTTGCAGAAAGCAGTCGGCCGGATTTTCGGCGGCGTGCTGCTACTCCTGTTCGCCGGCGTCGCCCGGGCCGCGGCGTCGGAGGAAATCGTTCTCACCGGCCGCGCCATGGGCACGACTTACCGCGTTCGGGCCTTGGCCGATTCTGCGACCATGACCGCCGACGGGCTGCAACGCGAGACCGACGCCCTGCTCGAACGGCTCACCCAACAGATGTCCACTTATCGCGCAGACTCGGAACTATCGCGCTTCAACCGCCAGCGCGAGACGAACTGGTTCGCCGTGTCGCGCGAGTTCGCCGTTGTTGTCGAGGAGGCACAGCGGATCAGCCGGCTGACCGGTGGCGCGTTCGATGTGACCGTGGACCCGCTGGTTCGCCTGTGGGGTTTCGGCCCGGAGCGGCGCACGGCCGTGGTACCATCCGACGAAGCGATTGCGAAAGCGCGGCGGAGGGTGGATTACCGCCGGCTCGACGCGAGATTGGACCCGCCCGCGCTGCGGAAGTTGAACCCGGAACTTTCCGTGGACCTCTCCGCCATCGCCAAGGGTTACGCGGTGGACGCGGTCGCCGCGCTGCTCGTGAAGTCCGGCGCGGGCCATTACCTTGTCGAGATCGGCGGCGAACTGGCGGCGCGCGGCCACAGTGCGCTGAGCCACCCTTGGCGCGTGGGCATCGAGCGCCCGCTCGACACCGGGCGCGAAATCGAGCGTGTCGTCGAACTGAAGGACCGGGCGCTGGCCACCTCCGGCGACTACCGCAACTTCTTCAGCGCTGCCGGACGCCGCTACGCGCACATCATTGATCCGCGCACCGGACGGCCCGCTGCCCATAACCTGACCTCGGTCAGCGTGGCGCACGATTCGTGCATGACCGCGGACGCGCTGGCGACGGGGTTGACCGTCCTCGGACCCGATGCAGGGTTTGAACTCGCCGTCCAAAACAACTTCGCCTGTTTGTTCATTCTGCGCGGTGAAGGCGCGTTCACCGAAAAGAGGACGTCGGCGTTTGCGGAGTTGCTTCCGCGTTGACGAGGAGCGCGGGCGGCCTCGCCCGCGAGTGTTTTTTTGCCGCCGCGGTCCCGAGGCTCGGTTCTTCTGGCGAAGCGGGGACAAAATCCAACGCCTCGGACAGCCCGCGGACGAGGCGGCCGCGTGCCCCACGGGTTGCAATGGGCGCGCCGTTGCCGTATGAGTGACGGGACATTTATGGCCGCCACTCCCGTTGTCGTCACGCGCCAGCTCACGAAGATTTTCCTGCAAGGGGAAATCAACGTCACCGCGCTCAAGGACGTTTCCCTGGAGATTCAAACCGGAGAGTTCCTCGTGCTCATGGGGCCGTCCGGCTCCGGCAAGTCCACGCTGCTCCACATCATCGCGGGCATTGACCGGCCCACCCGCGGCGAGTGTCGCGTGCAAGGCATCGACCTGACCACGCTCAACGAATCCCATCTGGCGGACTGGCGCAACCAGAACGTGGGCTTCGTTTTCCAGACCTTCAATTTGATCCCCGTGTTGACGGCCTACGAAAATGTCGAACTGCCGCTGTTGCTCACCAGGCTGGGCGGGCGTGCACGCCGCAAGCTGGTAAACACCGCGCTCGAACTCGTCGGCCTTGCCGATCGCGCGCGCCATTTGCCGCGCCAATTGTCCGGCGGCCAGGAACAGCGCGCCGCCATCGCCCGCGCACTGGTGACCGACCCGAGCCTCGTCGTCGCTGACGAACCGACGGGCAATCTCGACTCCGCCTCCGCGCAGGAGGTGCTCACGATTCTGCAATCCTTGAGTCGCCAGGCCGGCAAGACCGTCATCATGGTCACGCACGATCCCAAGGCCGCCGCGTACGGTTCGCGCAGCGTTCATCTGGAAAAGGGCGAGCTGACCGATGAGCCGCTTCACTCCGCACTCCGCACTCCTCACTCCGCACTTCCATGACCCTCGCCGGCTTCATCGCCAGGAACGCGTTGCGCAACAAGCGCCGCGCCGCGCTCACGGTCCTGAGCGTGGCCGTCAGCCTGTTCCTGTTCGTGATGTTGCTGGTCACGCTGCACGAATTCACGGTGCCGCCCGAGGACATCGGCTCGTCGCTGCGGATCGTGGTGCGCAACAAGGTGTCGCTCGCCGCCGTGCTGCCGGCGCGGCAGTTGGCCACGCTCGACCGGATTCCGGGCATCGCCGCGGTGACGCCCTTCACCTGGTTCGGCGGCAAATACAAGGACGAGGAGTTCACCACCTTCGCGCAGTTCGCCGTGGACCCGGTGCGGTTCACCAACGTGTTCGTCGAGGCGCACACCGATCCGGAGCAGATCGAGGCGTGGAAGAAAAACCGGCTCTCGTGCCTCGTGGGCAAGGACACGATGGCGAAATACAAACTCAAGATCGGCGACAAGATGAAACTCTCCAGCACGATCTATCCGATGGACGTGGACCTCGAGATCGCGGCGGTTTATGCCGGCACGCTCGACGACCGCAACGTCTTCCTCCACCACAAACTGCTCGACGAATCGCTCAACAACAGCGGCATCGTGGGCACCTGGTGGCTGCGCGCCGGGTCCGCCGGGGTCGCGCCGGCGGTGATCGACGCGATCAACAAAGCCTTCGCCAACACCTCCGCCGAAGTACGCGCCGAGACCGAGCGGGCGTTCCAGATGGGCTTCGTCTCGATGTGGGGCAACATCAAAATCCTCATCGGCTCGATCTGCACCGTGGTCGTCTTCACCCTGCTGCTCGTCACGGTCAGCACGATGAGCATGGCCATCCGCGAACGCTTCCGCGAACTGGCCGTGCTCAAGGCGCTGGGCTACCGCCGGCGCGAACTTTTCGCGTTCATCCTCGCCGAGAGTTTTGGCCTGGCGATGCTCGGCGCGGTGCTCGGCGCGGGCGGCGCGTGGCTGTTCTTTGGCACGATTGACATCCAGAAACTCACCAACGGCATCTTTGTCTGCTTCGAGGTGACGCCGCGCATTTTGGGAATGGCGTTCACCGTCGCGGCCGGTTTGGGAATCGTTGCCGCGCTCCCGCCGTCGCTGGCGGTGGCGCGCGCGACGGTCGTGGACGGATTGCGAACTCTCGACTGAGGCCGTGACCATGCAGACACGCGCGAAACAAAACCCCTCACCCCGGCCCTCTCCCGGAGGGACAGGGAGAATCATGGCCAGCGTGATGGCGGTATGGGGGCGACGGTTTTGCGAACGACTGGATGCGGTTCCCCCTCTCCCGCCGGGAGAGGGCCGGGGTGAGGGCTTTCTGCCATCGAGCGCCGCGGTTGAAGTCTGGCCATGAATCCCTTCACAATCATCATTTGGCTCGTGGTAGCGTTCTACGCGGGGTTGGTGGTGTTCATGATCTACGCCGCGGCGACCGGGCCGTTGAAGCTCGGCTACAACCTCCGCAATGTCATTGTCCGCTGGCGCGCGACGCTCGCCGCCGTGCTCGGCATCGCGCTGGTCGTTGCGGTGTTCGTGCTCGTGCAGGCGCTGGCGGCGGGCATCGAGAAGAGCGGCGCCAACACCGGCGACCCGCGCAACCTCATCGCCGTGCGCAAAGGCTCCACCGCCGAGTCGAGCAGCCTCATCTCGCGCGAGCAGGTCAAGACGCTCGAATACGCCCCCGAGGTCGCGCGCAACGAGCGCGGCCAGCCGCTTTATTCCGCCGACGTGCTGGTGATCATGAACCTCCCGCGCAAGGGCACCAATGTCGGCGAGGCCAATGTGCTGCTCCGCGGCATTTCGCCGCGCGGGCCGGAGTTGCGCCCACAGGTGACGCTCGTGGCCGGCCGCTGGTTCGAGCCGGGCAAACGCGAGGTCGTCGTCAGCCGCCGCCTGGCCGACCGGTTCGCGAACTTCGACATCGGCGAATCGTTCAAGACCGGCCCGGCTGTGCTCACGGTGGTCGGCTGGCTCGACGGCCAGAACAGCGCGTTCGATTCCGAATCGTGGATGGATGTCGAGGAATGCCGCCGGCTCTTCGACCGCGACATGTATTCGAGCTTGTTGGTCCGGCCGGCGGACGATCCGCAGGCGCGCACGAACCTGGTCAAGCGCATCGAGGGCGACAAACGCCTCCAGCTCCGCACACTGTCCGAGTTGGACTACTACAAGGCGCAGACCAAGACCGCGGTGCCGATCCGCTGGATGGGCAATTTCCTCGCGCGCTTCATGTCCATCGGTGCAGTCTTCGCCGCGATGAACACGATGTATGCCGCGGTGGGCGCGCGCACGCGCGAGGTGGGGACGCTGCGCGTGCTGGGATTCCGGCGGCGCACGGTGGTGTTGAGTTTTCTGATCGAAGGGGTGCTGCTGGCGTTGATCGGCGGCGTGCTGGGCATCGGCGTGTCGTTCCTCCTCAACGGCACCACGGTGAGCTGGTTCGGCTTCGAGACGTTCAGCGAATTGATCTTCGAGTTCGCCATCACGCCAAAGTTGATGCTCAAGGGGATCCAGTTCGCCATCGCGGTCGGTCTGGCGGGAACGTTTCTTCCGGCCCTGCGCGCCGCGCGCCTGCCCGTGATTGCCGCGCTCAAATCCGTATGAACCAGGACAAGCTCCAACAACTCCACATCGAATCGGGAGCCAGGCAGCGTTCGCACACACCGCTCTGGGCGATTTTCATCGGCGTGATCGCCCTCGCCGGCGTGGCCGTGTTCTTCATGTGGCCGCGCGCCTCGGACAAGGTCCGCGTCTTCGCCGGCGGCGGTGAGCGCCGCAAGACGACCGAGGACGCTGCGCCTAAACCGAAATCCACCGCGTCCGCCACCGGGAAATCCCAGGCGGCGACTTCCGTGAACCCAGCGGCCACCGCCTCGGGCCGCCTCGAAGGCGCGGTGCTCACGGTCTCTGGCTACATCATCAACCGCGAGCGGATCGAACTCAGCACACGCTTCCTCGGCGTGGTGAAATGGATCGGTGTGAAAAAGGGTGACGTGGTGACCAATGGCCAGGTGGTCGTGCGGCTCGACGACGCCGAATATCGCGCGCGGCTGGCGGAAACCGAAGGACGGCTCGCCGCGGCGAAAGTCGGCGTGGCCAAGGCGGAGTTGGATTTGCATCGCGCGGAACAGCTCGTCGCGACGAAGGTCGAGATGCAGAAGACCGAGGACGACGCCCGCCTGCAGCTCGAGGCGGCAAAGGCGCAGGTCCAGGAGGGCGAGGGCGCGATCCAGTTGATCAAGACGTATCTCGACTGGTGCATCATCCGCTCGCCGATCGACGGCGTGGTGTTGGAGAAACTGGTGGACCCGAACGAGCTGGTGGTGCCGCAAAGTTTCGGCGGCACGCGCGGGCCGAGCACCGCGTTGATCTCGGTGGCGGACCCGAAGGACCTGCAGGTGGAGATTGAATTGAACGAGGCGGACCTCTCGAAAGTTTCGCTCAACCAGAAGTGCCGGATCGCCCCGGAGGCGTATCTCGACCGGGCCTACGAGGGTTACGTGGCCGAGATCGCTCCCGAAGCCAACCGGCAAAAGGGCACGCTGCAAATCAAGGTGCAGATCAAAAACCCGGACAAGTTTCTCACCCCGGAGTTGAGCGCGAAGGTGGATTTCCTGGCCGCACCGGGCGTGGACAAAGAAAGGCCCGCCAACAACAGTCCTTGAACAGGAGCACAATCATGTTTGGCCAACGCAAAACGACCCCCGGCAGCTGCGCCGGCAGAATCATCACCCTGCTCGCGGCGGCTGCGGTGGCGGTGAACCTCACGCGCGCCGGCGCCGCCGAAGCCGGAAAGCAGTTCCGCGCCGGCGCGGCGACGAGCACCATCACGCCCCGGCTCGGCAGCTCGATCAACGGCGGCATGCAGGACCACCCGGCCACGCACATCCACGACGAACTCCACGCACGTTGCCTGGTGCTCGACGACGGCCAGACGCGGCTGGCGATCGTCGTGAGCGACAGTTGCATGATCCCGCGCGAGATTCTCGACGAGGCCAAACGCCTGGTGCACGAGGCCACCGGGTTGGCGGTGCAGAACATGCTGATGTCCGCCACGCACTCGCACTCCTGCGGGACCGCCGCGGCCGTGTTTCAGAGCGAGCCGGACCCGGAATACCGGAAGTTCCTGGCCCTGCGCATCGCCGATGGCGTGCGGCGCGCGATCAACAACCTGGCGCCGGCGCGCATCGGCTGGGGCGTTGGCCGCGAACCGGGCCAGGTCTTCAACCGCCGCTGGAAGATGAAACCGGGCACGCCGCTGCCCGATCCGTTCGGCGGCTTCGACCAGGTGAAAATGAATCCCGGCGTCAAGAACCCGAACCTTCTGGAGCCGGCCGGGCCGACGGACCCCGAACTGCCGGTCATCGCCGTCCAATCGCCCGACGGCCGGCCGATCGCGCTGCTGGCCAACTACTCGTTGCACTACGTCGGCGGCGTCGGCGCGGGCCACATCTCGGCGGATTACTACGGCGCCTTTTGCGACCGCATGACGGAATTGTTGAAGGCCGACCGGCAGGATCCGCCGTTCGTGGCCATGATGTCCAACGGCACCAGCGGCAACATCAACAACATTGATTTCACCGGCCGACAGGAGAAAGTGGCTGGACCATACGGCCAGATCCGGTTCGTCGCCAACAAGGTCGCGGCGGAAGCGCTCCGGGTTTATCAAGGCCTCTCGTATCAAAACTGGGTCCCGTTGAGCGTGGTGCAAAAGGAAATCACGCTCGGCGTGCGCCGGCCGACGGCAGAGGATGTCGCGCGGGCCAGGGAGATCCTGTCACGCGCGAAAAAATTGCCGCGCCTGGAGACGGAGGCAGAGATTTACGCCCGCGAAACCGTGCAACTGGCGGAATATCCGGCGCAAGTGACGCTGATCTTGCAGGCCTTGCGCCTGGGGGAACTGGCGATCACGGCGGTCCCGTGCGAGACGTTTGTCGAAACGGGGCTGGAGCTGAAAGAGAAAAGTCCGTTCCAGCCGACCTTCACCATCGAGTTGGCCAACGGTTACAACGGCTACCTGCCCACGCCCGAACACCATCAGCTGGGCGGTTACGAAACCTGGCGCGCCAAGTCGAGCTATCTTGCCGTGGATGCCTCGGTGAAAATCACCGCCACGCTGCTGGACCTGCTGCAACAGTTGAAATAAAGGGCGTCACAACGACCGTCCGGTTTATCAAGGTGTTCTGCCCGAATCACCGCAGACCCATCCCGTGCATCGTGAACGCTACCCGGCAGCCCGATCAAGACTCCGACCGGCCACAACCACCAGACCAAGCGGAACAAAACCGCCCACGCCTCCACGCCGCCGATCACGCGACCATCTGCAAGGCGCAGTTTCATCTCCGCGCGTAATTCCACATCACTCACGCCGAGGCGCGTGGCTGCGTCGGGCTCTTGGAGCGGAAGCCAGTGGAAGCCTCGTCGTTCAAAGAAACTGTCCCGGCCTGTCGTGCCGCGCGAGCAGATGGCGCAGTCGGCATCGTAAAGCACTTCACCGCGCAGAGCGTTGGATGTGCGTTCAACATTCACAAACATTTCAACCACCGAGGCCGAGGACTTTCAGGACTCTGTCGCCGAGCTTCATGAACTTGACCATCGCGGCGGTCGGCCACTTGCGAATCTGCACATACCACACGGTCGTCGTCGCAAAGAAATCGTGCAGCTCGCGGAGCTGTTGCCCGGTGTACTCGTCGGTCGTCTTGTCCTTCTCGGCTTCGACGATGCACTCGTGAAGCATCCGCATGGTGGGATCAATCTCGCGCTTCTTCCGCTCGTCGAGCACGACGCGGAACATCTCCCACACATTCTTCATGCTCTCAAAATGGTCGCGCTGGTCGCCCATCACGTGGACAAGCTTCACAATCCCCCACCCCTGCAACTCCTTGAGACTGGTGCTGACGTTCGAGCGGGCCACACCGAGGGTCTCGACCAGGTCGTCGGCGTTGAGTGGCCTGGGCGACATGAAAAGCAGCGCGTGGATTTGCGCCACGGTGCGGTTGATGCCCCAGCGCGTCCCCATCTCGCCCCAGTGGAGGATGAACTTCTGCTGGATTGGACTGAGCTTGGACATAATTTCTTTAATTTCTGTCATGACAGAAATTACAGAATAAAGTTATGAAAAGCAAGTGATTTTTTACAGCGGCCGCCTGCCCCAAGGCTTGCCCGGCGGGACGAGCCAGGCGAGTCCCTCGAATTATCCCGGACAACCGACACAGGTTCGGGACTCGCGTAGCTCATCCCTCCGAAATCAGGCCGGGGCAACACGCCCGCAAGAGGCGCCCGTGAACCGGGAGGCGCAAATTGCGGCTTGAATCCCGCCGGCTTCCGATGAATTATCCCGCGCTTTCTGCGTCGGATATCGCGTTCACTGGAAAGCCCGAAAAATTATGAGCATTTGCAAAGCCTTGCGTGGATTTCTTTCCGCCCTCCTGCTGGCCGCCGCGGTTGCCACGACAGCGTCCGCCGCCAGCCTGACCCTCAACCCCGGCGACCACGTCGCCCTCATCGGCAACGCGCTCGCCGACCGCATGCAGCACCACGGCTGGCTGGAGACGCTCACGGTGGCGCGCTTCCCCAAGCACGACCTCGTCTTCCGCAACCTCGCCTTCCCCGGCGACGAGGTCGCCGGTTTCCTCGACAAGCCCCGCAAGGAAGACGTCGCCCTTCGCAATCGCTCGGAAAACTTCGGCTCGTCGGACGAGTGGCTCACGAAGGTCAAGGCTGATGTCATCTTCGCCTTCTTCGGCTTCAACGAGTCGTTCGCCGGCGACGCGGGCCTGCCCAAGTTCAAAAAGGACCTCGATACATTCCTCCAGGAGACGAAGACGAAAAATTTCAGCGGCAGGGGCGCGCCGCGCCTCGTGCTCTTCTCGCCCATCGCCGCGGAGAAAATCAACGACCCGAATCTGCCGTCCACGGAGGCGAGCAACGCCAACCTGAAGAAGTACGCCGCCGCGATGGCCGAGGTCGCCAAGGCCAACGGCGTGCCGTTCGTGGACCTGATTCCCCTGTCGCAGCAGCTTTACGCGGAGGCGTCGAAGAAGGGGCAACCGCTCACCTTCGACACCGTCCATCTCACCGAGGCCGGCGACAAGGCGCTTGCGCACGAAATTTTTCGCGCCCTCTTCAACGAGACGGCGCCGTCCGGCAACCTCGAGAAACTCCGCGCCGCCATCAACGCGAAGAACGCCGAGTGGCACGCCCGTTACCGGACCGTGGACGGCTACAACGTCTATGGCGGCCGCTCCAAGATGAGTTACGGGGAAGGCGTGGATTTCAAGGGGACGAAGAAGAACCCGCCGAAAGACGTGCCGATGATCACCAACTCCAAGGTCATGCAGGAGGAAATGGCGCAGCGCGACGTGAAGACCGCCAACCGCGACCTGCGCGTCTGGGCCGTGGCCAAAGGCGGCGACCTCAAACTGGCCGACACGAACCTCCCCCCGGTAACGAAAGTCCCGCCGAACAAGAAGGACATTTCCCCGTATCTCGGCGGCGAAGAAGCCGTCAAGCACATGACTGTGCCGAAGGGCTGCAAGGTCACCCTGTTCGCGAGCGAGGAAAAATTTCCCGCACTCGCCAGCCCGGTGCAAATGACGTTCGACACGAAGGGCCGTCTGTGGGTCGCCGCGTGGCCAAATTACCCCGAGCGCACGCCGGACAGCAAGGTGGGCGACAAGCTCCTCATCTTCGAGGACAGGAACGGCGACGGCAAAGCCGACAAGGCCACGACCTGGATTGACGACCTGAACTGCCCGACCGGCTTTCAATTTTTCAAGGACGGCGTCCTCCTCATGCAGGCGCCCAACCTGTGGTTCGTGCGCGACACGGACGGCGATGGCAAGGCCGACTGGAAGGAGCGCGTGCTCATGGGCATGGACTCCGCCGACTCGCACCACACCGCCAACTCGATCGTGCTCGACCCCGGCGGGGCGATTTATCTGAGCGACGGCGTCTTCCACCGCACGCAGGTTGAAACCGCCGCCGGCCCGGTGCGCAACATTGACGGCTGCGTCTATCGCTACGAACCGCTCACGCACAAGTTCGAGCGGTACGTCGCCTACAACTTCGCCAACCCCCACGGCCGCGTGTTCGACTATTGGGGCAGCGACATCGTCACCGACGCGACCGGCAACGCGAACTACTTCGGCCCCGCCTTCAGCGGCCACATTGATTTCCCCAGGAAGCACGACAAGATGCAGGAGTTCTGGAAACGCCCGTCGCGCCCGTGCGCCGGCACCGGCATGCTCTCCAGCCGGCATTTCCCGGAGGAGTTCCAGGGAAATTTCCTCAACTGCAATGTCATCACCTTCCAGGGCATCTGGCGCGTGAAGATCACCGAGGACGGCTCCGGCCTGCAGGGTGAGACGCTCCCCGAAGACCTCGTGAAATCCGACGACCCGAACTTCCGCCCGTCCTGCGTCGCCGTCGCGCCGGACGGCTCCATTTATTTCGCCGACTGGGCCAAGCCGCTCATCGGCCATTTGCAGCACCACATCCGCGACCCGAACCGCGACAAGACCCACGGCCGCATTTACCGCATCACCTACGAAGGCCGCCCGCTGCTCAAGCCCGTGAAAATTGACGGCCAGCCCATCGAAGCGTTGCTCGATGCGCTCAAGACACCGGAAGACGACCTGCGCACGCGCGCCAAGATTGAACTCGGCAAGCACGACAGCGCGAAAGTCATCGCTGCCACAAAGAAATGGGCCGCGTCACTCGACAAGAAGGACAAGGACTACCCGCATCACCTGCTGGAGGCGCTCTGGGTACACCAGTGGCACAACATGGTGGACGAATCGTTGCTCAAGCAGTTGCTCCGCTCTCCCGACTACCACGCCCGCGCCGCCGCCACGCATGTCCTTTGCTACTGGCGCGACCGCGTGAAAGACCCGCTGGCGCTTCTGGAAGTCCAGGCCAACGACGAGCATCCGCGCGTCCGCCTCGAAGCCATCCGCGCCTGCAGCTTCTTCCAGACGAGCAAGGCCGCCGAAGTCGCTCTCAGCGCGCTTGACAAGGAAAAGGATCCGAACAAACCGGATTACTACATCAAATACTGCCTCGACGAGACGATGAAGCAGCTTGAGAAGTTCAAGTGAGCGTTCGGAGTTCAAGCTTCAGAGGCTGTGTGAAAAACCCTTCGTGACGGTTTATCCTCGTCGTCGTTCTCGTCCTCGTCCTCGATTTTTCAAGGGTTTTCGAGGACGAGGACGAGGACGAGAACGAGGAGGATGCGGCGTTGGGGTATTTTTCACACAGCCTCTTCAGCTTGTCACGGCCAGAGCAGGCTAAAGCCTGAACTCCAAACAATCACGCGCATGAAGGCATCCGCGCTCTGGCTCCGCGCTTGAACAATCTCCACTGGAAACCGTCCCTTCCTTTGGCATACTGCCTCGACAGTATATGCGCCGACTCATCCTCACCAGCCACTGGCTCCCGTTGATCGCGGCTGTTTCCCTTTCCACCGCGCCGCTGCCCGCCCAGAACGCGGAGCACAACCACAGCGACGCCGCCCAGATCGAGAAGCCCGTCGTGTTCCTCGACAAAAGTCCGCGCCTGGTCGCCTACCAGCTCGGCCGCCTCTCCAACGTCCAGCTCCTCATGGTGGACCGCCAGACGACCGACGCGAAATACGCGCCGGTTTATGAGGCCATCCTCGAGCGCGCGAAGATGAGCGCCAAGGACCGCGAAGAGGCCGTGGATGCGCTCGCCCTGATCCGCAAGACCGACCGCGTCACCGAACTCCTCGCCTCGCTCGAACGCCTCGACGCCAGGGAGGACAAGGATGCCGCCACCGTCCTCAACGACCTCGCAAAGTTGCTCGTGAAATCCAAGCCCGCTGAATTCGCCGCGAAGAAAGCCGCCCTCGACGCGCTGCTCGGCAAGGCAAAGCACTCCGCCGCGAAGGAAGCCGCCGCCGCCGGCCTCATCATCGCCGAAGGCAATGCCGATGCCGTCTGGACCGCCGCGTCGCAGGACAACGACCGCCTCGCCGCCATCGTCGCCGGTTTGCCGCGCGTGCCGGACGCGGCGCTCCGCGCACAATTCCAGTCGAAGGTCGCGCCCCTGGTGATGAGCGCGCCGACTCCCGAAGTTCTCCGCGCCGCCATCGCCGCGCTCTCCGCGATGAAAGGCAGCGAGAAGGAAAACTTTGCGCTGCTCGCCGGTTTGATTCAGCAGGGCCAGGAGCGCCTCCTCGCCGTCCACGCGCTGGCGAAGCTGCCGAAGGATTCCTGGAACAAGGAACTCGCCGGGCTTGTTGCGCAGAGCCTCGTGGACTACGCGGCCAGGGTGCCACCCGCCCAGCGCACCGGGCCGGACTTCCTGGCCGTGGCCTCGCTCGCCAGCGACCTTTCGCTCTTGCTCCCCGCCGATGACGGCAAGAGCATCCGCAAAACCCTCGGCAGCCTTTCGGTGCGTGTCATCGTCATCAAGACCCTCCACGAGCAGATGTTCTTCGACAAAACGCAGATCGTCGTCGAGGCCGGCAAGCCGGTGGAGATTCACTTCGAGAACCCCGACGCGATGCCGCACAACCTCGTCATCGTCGCACCCGGTGCATTGGAGGAAATCGGCTCTGCCGCCGAGAAGATGCCGCCCGTGCCCGACGAGCAGGGCCGCCTCTACATCCCCGCTTCACCGAAGGTGCTCTTCGCCACCAAACTCATCAACCCCGACGAGAAGACAAAGCTGTCGTTCACTGCGCCGAAGCAGGCCGACAAGTATCCTTACGTCTGCACATTCCCCGGCCACTGGCAGCGGATGCGCGGCGTGATGATGGTCGTGGACGACTTGGAGGAATACCTCACCAAAAATCCAAACGAGCCGGCCGCGCCGGCCATTACCGAGTGGAAGTTCGAAGACCTCGCGCCCGCGCTCAGCAAGCTGGCGAGCGGACGCGGCTTCGAGAAGGGCAAAGAGCTTTTCACCAGCGTGGGTTGCGTCGCGTGCCATCAGGTCCGCGACCACGGCGCCGCCTATGGGCCGAACCTCACGGGCGTGTTCGCCAAATACAAAGACGACCCCCGGGCCGTGCTCGCGGAAATCCTCGACCCGTCGAAAGTCATCGAGCCGCGCTACCGCGCCTACAATTTTAAGATCGGCAGCGACGAACCGATCACCGGCTTCATCGTGAGGGAGGAAGGCGACTCGGTTTTCATCCAGACCGGCCCGTCCGAAACGCTCATCACGAAGTACGCGAAGAAGGATCTGCTGGCGCGCGAACCGCAGGCGCTCTCGCTGATGCCCGGCGGGCTGTTGAACCTGCTCCAAGAGGAACAGATCCTCGACCTGCTGGCCTACCTGATGTCCGAAGGCAATCCGCAGCACGCCGCCTTTCAGCAGTGAACGCTGAGCGGCAGGATTTCAACCTGTCCTCGCCCCACCCTCCCGATCGTGCGCAGAAATATTGACTTGACTCTTTAACTTTGCCGCGCAAAGTATCCGGCATGAAACTGAACTGGGCGGAGGACAACCTGCAAGTGATCCGGACCTTGATGGAACGTTCGGCGATTTACCGTTGCGCGCTGGCGCCCATCATGCTTTGCGCCGGGCTGCTGGGCGTGGCGGCCGCGTTCGTCGGCGAACTGGGAGGATTCCACTCCACCCGCGGCTTTGTCGGTTTGTGGCTGCTGACCGCCGTGGCCGCCCTGGCCGCTTCCTACCTGCTGGCGCGCCGGCAGTCCTTGAAAGACGCCGAGCCGTTCTGGTCGCCGCCCGCGCGCCGGATCACCCAGGCCTTGCTCCCGCCGTTTTTCGGCGTGGCGGTGTTGACTTTGATTCTCGCGCAGAAGTGGCAGCACGAGTCCGTGATTGTGGGCTGGCTGATTCCCATCTGGGCGCTGTTTTACGGCTGCGCGCTCAACGCGGCCGGGTTCTTCACGCCGCGCGGCATCAGACTCTTCGGCTGGGGTTTCATCCTTTGTGGCTGCGCGCTGGCACTGGGCCTGGCCATTTCGGAAAATGCCTGGCCGGCGAAGTCGCCACACCCGGTGATGGGCGTTTTGTTCGGCGGACTGCATCTGGCCTACGGTGTTTACCTCCACTTCACCGAGCAGCGGAAGAATGAAGCGTGAACCCGGAACCTTTCCTTCAGCTCGACCGGGTGATTCACGAAAAGGGGCGCATGGCCATCATGTCGTCGCTGGCCGCCACACCCGAACTGTCGTTCACCGAGCTGCGCGACACGCTTGAAATGACCGACGGCAATCTGACCACCCACATCCGCACCCTGCGGGAGGCCGGTTACGTCGCCGTGGCCAAATCCTTCCAGAACAACCGCCCGCTGACCACCTGCGCGCTGACGGCCGCCGGCAAGAAGGCGTTCGCCGCCTACATCAACCTGCTCGAACAAATCGTCCGCCAGTCCCGCCGGGCCCGCTGAATCGAAAAATATTTTGAACGCCAACGAACCCTTCAAGTCTTATACTTTGCAATACAAAGCTAATCGGCCATGACACAAACTTCCGCCACCCCGCATTGGAATCCGCCCGCCGGCCCGGCTCCGTTTGCGCCGCCGCCCGCCAGACTGAAAATCCTCCGCGCCGAACACCTCGGCATGTGCTTCGGCGTCCGCGACGCCATCGCGCTGGCCGAGGAGCAGGCAGCCGCCGGCCCGTTGACCATACTCGGCGACCTGGTTCATAACGAAACGGTCCTCGCCGGCCTTCGCGCCAGAGGCATTCGCCTCGAGCAGCAGGTGGCCGGCGTGACCACACCGACGGTGATGGTGACCGCCCACGGCGCGTCGGAACGGACCAAGAGCCGGGTGCGCGAGCGCGGCTTGAACGTGCTGGAGGCCACGTGCCCGCTGGTGGCCTTCGCGCACCGCGCCCTGGCCAGGCTGGTCGAGCAAGGCTGTCATCCGGTCATCGTCGGCAAGCGCGACCACGTGGAGGTGCGCGGCATGACGGAGGATTTGGACGCGTTCGACGTGGTTTTGACCGAGGCAGACGTGGCAAAGCTGAGGGAACACGCCCGGTTTGGAATTGTCGCGCAGACGACCCAGCCGATTGACCGGGTGCGGCGGCTGGTGGCGTTGATCCTTCAACGTTTTCCGCGTTCCGAGGTGCGGTTCACGGACACGGTCTGCCAGCCGACCAAGCAACGCCAGACGGCAGCCATCGAACTGGCTCGACGGTGCGACGTGGTGGTGGTCATTGGCGGCGCGCACAGCAACAACACGCGCGAACTGGTCAGCACCTGCAGCCGTCATTGCCGGCGGGTCCACCACGTGCAGACTGCCGGGGATCTGCGCGAGGAATGGTTCGCCGGGGCTGAAATCGTCGGGATCACCGCCGGCACGTCCACGCCCGACCCGCTCATCGACGCCGTCGAAACGCGCCTGCGCGAACTGGTAGAAATCCACGACCCACTGATCTCTCTCGCATGAACCACCGCTGCTGCCGCCGCTGGCTGATCGTCGTCGTCTATGCCGTCGCGATGGCCTGGGTCGAAGCGGCGGTTGTGTTCTACCTGCGGACGTTGATTGACCGTATCGAACCGTATCAGCCGTATCCCTTGCCGAAATTCGGGGGTCTCGCGCCGGCTGAAATGGTCCGCGAGCTGGCCACGTTGATCATGTTGCTGACCGTCGGCTGGCTCGCGGGCCGGACGTGGCGCACGCGGCTGGGCTACGGCCTGATCGCATTCGGCGTGTGGGACATTTTCTACTACGTTTTCCTGAAAGCGATCACCGGCTGGCCGCGGTCATTGTTCGATTGGGACATTCTGTTTTTGGTGCCGCTGCCGTGGTGGAGCCCGGTGCTGGCGCCGGTTTGTATCGCCACGTTGATGGTTCTTTGGGGCACGGCTGTGACTCAATTTGAGCGCACGCCACCGGCCCCGCGCGCCGAGTGGACTTGGTGGGCGCTGGCCGCGGCCGGTGCCGCTCTGGTGCTCTACGTGTTCATGGCCGACGCCCTGCGTGTGGCTGGACAAGGCGACGACGCGCTACGGAACCTGCTTCCCGAACGCTTCAATTGGCCGCTGTTCCTCGTCGCGCTACTGCTGATGTCCGCGCCGGTGGCGATGGTGTTGCGAAGGATTCGCTCCGACACCGGTGGCGCGCTAGCGGCGTGCAGATTCATTGAGCCAACGCCATGAATGTCCTGGCCATCCAGCTTCGCGACGTTCCCGTGCTGCTGCGCGGCGAAGCGCGACCCATCCGCGGCTGGCTGGAGCAATGGACCTCCGCGCGGCTCCACCTGTGCCTCGTCGTGATCGTCGCCGGCACGGCCGCGTTTGGCGCGGCGATTGGTTCCTGGCGCGACCCGCTGCAAGCGCTCTACACGGCCATCAAGCTGCCGCTCATCCTCCTGCTCACCACCCTGGGCAATGGCCTGCTCAACGCGATGCTCGCCCCGTTGCTGGGCCTCAACCTCACTGTGCGCCAGTCGCTGCTCGCCGTGCTGCTCAGCTTCACCATCGCCGCGGTCATTCTCGGCGCGTTCAGCCCCGTGCTTTATTTCCTGGTCTGGAACACGCCGCCACTTGAGCCAGGCTCGCGCGTCAACTTGTCAGCCTACAGCTTCATTCTGGTGTCGCAGACGGCGATGATCGCGTTCGCGGGCATGACGGCGAATGTGCGCCTGGTTCAACTGTTGCGCGAATTCAGCGGCAGCCGGGTCATCGCCCGCAAAGTCCTTTTCGCCTGGCTGGCGGTAAACCTGTTCCTCGGCAGCCAGCTCGCGTGGATTCTCCGGCCGTTCGTCGGCTCGCCGGGATTGCCCGTGCAATTCCTCCGCGACGACTGGTTGCGCGGCAGTTTCTACGAAGCGCTCTTCCGCGCTGCGCGCCATCTGTTTTCACCGTGAACAAACACTTCAACCAAAACGACACCATGAACGACTTGCCCTCCACCCCGCCCCTCGTGCCGCCGCAAATCCCGCCGGTCCAAGCGCCGCTCGATGCTGCCAATCGCCCCTTGGGCGGAAATCCAGGCGAGGACCGGCCCATCCTGAATCTCGTCAGCGCCATCGAAGCCCTCCTGCGCCAGCCGCGCCGCGTGATGTTTCAGTTGCGCCAGCCGCGGCCCGGCCCGCTCGTCAGCGCGCTGCTCGTCAGCGCGATCTTTTGCGCCCTGACGTACGGGCTTGTCGTCGGCACGTTTTCGGGCGGAACGCAACTCTGGGCGGCGCCGGTCAAGATCGCCGGCGGGCTGCTTCTTTCGGCGCTGATCTGTTTGCCGAGCCTCTACATTTTTTCGTGCCTCGGCGGTTCGCAAGGACGGCTGGTGGAGGTGCTCGGTTTGCTGGCGGGTTTGCTGGCGCTGATGACGGTGTTGTTGATCGGGTTCGCGCCGGTGGCCTGGGTGTTTTCGCAGACCACAGAATCGCTGACGGCCATGGGGGCACTGCACCTGTCGTTCTGGCTGCTCGCCACGTATTTCGGCCTGCGCTTTCTGGACGCCGGCTTCCGCCATTTGAGCGGCCAGGCGGGGGGCGGGCGGCGCGTGTGGACGGTCCTCTTTCTGCTCGTCGCTTTGCAAATGTCCACGGCGTTGCGCCCGATCGTGGGCACGGCGGACACTTTTTTGCCGATGGAGAAGAAATTCTTCCTGAGCCATTGGCGGGACAATTTCAGAAACGACGGGAAGGCGGACCCGATCGGCAAAACGCGCTGAACGAGCGCCCACGCGGTTAGTCTTGTCAAACGTCCGGTCCTCAGGCATACGCAAGGGATGACGTCCCGAATTATTCGGTGGGCAGGCCTGGCCGTGCTCACCTCCACCCTGTGGGCCGCCGAGGAAAAACTTGCGACGCTCAAGGTGGGACCGCGCACGTACACCAACGCCATCGTCACCGCCCAGTCGGCCACGGATTTGTATTTCATGCACGCCGGCGGGGTCGCCAACGCGAAGCTCAAAGAGCTGGACCCGGAATTGCAGAAGAAGTTCGGCTTTGACGCAGTCAAGGCGGCGGAGGCGGAAAAGCTCCAGGCGGAAGCCAGGGCCAAAGGCGGTCACCCGATGTATCTGACGCCCAACACCCCGGCCCCCCACCCGCGCGGCGGCGCGGAACCGGAAGTTGCCGACGCGGCCAATAAAATATCAGCGAAGTCTTTTCTCAACCAGCCTGCGCCCGCCATCGCCGTGGAAAAGTGGATCAAGGAAGCGCCGTCACGCGAGGGAAAGTTTCTCTTCGTGGATTTCTGGGCGACCTGGTGCGGGCCGTGCCGGGCCTCGATTCCCCACTTGAACGCACTGCATGACAAATATGGCGACCGCCTGATCGTGTTGGGGTTGTCTGATGAGCCGGAAGCAACGGTGCGCAAGTTGACCACGCCGAAGATGGAATACTACAGCGCGATCGACACCCGCGGCCGGACGGCTGCCGCCGCGCAGGTGCGCGGGATCCCCCACGGCCTCCTGATCGATCCACGGGGCATCGTGCGCTGGGAAGGACATCCGGCGGGATTGACCGAAGCCAGCCTGCAACGCCTGCTGGCCAAATACGCCAACTGAGTCCCGTCGCGCGCCGCCACTTTTTTCCCTCGCGCCATGCTCGCTTACAGTCTGGCCATCTTCACCGGTGCGTTCCTGTTGTTCCTGGTCCAACCGCTGATCGGCAAATTCATCCTGCCGTGGTTCGGCGGCACGCCGGCAGTCTGGACGACCTGCATGTTGTTTTTCCAGACGCTGCTGTTGGGCGGTTATGCTTACGCGCATTTCAGCATCCGATGGCTGCGGCCGCGCGCACAGGCGGTCGTGCATCTGGCGCTGCTCCTGGCGGCGCTGGCATTGGCGTTGTGGCTGATCCCGCCGGACAACGGGTGGAAGCCGGCTGATCCGGGCAATCCCATGTGGCGGATTCTTGTTTTGTTGTTCATTACGCTGGGCCTTCCTTATTTTGTGCTTTCGGCCACTGGGCCGCTGCTGCAAGCGTGGTTCAGCCAGACGCGGCCGGGGGCATCACCTTACCGCCTCTACGCGCTCTCCAACGTCGGTTCACTGCTGGCGCTGGTGGGTTACCCCTTCGTGGTCGAGCCGAACCTCACGCGCCGGGACCAAGCGAATCTCTGGTCGGCGGGGCTGGGTGTCTTCGTCCTGGTCTGCGGTTACTGCGCGGTGAGCCTCTGGAAAAAATCGGCGAAGCCGGTCGAACCACCGCCTGGCCACGGGACATCGGAGCCGGAGGAAATCAGCGCGGTCAGACGGTTGCTGTGGTTTTTTCTACCCGCGTGCGCCTCGGTGTTGCTGCTGGCAGTGACGAACAAAATCTGCCAGGACATTGCGGTGATCCCATTTTTGTGGGTGCTGCCGTTGAGCTTTTATCTGGTGTCATTTATCGTCAGTTTCGACAGCCCCCGCTGGTATTGGCGGCCGGTGTGGCTTTCCGGGTTGGTGCTGGCCCTCGGCGCGGTGGTTTGGATCATGCTGGGCAAGCCCGTACCGGACTCGGCCAGTATCTGGCTTCGGCCGGTGGTCTGGCTCCTGGATCACGCGGTTCAGGCTCCCCGCATGTTAACCGAGATCACCGTGTATCTGACCGCGATGTTCATCGGCTGCATGGTGTGCCACGGGGAACTCTATCGCCTCCGGCCCAGCCCCAAACACTTGACAGCCTTCTATCTGATGATCGCCGCCGGGGGCGCGTTTGGCGGGCTGCTGGTGGCACTGGTGGCGCCGTTGGTGTTCCGTTCGTATGCGGAATTGCATTGGGGCTTCTGGGCCTGCTGCCTCCTGGCGGTGCTGGCGCTGTTTCACGACCCGGCCAGTCCGCTCCACGGCGGCCGACCCCGCTGGGCGCGGGACGTGTTGATCGTCGTGCTGGTGGGGTTGGCCATCGCGCTTTATGGCGATGAGCCCGAGGAATGGAAGCAAATCCTCACGCGCTCGCGCAATTTTTATGGGGTCCTCACCGCGTACGAATCCGGCAAAGACACGCCCAGTAACCACCGAATCGTGTTGCAGCATGGCGGCACCACGCATGGCCTGCAGTTCGTGGCACCAGACAAGCAGCGGCTGGCAACCACGTATTATACCAAGAGCAGTGGCGTGGGCCTTACGATGCGTCATTTTCCCCGGCAAATCAACCGGCGCATCGGGGTGGTCGGCCTGGGCACCGCCACGGTGACGGCCCATGGCAAGCCCGGTGATTATATCCGCATTTACGAAATCAACCCGGAAGTGAAGCAGATTGCCCAAACCCGTTTCACCTACCTGTCGAATTGCGAGGCCAGGGTCGAAATCATCCTGGGCGACGCGCGGCTCTCCCTCGAACGCGAGGCGCCGCAACAGTTCGACATCCTGGTGCTCGACGCCTTCAGCAGCGACGCCATTCCGGTGCATTTGCTGACCAAAGAGTGCTTTGAAACCTACCAGCGCCACATGAAGCCCGACGGCGTGATCTGCGTGCACATTTCCAACCGCTACCTGAACCTGCAACCGGTGGTGCTCGGGCTGGCGGACCATTTTCGCTTCCCGTGCGCGATCATTGACGACGACGACGTGGACGAACGCGAGGAGGACGAGGAAACATCGGGCGCCTATAATTCCGAGTGGATGCTGGTGACGCGCAATGATGAATTTCTGCAGACCAAACAGATCCGTGACGCCACCGATGAGCCGGCAGGCGATTTTCACCGCATCCGCCTGTGGACCGACGAGGAGAGCAACCTGTTCAAAATTCTCTCCTTTTAACCTCCCGGAAAAAGGCTGAAAGCGCTGGCGCAGGCCGCTGCGAATGGCTGAATAATTTTTCCCGCGAAGTTTGACATTGCCCCGCGAACGGCCATTATGAGGCCATGAACGTCATCACGCTGGCTGGCTGGAAGAAGCCCGCAGTCGAAGTCGCCCTCGGCATCATGGCGGCGGCGCGGGTTGGGAAACTCCGAAATTTAGCGACGAACTCAGGCGAAAATCGTTTTTATGACAAAAATCAAGCACGTTGTTCTGGTCAAGTTCAAAGAAGGCACCAGCACTGAACAGATTGACCAACTGTTCAATGAACTCCTCGAATTGACCGAATCCTTCCCGGGCATCGAGGATTACGTCGCCGGCGCCAACATCAGCACCGAGGGCCTCAGCGGGGGGTACACCCACGGCCTGGTGATGACGTTCAGGGATGTGGCGGCGCGCGACGAGTACCTGCCGCATCCCGAACATGAACGCGTGAAGGCATTGTTTCTGGCGCAAATCGAGTCCGCCATCGTGTTCGATTTCGAGGTCTGACCGGATCCGGCCTCGCCATGCCATCGCACGCGGTTGGAATTTTCCCCCTTTACGATAGCGGGAGGAAATGGATGTTGTCCGCTCACACCAACTGAGAATCCGATGAAAACTTTGCCCCACCTTGTCACCGCTGGCCTGCTCGCGCTCCTGCTGCTGGCCGGCTTGACGGCAACATCGGCGAAAGCCGCCCCACCCCCACACATTGTCTTCATCGTCGGCGACCACGAATACGGTTCGGAACGGACGATGCCCTTGCTCGCCCAGGCGCTGTCAACCCAGTACGGTTTCAAGACGACCGTCCTCAAATCCGTTCCCGATGAAGCCGGCAATGACATTCCCGGCCTTGAAGCGCTCGATACCGCCGACCTCGCCATTTTCTTTTTACGCTGGCGCGCGTTGCCCGCCCAGCAGATCCAGCACGTCGAGGCTTATGCAAAATCCGGCAGACCGATGATCGGCTTTCGCACCAGCTCGCACTCCTTCAAATATCCCGAAGGTGATCCGTTGGAAAAATGGAACGGCTGGGCCGCGGAAGCCTTCGGCGCGCCGCCCGGCTGGGGCGCCGACGGCCACACGCATTACGGCCATCAAT
The DNA here is from genome assembly GCA_964539075.1 of uncultured Verrucomicrobiota bacterium. Lineage (GTDB taxonomy): Bacteria > Verrucomicrobiota > Verrucomicrobiia > Limisphaerales > CAZIFU01 > CAZIFU01. Next base: position 31,065 of record CAZIFU010000287.1, on the reverse strand, counting down.
GCAGCACGGATGTCTCGATCATTCCGGCGGCGGCGAAGGAGCCAATCCTGAAAGGCGCCACCGGGTCGTTTCACGTCCGCTCCTGGCTTTACCAGGTCCTGCCCAAATGGCCGCCCGCCGATGCCACGCGGCTGTTGTCGGGCAAAGCCGTTGATCCCAACAAGCCCGCCCCCGACAACCCGGTGGCCTGGACCTGGAAAAACAAATTCGGCGGCCGCATTTTCTTCACCACGCTGGGCCACCCCGAAGACTTCAGCGTGGAACCCTTCCAGCGACTCGTGCTCAATGCCGTCTACTGGACGCTCGGCCAACCGGTGCCCGACACCTGGAAAGGCAGGATGGACATCAACGTCTCCTACGAGAAACCCGGTAAAGCCGACGCGAAAAAAGCGGAGCCGAAGAAAGCGCCCAAAAAGTAACCGCCGCATTGGAGCGCAGGCCGCCGTCCCGCGAATACAAGGGTTTCACGCCCTCACGCGCTCCCAAACTTTGTCGCATATGCGACAAAGTTTGGGATAACCCCTCGAACAAAAACTTGAAACGTTCAAGCGTGAGAACAGCTGCCAGCGTTCCTACTGCCACGTAAAGTCGGGATGTTTATCAGCAACGTCCGCTTGAGTTTCGAATATGCGAAGCCTCCACGCGCTTCAAAACTTCGTCGCATATGCGACAAAGTTTGGGAAACCGCAAGAACAAGAACTCGAAGCTTTCCGGGCGAAGGCACGGGTGCCTGCACTCCTATCGCCACGTAAAGCCGGGATATTTCCTCAGCAACGCCGGCTTGAGCTTCGGATACTGCGCCGCCTTCCAGGCCGGCCAGTCGAGCGTGGACTCCAGGCGTTTTCCATCCGGCGCGCACAGCCAGAGTTTCACCGGCATCGCGCCCTCGCACACGCGCGGATGCTCCGAGAGCTCGAAACACTCGAGCAACTTCACCTGCGCCTCCGGGGAAATCGCCTCGCTCTTCGCCGCCTCCGCGTCCTCGGAGTAGAGCAGCTTCACCTTGCGGCCGCCGGGCCAGGGAACCGCCGCCGGCGCGAGTTCGTCCAGCCAGCCGACTTGCTCCGGGGCCAGGTGCGCGGCGAAGGATTCCTTCAGATGCGTGGCCTGCGCTTCCTTCACCAGCGTCAACCCGGCGAACGCCCGCGCCAGGCACGCTGCGATCGCCGTTTCGTCAAACCGCGGAAATTCCAGTACCGGCCTTGCCGCGCAGACCAGGTTCACGCGGGCGATGAATTGCTTTATTTCGTGGTTGAACAGCGGCAGTTCGAAATAGCCCTTGTGATAGGCGTCCGCCAGGGAGCGCCCCGCCGCCGCCGGCACGACTTCGCTCTGGTGCTCGTGATGAATGACCAGGTCGTGGAACCGCACAAGTTTCACGCCGGCGACACGTTTGTGCGTGCGGTCGAACAGGTGCTCGACGCGAGCGCTCAACTGGTCCGGAAACATCTCTTCCAGCCACGCGCGCTTCACCGCCGTCGCCAGACCGAGCAACGTAAGGTTCTCGGGGCCGCGCCCGGTCACTTCGCGAACCGTCGCCGCCACAAACAGGGGCGCGCTCTGCACCACGCTCTCGCGCATCAATGTGCCGTGCCGGCCTTCGGTCAGATCGCATTCGAGCGTCCCTTGATCGCGCCGCAGGCAAAGCTGGTCAACGAATCCCGCGACGATGCACCGCAGCAAGACGTCATCATCCGGCTTTGGACGTTGGACGTTGGACGTTGGAGGTTCTTCGCCCTCGTCCCCCGATTCCCGGCCCCGAACCAGCTTCTGTTGCTGCGCGATCTGGAGAATTTGCCCGAACGTCTGCTCCACCTGCCGCGCCACCTGCGCGTTGATGCCGTGGCGACGGCAGCGCTCGACGCTGAAGTTGGAATTTTTCGCAAACTGATACGCCCGCATCAGTGTGAAAAAATCAGAGTCCTGGCTGGCCTCGAACAATTCGCGCGCTTCGGCGATGTGCTGGTCCTCCCGGCGCACGCGCTGGAGCAAATCGCGGCCGCTCACCAGCGCCGCGCACAAGGCGGCCGCCGGCGCGCAGCCGCGTCGCGACGCCTCGACCAGCATTCGCGAGTAACGCGGATGCATCGGCAAACGGAGCATTTGGCGGCCGATGGGGGTGAGGTCGGTGGTTTCACCGCTCACCCGCTCTGCGGGCACCGTCTCCCCCTCCGAGGGGGAGAGGGATGGGGTGAGGGGGCTGTCAGAAGAGCGCGTGAGGGGTGTGTGCATCGAAGCTCGTAAGGCTCCAAGCGTCCGCAACAGCTTCTCCGCCCGCTCGACGGCCAGTGGGTCCGGCTTGTCGAGCCAGTCGAACCCGGCGGCGCGCTTGATGCCGAGCGAATGCAGCAGCAACACCACCTCCGCCAGATCGCTGCGTTGGATTTCCGGAGTGTTGCGCTCCGGGCGGTTCAACTGGCCGCTCGCGGTCCAGAGCCGATGGCACATGCCCGGCGCCGTGCGGCCCGCCCGGCCCTTGCGCTGGTCCGCCGAGGCGCGGCTGATGTCCTCGAGGAACAACGTGCCGATGCCGCGCTCGATGTCGTAGCGGGCCACGCGCGCCAGACCGCTGTCCACCACGTGCCGGATGCCGTCAATGGTGACGGACGTTTCAGCCACGTTGGTGGCGACCACCACCTTGCGCAACGGATTCTGTGCGAAGGCCAGGTCCTGTTCCTCCGGCGGGAGATCGCCGTGCAACGGGATGAACGCCACGCGTTCAATCAGTCGTGCGGCGCGCAGGGCGTTGATCGTGGCGTTGATCTCGCCCATCCCCGGCATGAAGACGAGGATGTCCCCCGGTTCGCCCGCGTTGATGATGGCCTCGACACCATCGGCCGCCTGCTCGGTGATGGGCCGCTCGTCCTGGTGATCGAGGTAACGGATCTCCACCGGGAAGCTGATGCCTTCGGAGATAAGAATCGGGCAGGCCGTGTTTGGAGTTCCGCCTTCAGGCGGTTTTACCGTTGGGCCGCCGGAAGGTGGATGCCCGAACGCCAAATAATCCGCTACCGGCTCGGCATCGAGTGTGGCGGACATGACGACCATTTTCAGGTCCGGCCGCTGTGTTTGCTGAAGCTGCTTCACCAGCGCAAGCGCGACGTCACTGAACAAATTGCGTTCATGAAACTCATCAAACAAAATCACGCCCACGTCCGGCAACGCGCGGTCGTCCTGGAGCCAGCGGAGCAGAATCCCCTCCGTCACATAGCAAATGCGCGTGCCGAGACTGGTCTGATCGTCAAAACGAATCTGGTAGCCGACCTCCTTGCCCAGTTTGCAACCGCGCTCCCACGCGACGCGCGCGGCCACGGTGCGGGCGGCGACCCGTCGCGGCTGAAGCACCACAATCCGTTTCGGATTTCGGATTTCGGATTTCGGATTTCCGCCAGCGAAGCCGGCGTCGAGAAGCATCTGCGGCACTTGCGTGGTCTTGCCGGAACCGGTCGGTGCGACGAGCACGAGGCGATTGCCGGTTTTCAGATGGCCGAGGATGCCGGCATGAAGCTGCCAGATGGGAAGCGAGCGCTCAGCCACAACGAAGAAGCGGAAAGGAACTCACTTCAACACGACGAGCCGCAGCACCAGGGCGGCGGCCGAGACGATCACCATCAAGCCGGCGGGCATGAACTTTTTGCCCTTCGCGAAGCGGATGCCGAAGACGACCAGCAGCGCGCCGATCAGAATGTCGGCGAGGTGCGCGACGTGCAGCACGCCCGCCGCTTCGAGTGCAATCGGCACGGCAAACGCGACCGACATGATCAACGAAACCTTGCTGCCGGCTTTCAGAAGGCCCATCAACCCGCCGACCACGAGCAACGCCACGTAAATCCAGAGAATCAAGTTGGGTGTCATCAGGTTTGGAAAATAGCCGCAAAAGAACGCAAAGAACACAAAGAAATGAATTCACGGCCTTTCATCTCTGCAGTCGCATCCGTCTAAATCGTCGCGCACCGCGACGATTTTCCCATCGAACATCGAACTGACTGGCGCACGGGAACTTCGAAGTCCGGCGTTCGATGTTGGATGTTGGATGTCCAGTGTTCAATGTTTTTGGTTGCGGCTCCGCCGCGCGGCGTTCTTTTTCCAGTCAATTAACCCGCACGCGCTTCCAGGCTCACCACCTCGCCTTCTTCACACTCGGCGATTACCTCGAACGGCCGGCAGCACACTTCGCAGTCCGTCGTGAATCGTTGCGAGGCGATACTGGTGTCAATGACCAGCTCGCAGCGCTGGCCGCAGAACGGGCATTGGATCGTGTCAGCGCCTTGCACGGTCACTGGTGGATGCCGGCCTGATCCAGGATGAACGCGTAGTTGAACGCGATCTCCTTCAGGTAATCATAGCGGCCCGAACTGCCGCCGTGGCCGGCGTGCAGATTGATCTGCAACAGCAGCGGGTTGGCGTCGGTCTTGAGCGCCCGCAGCCGGGCCACGAATTTGGCCGGCTCCCAATACATCACCTGGCTGTCGTTGATCGAAGTCTTCACGAGCATCGCCGGATACGCGGCGGGCCGGAGATTGTCGTACGGGCTGTAAGTTTTGAGATAGTCGTACTCGTCTTTCTTCTTCGGATTGCCCCACTCCTCGAACTCGGTGACGGTCAACGGCAGCGTCTCGTCGAGCATCGTGTTGATCACATCCACAAACGGCACGCGCGTCACGACCGCCTTGAACAAGTCCGGCCGCAGGTTCATCACCGCGCCCATGAGCAGCCCGCCCGCGCTGCCACCCGTGATGATCAACCGGTCCCTGGCCGTGTATTTCTCCGCGAGCAAAAATTCCGCCGCCGCGATGAAGTCGGTGAACGTGTTCTTCTTGTTCATCATCCGGCCCTGGTCGTGCCAGAGCTTGCCCAGCTCGCCGCCACCGCGGATGTGCGCCTGCGCGAACACAACGCCACGGTCGAGCAACGCCAGCCGGCTCGCGGAAAACCGCACGTCATTCACGATGCCATAGGAGCCGTAGCCATCGAGCGACAGCGGCGCGGAGCCGTCGTGCTTGAAACCCTTTCTATAAACCAGCGAGATCGGGATGCGCGTGCCGTCGCTCGCCGTAGCGAAGATGCGCTCGCTCTCGTACTGCGCCGCGTCGTAGTGTGGCACCTCGGTTCGTTTGAGCAGTTTCGCGGTGTGCGTTGCCCGGTCGTAGTCATAGACCGACTGCGGCGTGACGAAGGATTGGTAGGCGTAACGAAACGCGGTCGTCTCCCATTCAGGATTGTTCTCCGGCTCGACTTCGTAAGCCGGCTCGGGGAACTCGATGCGCTGCGAAGCGCCGCCGTTCAGGTCGGTAATTGTCACGCGCGGCAGGGCGTTCTCGCGTTCGAGCAGGACGCAGTGCGAGGCAAACAGCTCCACACCCTCGATCATGACGTTCGTGCGATGCGGCACGAGCACGGTCCAGTTCGCCGGACGCGGGTCAGCGATGGGCGCGGTGACGAGCTGGAAGTTTCGCCCGCCTTTGTTTGACCGGATGTAAAACTTGTCGCCGTGATGGTCCACGTCGTATTCGTGGTCGTGCTCGCGCGGCGCGACGATCTGCCAGGCCGCGTCCGGCCCGGCCGCGGCCAGGTAGCGAAACTCGGTGGTCGTCTTGCTGGTGGAGGCGAGAAAGAGAAACACCTTGCTGCGCGAACGATCCACCGCAATGTCGAACAACTCGTCCTTCTCCTCGAAGATCAACTCGTCCTTTGCCGCGCCAAGGCGATGTCGAAAGAGCCGGTACTGGCGCTTGGCTTCATCTTCGACCGTGTAGAAGAACGTGAGGTTGTCCGCCGCCCACGCGACTGAGCCGGTCTTCGGAATCTTCTCCGGACCGGGCTTTCCCGTGCGGAGGTCCTTGACATAAAGCGTGTACTCGCGAAAGCCGGTCGTATCAATCGAGTAGGCCAGCAGGTTGCCATCGTCGCTGACCTCATAAACGCCGAGCGCGAGGAATTTCCGGCCGCGCGCGAGCTGGTTCAAGTCCAGCGTGACCTCTTCAGTTGCGTCGAGGCTGCCCCGCTTGCGGCAGAGGATCGGATACTGTTTGCCCTTCTCCGTCCGCGAATAATACCAGAAGCCGCCGTAGCGGAACGGCACCGAGAGGTCGGTCTCCTTGATGTGGCCAAGCATTTCTTTGTAGAGCGCCTGCTGAAACTTTTGCGTCGGCTTCATGATGCGGGCGGTGTAGGCGTTTTCCGCCTTGAGGTAGGCCAGCACCGCCGGATTGGTCTTCTCGCGCAGCCAGAAGTAATCGTCCACGCGCCGCTCGCCGTGCAGCACGTCCACTTTGGGGATTTTCTTCGCGACGGGCGGACGGGGTGGTTGGGTTTCGAGCAAGGTAACGCAACTCATGGTAAGCAAACTTGACAGGACGCAGCAGCAAAATGTTCTCATGTCGGGCGCGGCGGCGCAACTTGCGAGCGACGCTACGGGAGAAACCGCGAAAGTCAACCGTTCCCCGCCGTTCCCTGCCGGCTTGTACGAATCCTCCTTCGTTTTTACGCGCAGTTCTGGTTGGATGGCCGTGGTCATGGCTCACTACGACATTCTCATCATCGGCGCGGGGCACAACGGACTGGTGACGGCGGCCTACCTGGCCCGCGCGGGCCGGCGCGTGCTCGTGCTGGAACGGCGCGAACTGGTCGGCGGCGCCTGCGTGACGGAGGAAATCTGGCCCGGCTTCAAAGTCTCCACCGCCGCCTACGTGAACAGCCTGTTGCGGCCCGAAATCATCCGCGACCTCGATCTCCCGCGCCACGGCTACGAGCTGCTGCCGCGCAATCCTTCCTCGTTCACGCCGTTCCCCGATGGCCGTCACCTGTTGCTCGGACCGGACGCGGACTTGAACCGGCGCGAGATCAGCAAATTTTCCGCGAAGGACGCCGCGGCGCTGCCCCGTTACGAAAAAATGCTCGAACGCGTGGCCGATTTCATCGAGCCGACGCTCCTGCAGACGCCGCCCGACCCGTGGTCGGGACGGTGGCGCGACCTGGCGCAACTCGCCCGGCTGGCCTGGCGCTTCCGCAAACTCGGCCGCGACGGCGCGCAGGCGATCGAAATCCTCACCGGCGCCGCGCGGCCCATTCTCGACCGCTGGTTCGAGTCCGAACAACTCAAAGTCACGCTGGCCACCGACGCGATCATCGGCGCGATGGCCTCGCCGTCCATGCCAGGCACGGCCTACGTGCTTTTTCACCACGTCATGGGTGAGTGCAACGGCGCGCGCGGCGTCTGGGGGTACGTGCGCGGCGGCATGGGCGGCATCAGCAACGCGCTGGCCGCGGCGGCGCGCGAGCGCGGCGCGGAGATTCGCTGCAACGCGCCGGTGAAAACAATTCTCGTCGAGCGCGGCCGTGCGGCCGGCGTCGTGCTCGAAGACGGAACCGAGCTGCGCGCTGGCGCCGTTGTGTCGAATGCCGACGCCCATGTCACATTCCTCAAGCTGATGGACCCGGCCGAACTGCCGGGCGACTTCGTCGAGTCCGTGCGCGGAATTGATTACACCAGCCCCTCGCTCAAAATCAACGTGGCGCTCGGCGAACTGCCGGACTTCAAGGCGTTGCCGGGCAGGGAAGCCGGCCCGCAGCATCGCGGCACGATCCATATCTCGCCCACGTTCGACTACCTCGAGCGCGCTTACGACGACGCGAAATATGGCCGCCCTTCGGAATCCCCGATCCTGGAAGGCACGATCCCGTCCGTGGTGGACCCGACGGTCGCGCCGCCGGGCAAACATCTCATGTCCCTGTTCGTCCAGTATGCGCCGACGGACCTGCGCGGCGCGAGCTGGGATGACGTGAAGGAAAAATTCGCCGACCGGTGCTTCGACATCCTCAACGAGTACGCGCCGAACTTCCGCCGCGCGGTGATTGCCCGCCAGGTGCTTTCGCCGCTCGACATGGAACGGCGTTATGGCCTGACCGGCGGCAACATTTTTCAGGGCGCGATGCACCTGCACCGGCTCTTTTTCCTGCGGCCGGTCCCCGGCTACGCGAACTATCGCACGCCGGTCCGCGGTCTTTACCTGTGCGGAGCGGCCACGCATCCGGGCGGCGGCGTGATGGGCGCGTGCGGCTACAACGCCGCGCGGGAGATTCTGCGGGATGGGATGTAAGTGCGGAGCAGTTCGTGAATGTCCGGAGTTTGGAGTCCAGCCTTTAGGCTGTCAGCGCAGACACGCTAAAGCGTGAACTCCAAACGGCGCAGACACGCTAAAGCGTGAACTCCAAACCGGGCTGACTTCTTGAATTGACATCGGTTCGCGAACGTCAGGAAGATGGCTTTATGAACGAAAACCAAAACCTGCTCACCTCACGCCGCGAATTTCTGAAGAACAGCACCCGCCTCGCCGCCGCGTCAGCCCTGGCCGGCGTGGCCCTCCCGCACGTCCACGCCGTCGGGAGCGACAATATCCAGTTGGCGCTGGTGGGTTGCGGCGGCCGCGGCACCGGCGCCGCCGCCAACGCGCTGGCCTGCAGCGGCCCGCCCAAACTCGTCGCCATGGCCGATGTCTTCGAGCACAAGCTCAAGGGCAGCCACCACGCGTTGACGGAAAAATTCGAAAAACAGGTGGACGTGCCCGAAGACCGCCAGTTTATCGGCTTCGACGGTTACCAGAAGGCGGTGGATTGCCTCAAGAAGGGCGACATCGTCATCTTCACGACGCCGCTGGCGTTTCGCTGGGTGCATTTTACTTACGCCATCCAAAAGGGCCTGAACGTCTTCATGGAAAAGCCGCTGACGGCGGACGGCCCGACTTCGCGCCGCATGCTCAAGCTCGCGGAGGAGGCCTCGGCGAAGAACTTGAAAGTCGGCGTGGGCTTGATGTCACGTCACAGCCGCGCGCTCCAGGAACTGCAGCACCGCATTCAGGACGGCGAAATCGGCGACATCGTTCTCATGCGCGGTTACCGGATGCAGGGACCGATCGGGTCGGCATTCTCGGAAAAATGGCCCGGCCAACCCAGTGAATTGTTGTGGCAGATTTCACGTTTCCACAGCTTCCTCTGGGCGAGCGGCGGGGGGTTCAGCGACTTCTACATCCACCACATTGATCATCTCTGCTGGATGAAGAACGCCTGGCCGGTCAAGGCCCAGGCGATCGGCGGCCGGCATTATCGCGGCAACGACATTGACCAGAACTTCGACAGCTATTCAGTGGAATACACGTTCGCCGACGGCTCCAAGTTCCTCATGGACGGCCGCTGCATGGTGGGTGCCCTGCCGATTTACTCCAGCTACGTGCATGGCACCAAAGGCATGGCGATCGCCTCGGCGCATAACGACTGCGGATTGCCTTCGAGCACCTACAAAGGCCTGTCTCCGCAGCGCGACAAGCTGATCTGGACTTCCGATGTCAAACCGGGCGAGGCGGATCCCTACAGCAACGAATGGCACGATCTTCTCGATGCCATTCGCGACGACAAGCCTTACAACGAAGTCAAACGCGGCGTCGAAGCCAGCCTCGTGACTTCCATGGGCCGCATGGCGGCGCACACCGGCCAGGAGATCACGTTCGAGGAGATGCTCAACCACGAGCACGAGTATGCGCCGGACGTGGACAAGCTGACGATGAATTCACCCTCGCCGCTGCCCGCCGACGCCGACGGCAAGTATCCCATCCCGCAGCCGGGCATCAAAAAGCATCGGGAGTATTGAAGGTTCCCTGGTTGGCGAAACGCCCGTCGGACGCGGTGGAACGTGGTCGAGTCATACCATTTCCCAGTAATAATCGGGACAAACGATAAAGCGGTGCCCTCACCCCAATCCTTTCCCAGGGGGAGAGGGAGAACGGTATCCAGTCCTACACCAACCCGGGCGCGCTCGGATTGCGAACACGCTGGCCAAGATTCCCCCTCTCCCTCAGGGGGAAATTCCATGAATCGAAGTTCACGAATTGTGCCCCTGAACCGGATGGAGCCTTCGCCCGCGCGTCAGTCCCGCAAGGCGGGAGAGTGCGCCGACGCGAGTCGGCGCTGTTGATGATGTGGAAAGCGCCGGCTGGGGCCGGCGCACTCCAAGCGCTTCGCGACTTCGATCACCCGCCTCCTTGCCGCATCGTTGCGCAGCCAGCGAGGTTCATGGGTAGGGCCGGGGTGAGGGAATTTCCTGTGCCCAATGTGCCGATTCTCATTCCAACCCGATCTTAAACCTTCAAAACCACTCTTGCCTCCGCCATCCCCGGCGCGGGCCGGCCGTATTCGCTGGCGGTGACGCGGGCGAGCGCCACCAGTTGACGCCAGCGGAACGCCGGGCGCAGCGCGGCGAATTCTTCGGTCACGGTGCGGTAGTATTTCTCGGCGTGAAGCGCGCCGTCTTCGCTCACGGCGTAGCGCAACAGCAGGTCGAACACCGGACGTGGGGAGTGGCCGAGTTCACCATAGCGGTGGATGACGGCGGCGGCGTGGCCCTGGAGGTTTTGGCGGATGGCTTCATCGGCTTCGCGCAGCAGCGCGCCGGCCTCGGTGGATTTGATCTGGCCGAGATGCCCCTTCACCGGCAGCGGCGGCCAGTTCAAGAAATCACCGCCGCGCGCGGTGCGGTCGAGGGCAACTTGATACGCGCCGAGAATAAGGCAGGCAAAGGTGTTTCGGGCGTTGCTCACGCGGGCGAGGTTGCGCCAGGCGCACGCGGAATCGCTGGCGTGAACGCCGATGCTGTCGCCGTGAACGCTGCCGGGCGGTTTGCCGGCCACTTCGTCGCGCGGCGTCCGGCCCGTGTCGCGGAGGACAAGTTGGTTGGCCGCGAGCGAAATGGCTTCACCGACGGCGGCGGGCGCAACACCCTCGGCGAGCGCGGCGGCGGCGGTTTCGGCGGCTTGTTCGGGCGTGGATTTGAAAATGGTCTGGCTGAGTTCCTCGACCCACTCGTCTTCCACGGCGCGGGTGCCGGGCGCGCGGGCGAGAAGATTGTGCCGTTCGAGCAATTTCGGCAGGAGCGTACGCGGCTCGTCCAAGGCAGCGGTGTGTTGCCACGACTCGGCCTTCACGCAGTAGCGGACAGATTGGCGGAGCAGCGTGTGGGCTTGCTCCTTGCCGATGAGGTCGAGCAAATCCCAGGCGCGATAAGGCAGGACGACACGGTGGACTTCGGTCTGGTCCTGCACGGTGTGGAGGAGGTGATTGAGGGCGTCATCGGCGCTGCGTTGCGCGAGCGTGGCGAAGGTTTGCTCGGCCTCGTTCACATCGTTGCGGTGGACGGCGTCGCGGAGAAGTTCACCGCCGGGGAGACCCTCGGAGAGCGTCGCGGGTTTGACCGCGTGCAGGACCTCCTCGTTGCGCCCGCCCCGTTCCTGGATGCGATTGGTGTTTCGGTAAAGGACTTTGAAGACGGGCAGTGGCTGGAGCGCGTCGGGAAGTTCGTGGGCCATGTGCAGCGACGGCGCGAGCGCCATCATCGTGTGGAAGCCGACGTAGTCTTCACCTCCGAAAGTGCGGGCGTTGGCGAGCGCAGCAGCGGCGACCAACCGGCGGAGGTCGGTGCCGGATTTGAGCTGGCCGGCCAGCGCGGGCAGGAGCCGGTTGACGGGCGTCTCCTGCATGAGACGCACGAGCGGTTCGAGCGGGCCGAAGTCGAGTGAGTCGGCCGCCTCGGCGGCGAAAGCGGGCGCGAGTCCGAGTTCGGTCGCCATGCCATGGCCGACGCTGGCGACCAACATGCCGCGGCCGACATCCGCCAGGAATTCACGACGGGTGTGTGGAGCGTTCATTTTCGTGTCGCCCGTGGCGGCGACGTTCCACGGGCCATGCTGCGGTGATAGGTTCGTTCGCCGCCGTCGTCAAGCTCTTTAGCCTTGATTATGCATTTCAACCACGGGATGAGCACCGATGGACACGGATGAAATCGCCGCGAAAGAACACAAGGAACACAAAAGCCATCTCCCTCTCCGCCTCGATCGGGCAGACTCTGACGCCACCCTCGCCCATCGGATGGGAGGGGGGCTGGGGGTGAGGGCATTGGTGAGGTGTTGAAATCTGTTTAACCGCTGATTTACGCTAATACTCGCTGATTCAAACGCAAAACAGGCATTGTGCTTATGTCTTACAAAATACTTCTTGCCTTACATTATTGGCTATGCCAGACTTTGGCCGAATGAAAGAATATGTTATGAATTCGGCCTACGTCACATCCAAAGGCCAGTTGGTGGTCCCTTCGTCCATCCGCCGCCGGTTCGGCATCAAGCCCGGCACGCGCATCAATTTTGTGGAGGAAGGTGATCGCATCATCTTCCAGCCCGTCACGCGCGAATACATTGATTCCTTCTGCGGCATCTTCAAACAGAAGCCCGGCGAAAAATCCGTCGTGCAGGAGCATCTGGAGGAACGCCGCGCCGAACGCGACCGGGAAAACCGCAAGTGAAGACCACCGTTCTCGACGCCTCGGCGCTGCTGGCCATGTTCTTCGGGCAACCGGGCATGGAACAGGTGCGCGACCTTTTCCACAAAGCCGCCGACGCCGACAAGCCCATGCTCATCAGCGCCGTCAACTGGGCGGAAGTGCTTTACAAGATGCAAAACAAGCACGGCAAGGAAGGCTGGGAAACCGCGCGCCGGTTTGAACACTCGATGCCACTGGACGTTGCGCCGCTCGACCGCGACCTGGCCGAGTCAGCCGCGCAATTGAAAACCGCGCACGACCTCGGCCTGGCTGATGCTTTTGCCGCCGCGCTAGCCAAAAGCAAAAAAGCCGAACTCGTCACCGCCGACACCGACTTCAAACCGCTGGAAAAGGAAATCAAAATCAACTGGTTGAAATAGCTATTCAGCGCGGCAGGGCAGAAAACTGAATCGGATCAAGGGAACAGGTATTGCGAAGAGAACCCGGCAAAGCAAAAAGTCTCGGTTGCCTGGTAAAATTGAACAGACGGTAAAGTTGGTACTCAGCCTCGTGCGCTTCGGAAACTTGCACTTCATTCTTGGAAGCAAAGAATGGGGTCAATGAACCAAAGCGAGTCGTCTTCACTTCGATCAGTCGGTCGTGTCCGTCGGTCTCGAAAGATTTAATGTCAAAGCCGAGGTTCGACAGTTGAAGCGACCTGAAGGTCGCGCTCCTTTCGCATCCGCGTTCATCCGCGTAATCTGCGGTTAAAAACAAATGGCTGACGTTTTCAGACGCGAATTGCGCGAATTAGCGCGAATCTGAATTGGCGACAATTGGCGAAATTAGCGTCAAAGATTTTTGTTCATGACTGATGTCTTTTCCAAATCCAAGCGGTCGGAGGTGATGTCGAGCATACGCGGGCGCGGGAACAAGGACACGGAACTGGTGCTGGCGCGGGTGTTGCGCGCGAACCGGATTTCAGGATGGAGACGACAGGTGGTCATCCGAATAAACGTTCAACGTCCAACTTCCAACATTGAACGTTCAAAGTTGAGCGTTGGACGTTGGAAGTTTTTCCCGCCATTCACCGTGCGCCCCGATTTCGTTTTCAGGCAGGTGCGGCTCGCACTCTTTGTGGACGGTTGTTTCTGGCACGGCTGTCCGAAGCACGCGACGAAGCCGCAGAACAATCGCGCTTTCTGGCGGCGGAAGCTGGCGGGCAACATCGCGCGCGATGCGCTTGTGACGCGCACGTTGCAGGGCGCTGGCTGGCTTGTGTTGCGCGTGTGGGAACATGAGCTTGCGAAGAAGAATGAGCCGCGGCTCATGCGGCGGATTCAGCAGGGGTTAAGTTGATTTCGAAACCTCACCCCGGCCCTCTCGCCGTTCGAGACGGACAGGGAGAAATCTTTGCGGCTTTTGCATTCTTTGGCGGCGACAAATTTGGCGTGTACAGCAAATTTCACGGTTGAAAGCAGAAAGGCGAAAGGGATCTCCGCTCGCCATTGAATGTTCGTGGTGTTCTTGAGAACAAGGCCAATTTCAGCCGCGCTCTCACGAGCGCAGCCACGGTAATCAATACCGGTAGTGCTCCGACTTGTAAGGTCCTTCGGGCGGCACGCCGAGGTAGTCGGCTTGTTTCTTCGTGAGCCTGGTCAGCTTCACGCCAATGCGGTCGAGGTGCCCAATGCGTTCAACCGTTTCGCGGCAGAAAGTAGCCGATGATCTGCTTGGGCGAGCGTACGCAGATTTGAATGTGATCCAACTCGCGAAAGCCCGCGCCGGGATACAAAGCACGCCCTTCCAAGAAAAAGCCGCGCACGGTGTCGAACGGTTGTTTTCTTTCTTTCGTGCGAAGTTGATGAAGGGTTTCGACCACCGCGCAGTCGAGAAATCGCGCGCGCAGTTCCGGGCCGCGATTGGTCGCTGCGGGGGAACCCGTCGAAGCGCACGCGCTGGTATAAAATTCATGCGCGCCTTTGACGAGGGAGAGCGACTCGGTTTCGGTGAGGTTGAGGCAATGGCCGAGTTGGATGACCGCGCCAAGCACGGCGGGAGTTTTGATTTTGGTGCCGTGCCGTTGGGCCTCGGTTTCCGCCCAACGCAAGGCTCGCGCCCGACTATCCTCCCAGAAATAGATGCCGTGGCCCAACCAGTCCCAGGCGTTTTGACTCGGCTTGAGTTCCGCCGCTCCCGCCACCACTTTTTCGACCAACCTGCGGTCGCACCCATGGTAGCCGATGGCGAGGGATTGCGAAGGCATCAGCGGAATTGAGGCTTCAATTCGCCTTTCAGCGTGTACATCCCGGTGGCCGCAAGGAATCGTCGCGTCGCGCTTTTCGACGCGAGTATCCGCTTCGCTGTCCGGCGCATTTGGCGGACTTCCGCTTCAATCTCTTTTGCGCCGTACATCTTGGTGACGATTGCTCTGTTCATGGGATGACAATGACACACGCGGCGGATTCAAACAACCTGATTTTCAATACCGATAGTGCTCCGGCTTGTATGGGCCATCGGGCGGCACGCCGAGGTAATCGGCCTGTTTCTTCGTGAGCTTGGTCAGCTTCACGCCGATGCGATCCAAGTGCAGGCGGGCGACTTCTTCATCCAGCTTCTTGGGCAGACGATAGACGCCGATCTTGTTGGTGTCGCGTTTGGCCCAGAGGTCGAGTTGCGCGAGGCACTGGTTCGTGAAGCTGTTGCTCATCACGAAGCTCGGATGGCCGGTGGCGCAGCCGAGGTTCACGAGGCGGCCTTCGGCGAGCAGATAAATCGTGCGGCCGTTGGGCAGTGCGTATTTGTCGTACTGCGGCTTGACGTTGATTTTCTTCACGCCTTTCAGCGTGTTGAGCTTTTCCACCTGGATCTCGTTGTCGAAGTGGCCAATGTTACAAACGATGGCCTGATCCTTCATCTTGAGGATGTGATCGAGCGTGATGACGTCGCAATTGCCGGTGGTCGTCACGTAGATGTCGCCGATGCCGAGCGTGTCTTCGAGCGTGGTGACTTCAAAACCTTCCATCGCGGCTTGCAGCGCGTTGATGGGGTCAATCTCGGTGACGATGACGCGTGCGCCAAATCCGCGGAGCGAATGCGCGCAGCCCTTGCCGACGTCGCCGTAGCCCGCGACGACCGCGACCTTGCCGGCGATCATCACGTCGGTGGCGCGTTTGATGCCGTCGGCGAGCGATTCGCGGCAGCCGTAGAGGTTGTCGAACTTGGACTTGGTGACGGAGTCGTTGACGTTGATGGCGGGCACGAGAAGTTTGCCCCGCTCCAGCATCTGGTAGAGGCGATGCACACCGGTGGTGGTTTCTTCGGAAACACCTTTCCAATCCTTCACGACTTCGTGCCAGAAGCCGGAGCGTTCATTCGCGACCTTTTTCAACAACGCCTTGATGACGGCGACTTCGTGATTGTCGCTGGGCGTGTTGATCCAGTTGTCACCGTTTTCCAGTTCATAGCCTTTGTGGATGAGGAGCGTGGCGTCGCCGCCATCGTCCACGATGAGTTGCGGGCCTTTGTTGCCGGGATGTGTGAGCGCGGCGAGGGTGAAGTCCCAGTATTCTTCGAGTGATTCGCCTTTGTGCGCGAAGACCGGAATGCCGGTCTTGGCAACGGCGGCGGCGGCATGGTCTTGCGTCGAGACGATGTTACAACTCGCCCAGCGCACGGACGCGCCGAGTTCGACGAGCGTCTCGATGAGGATCGCCGTCTCGATGGTCATGTGCAAGGAACCGGTGATGCGCACGCCTTTGAGTGGCTTCGACACGCCATACTTTTTGCGAATGGCCATGAGGCCGGGCATCTCGTGCTGGCAAACCTCGATGGTTTTGCGTCCCCAGTCGGCGAGGCTGAGGTCCTTGACTTTGAAATCGTGCGCGTTGTTGCCGTTGCTCCTGACGGGAGCGGATTTGGTCTTGCGCGGTGGGGAGAGTTTGATCGTGGACATGGGCGTGAGGGGTGTGGCGTGCTGCGTGAGGTGTGAAACGTGATTACTTCAAGGCGCGTTTGAGGGCGGCGGCTTTGTCGGTGCGTTCCCAGGTGATCGAATCGAGATCGTCCACCTTGCCGAAGTGGCCGTAGTTGGTGGTTTTGCTGTAAATCGGGCGGAGCAGGTTGAGCTGCTTGATGATGTCCGCCGGCTTGAAGCTGAAGATTTCGCACACGGCCTTCTCGATGGCCTCGTCGGGAACTTTGCCGGTGCCGAAGGTGTTGATGCAAACGCTGACAGGCTCAGGATGGCCGATGGCGTAGGCGAATTGGATTTCCGCGCTCGAAGCCAGGCCGGCGGCGACGATGTTTTTGGCCACGTAACGGCCCATGTAGGCCGCGCTGCGGTCCACCTTCGAGGGGTCTTTGCCGCTGAACGCGCCGCCGCCGTGTCGGCCCATGCCGCCGTAGGTATCCACGATGATCTTGCGGCCGGTGAGGCCGGTGTCGCCCTGTGGCCCGCCGACGACGAAGCGGCCGGTCGGATTGATGAGATACCTGGTCTGCTTGTCGAGCAGATGTCTGGGCAGGACTTTCCTGATGATCTCCTCGATGCAAAATTCCTTGATGGTCCGATGACTCACGTCGGGCGAATGCTGCGTGGAGATGACGACGTTGGTGATGCGGGCGGGCTGGTCGTTAATGTATTGGACGGAAACCTGGCTCTTGGCGTCGGGGCGCAGCCACTTCACGCGCCCGCTCTTGCGGATGCGGGTCAGTTCGCGGCCGAGCTGATGCGCATACATGATCGGCGCGGGCATGTATTCCGGCGTCTCAGTCGTCGCGTAACCGAACATCAACCCCTGGTCGCCCGCGCCTTGCTCGGCGTGACCTTTGCCTTTGGCCTTGCGTGCGTCCACGCCCTGGGCGATGTCCGGACTTTGGGAAGTGATGGCATTGACGATGAGCACCTTGTCGGCGTGGAACACGTCATCGTCGTGCGTGTAGCCGATGTCGCGGATGGCCTGGCGGGCGAGGGCGTTGTAATCGAGCCGGGCGCTGGTGGTGATTTCGCCGCCGACCACGACGATGTTGCTTTTGGCGTAGGTTTCGCACGCCACGCGGCTGAATTTGTCCTGCGCCAGGCAGGCGTCGAGCACCGCGTCAGAAATCGTGTCGCACACCTTGTCCGGATGGCCTTCGCCGACGGACTCGGAAGAGAAGATATAATTTTTGCTCATTGATTATCTTAAAACCAACGTCAATTACATATTGACGTATCAGGATGGGAAGATAAATGTATATTCGTGGCCGTCAACCCTAATTATTAGCAAAATTGCCGCCTACCGATGCCGGTCCTGGCGGGGCCAAAACCATCGCCATGTCATCCACCCTCAAAGCCTTCCGCGCGCTCGGCGATTCGACCCGCCTGCGGCTCATCTCGCTACTGGAACAGGACGAACTGTCCGTCAACGAACTGCAGGAGGTCACGCGCATGGGGCAATCGCGGATTTCGACCCATCTCGGCCTGTTGCAGGACTCCGGCCTGGTGCAATCCCGTCGCGAGGGCAAGCGGACTTTTTACAAAATCAACTTGAACGCCGACGCGACGGGGCGGGAATTCATCGAACTGGCTGTGCGCGGGGCCAGGGAATTGCCGGACCACGCCGCCGATGAACTCAACCTCAAGCGCGTGCTGGCGCGACGCCAGGATCAGGCGCAGGTTTATTTCAACCAGGTCGCCGGCCGGTTCGACCGCAGTTACGGGCCGGGCCGCTCCTGGCAGGCGTTCGGACAACTGCTCTTGCGCGTGATTCCGCCGCTGGTGATCGCGGACCTGGGTTCGGGCGAGGGGTTGTTGAGCGAATTGCTCGCGCGCCGCGCGAGAAAAGTCATCGCCGTGGACAACTCGGAAAAAATGGTGGCCTTCGGCACGAACAAGGCGAAGAAAAACCAGCTCCATAATTTGAAGTTCAAACTGGGCGACCTCGAAGACCCGCCGATCGAACCGGACAGCGTGGACCTGGTTGTTCTCAGCCAGGCGCTGCACCACGCCACGCATCCGGAGCGCGCCATCGTCTCGGCCCATCGCGTTCTCCGGCCCGGCGGCCAGGTGCTGATCCTCGATTTGTTGCAGCACCATTTTCAGCAGGCGCGGGAACTGTACGGCGACCGCTGGCTGGGTTTTACCGAGGGCCAGCTCCACGGGTGGCTGGAGGCGGCACAGTTCAAGCAGATCGAATTCAGCGTCGTCGCCCGCGAGGAACAGCCGCCGCATTTTCAAACTGTTCTGGCCGGCGGCGTGAAATAATCCTGACCTGCGAAGTTGAACAACCAAGGCGCAAAGACGCGATGTGTCAAAGACGCGATGTTGAAACGCTGGGATGTAAACGGTACCCTCACCCCGGCCCTACCCATGAACCGTTCGTACCACCGCAAGGTCTTGGAGTGCGCCAGTCCTCTGGCGCTTTCGACAATCCACGGCTTCCAAAGCGCCAGAGGACTGGCGCAGTCCAAGACGCTGACGCGACCAAGCTCGGTTTTCTCCGGTTCAGGGGCACAATTCGCGGCATTGTGCGGGCCGTGGAATCTCTCCTGGAGGGAGAGGGCCGGGATGAGGGGATATCATATGCGCAATGTCCCGATTCTCATTCAAACTTGCTTTGATTTATGCAGGCACCAATCCCCTCATCCTTCGAGTCTTTGTGTCTTTGCTGTTCGTCAATATCTGGCTTTCGGAATAACGCCACGGTCAGTTACCGCCGACGTTCAACGGGCGGCCGTTACCGTAATCCAATCCACCAGCGCAGTGTCGCCCAGGCGGGCAGACTCCGGGCGAAAAGCTCTGTCCGCTTTCAACACGGTATAAGTTTGGCGCAATTCCTCCATCGGAAATGTTTTGCCCATATTGTGCAAAAAGATCGGATGCGGCGCCGCCAGCAACGCCGCGCCTTGGAACGCGCCAAACTTGCGCAGACCGGGAGCAAACAGGTCTTGTTCCAACAGCGGCGCGTCGGTGCCCAGGTCGAGCGCATTGACATCGGCCACAACTGCGTCGGCGGAGGGCGCGGCGAGCAGCGACCACAGCCCCGCGTGGCCGGCACCGCACAGGATGACGCGGCGCGCGCCCAGTTGCTGCTTCGCCAGCGCGCACGCCGTCACGAGGTCCTGCACGCGCTCCTGCACATCGGTCCGGTTGTAGGTCGTGAAGAATTTCTCGAAATATTTCCGCTTCGTGGCCGCCTCGCTGTCCGCCAGTTCGCCCGTCAGAAACGAGTCGAGCAGCAACACCGGATGGCCGCGCTCCACCAGCATCCGGGCCAGACCCGCCGGCCGGCCCAAGACATCCAGGCTGGCCGATTTGCCGGCGGGATGCACGAGAATCACCAGGCTCGATTTTTTGTCGGCGGCGGGCGTGAACAGGAATGCCGGCACACGGTCGCCTTTGCTGGGCCGGCCAAAAGCCAGCGCCGTCCGCGTGCAAGTGAAAAAATCCTTCACTTCGCCCTTTTCGAGCAGGACGTTGGCGGGCGATTCGAGTTGCAAGCTGTGCCGCCAGACCGGCTCGAACGCGCGTTTGTATTCCGCCAGCGAACCGCCGTCGCGCGGCTGAAATTTCGCCAGCTGCGCCTGCGCGTTTTGCTTCAGAAAGGTGATGAACTGCTCTTCGTGGAGCGCATCGGAGGGCAGCTTTCCGTCCGGCCACACGCGCAAGGCGGCGTCCGGTTCCTTGGTGTAGGGCTGTTCCTTGACTTCGGCCGGATATTTCTGCCCGCGCAGCCAGTGGTCGAGCCACGGATAGACCGCCTCGCGACTGGTGCGGTTGTAATTGTGTTTGAAATCAAACTGCACGAAATGCAGCCGGTCCCGCACGCCCAGCAGTTGATACACGCCCGCGAGAGCGGGGCCTTCGACGGTGGGCGTCAACTTCGTCCAATCGCCCGTCGCGGCCACGAGCAATTGCGGACGCGGCGCGGGCGCGGCGGCGATTTCCATGTTCGAATAATCCACACGCAGCCCGGGAGCGTTTTCGCACTGACAGCCGCCTTGCATGATGGAGGACACCATCACGACGGGCACTTGCGCCGCGAGCCGCCCGTCCACGGCGCCGAGCATGAACGTCTGCGTGCCGCCGCCCGACTCGCCGGTGCAAGCCAGACGCCGCTTGTCCACGTCCGGCAACGACTCCAGAAAATCCAGCGCGCGAATGCTGTTCCAGGTTTGCAGCCCCATGAGGCTGATGCTCCAGAGCTGCAATTGGGGCGGGAGCAAAAATTTCTTATGTTCGCCCAATTGCATCGTGTCGTTGTAACCAGCCATGTCGTAGGCGAAAGCCACCAGGCCCAGCCGCGCGAACTGGATGCAGCGGGCGGGATTGCTGAACATCTCATCGTCGGTGAGGCGGCCCAGCTTCCCGTGCCCGTGCGGATTCAACACCGCCGGGAACGGTCCCTTGCCCTGTCCCAGCGGCCGATACAGATTGCCCGCGAGATAAAAGCCGGGATACGTCTGCAAATAAACTTTCTCCACGCTGTAACCGTCGCGTTCGACGCGGTCGAAAATTTTCGCCTGCAAGGGCGTTTTCTCCGGCAGCGGCCACAAGCCGCAACTGACGAGCGTGTGTTCACGAATCTCCCGCGCGCGCGCCTGCCACTCGCCCCGCGAGTGAATGGCGGGGAAGGTGCGCGGCGTGTTGAAGTCCCTGACCGCGGCGGCGCGCTGGTCGGCGGGCGGCAGGCTCCCGGCGAAGGCGACGGTTGCCGTGAACAACAGAATTTGAAACAGGAGCTTCTTTGATTTCATGGGACCGGCTTGGTTTAGCACGATATTTTGTCTGGCGTCCATTCCAATCCCGGCCTAACCTGCCGCCGGATTCGCCGGACGTTTCAGATTGACCGATCCGAACATGCTTGCTCCTGCTCTGACAAGCCGCCGACGCCCGCGCACGGCCGTTGACCCGCCGCTGTGAAGCACGGGGTCCCCTCATGCCCGCCATCGTTGTCCTGATCATTCTCGCCATCATCGGCCTGCCCATCGCGGTCGTCGTGTGGCTGGCGGGCAAGGCCAACCGCAACACCCAACGCATCGAGGAGTTGAGCCGCCGGCTCGGTGAAGTGGAGTTGGAATTGTTTCGCGCCAGAAAAGCCGCGACCACGGCGGCCGCAACGGAACCGGCCGCCGCGTCCGCCTTGCCGTCAACCTTGCTCGCGCGCCGCGCCGAAGCGCAAGCCGCAACGCCCGCGCCACCCGCGCCGATTCCTCCGCCCCTCGCGCCTGCCCCGCCACCCATTGAAACACCGCCGTTGGTCGAAAGCCCGCCGCCATTCGAGCCGGTCGCGCCTCGTCCGGCGATCAATTGGGAAAGTTTCCTGGGCGTGAAGCTTTTTGCCTGGCTGGGCGGGCTGGCGTTGTTTCTGGGCGTGGGCTTCTTCATCAAATATTCCTTCGAGAACAATCTCATCAGCCCGCCCCTGCGCGTGGCGTTGGGCTACCTCACGGGTCTCGGCGTGTTGATCGGCGGTCTGCGGCTGGCGCGGGAACGCTACGCGGTGACCGTGCAGACGCTATGTGGCGCGGCGGTGCTGATTTTTTACGCGAACACTTTTGCGTGCCATGCCTACTACCATTTCCTGGGCGCCACCCCGACGTTCGGCCTCATGGCGCTCATCACCGCGGCGGCATTCGTGCTGGCCGTGCGGTTGGAAGCGCAGGCCGTGGCCATCCTGGGAATGCTCGGCGGGTTCCTCACACCACCGCTGCTCTCGACCGGCGTGGACAATCCACTGGGCCTGTTCGGTTACATCGCGCTGCTCGATGTCGGCCTCGTCGCCGTGGCGCTGCGGCAGCGGTGGAACCACCTCGTCCTGCTGGCCGCCTTGGGCACGCTGGCGATGCAGATCGGCTGGGTGGACAAATTTTTTGAAGTGGCGAAAGTGCATACGGCGCTGGCGGTGTTCCTCGGATTTGCCGCGCTGTTCGTCGGCGCGTTGGGTACGGCGCGCCGCTACGAGCGCGATGACCCGTGGACGGCGGCCGCGGCGCTGCTGGCACCCGCCGCCACGCTGATGTTCTGCTTTTATCTGCTGGCCCATCCGTATGTGGAGATCGCCGCGCGGCCGCGGCTGTTGTTCGGCGCGGTGTTCCTCGCCGACCTTGGCCTGCTGGCGCCCGGCTGGTGGCGCGAGAAACTGCGTCCGGCGCAACTGGGCGGCGGTGCGGCGGTCTTCCTGCTGCTGGCTTACTGGACGAGCCGTTTTCTCGTGCCGGAGTTGCTCAACTGGGCGCTCGGTTTCTACCTGCTGTTCGCCGTGCTGCATTCAGTGTTTCCCGTCGTGCTGGAACGGTTGCGTCCGGGCGAGCGGCTGGCGTGGTGGGCGCACCTGTTCCCGCCCCTGGCGCTCGTGCTGGTGCTGCTGCCGATCCTGAAGATTGCGACGACGTCGCTGCTGCTCTGGCCGGTGGTGCTGCTGGTGGATCTGGTGGCCATTGGCCTCGCGCTGTTCACCGCGTCGCTGCTCGCCATCGCCGCCGTGCTCGTGCTCACCGTCGCGGTGACGGGGTTTTGGATTTTTCGCATCCCGGCCGAATTGACCGGCCTGCCGACGATGTTGTTCGTCATTGGCGGCTTTGCGGTCCTGTTCTTCGCCGTTGGAATTTTCGCGGGGAGAAAAATCCTGGCCCAACTCGCGGCGTCGGGCGGACCCGGCGCGGCTTCTCCCGGCCCGGCAAGGGCATCCCTGCTCGACGCACTCGGCGGCGGCAACGCGATGGCGCACCTGCCGGCGCTGGCGGCGCTGTTGCCGTTCCTATTGCTGGTGATGGTCACGCTGCGGCTGCCGCTGGCCAATCCGTCGCCGGTGTTCGGGCTGGCGGCGCTGCTGACGGTGCTGTTGTTGGGCGTGGTGCGGTTTTACGGCGTGGACGCGCTGGCGGCGGTGGGATTGGGCTGCGTGCTGATGCTGGAGCACACCTGGCACGCGCGGCATTTCGCGACGGAGTCGGCGGTGCTGCCGCTGGTGTGGTATCTGGGATTTTTCGGCGCGTTCTTTGCGTTCCCGTTCCTGTTCCGCAGCCGGTTTGCGGGCCGCGCCGTTCCGTGGGCGGTGTCGGCGCTGGCAGGCCCGGCGCACTTTTACCTGGTTTACAAGCTGGTGAAGGCGGCGTGGCCCAATCCGTATATGGGTGTGTTGCCCGCCGCGTTCGCGGTGCCGACCCTGCTGGGGCTGGTGGTGTTGCTGAAACAAATCCCCGCCGCTCAACCGAAGCGCAACACGCAGCTTGCGTTCTTTGGCGGCGTGGCGCTGTTTTTCATCACGCTGATTTTCCCGATCCAGTTCAGCCGCCAATGGATCACCATCGGCTGGGCGCTGGAAGGGGCGGCGTTGCTCTGGCTGTTCCATCGCGTGCCGCACCGCGGCCTGCAACTGGCGGGCGTCGCGCTGCTGGCGACGGCGTTCGTGCGGCTGGCGTTGAACCCGGCGGTTTTCGAGTATCACGCGCGCAGCGCAACGCCGATCTGGAACTGGTATCTCTACGCTTACGGCATCGTGACACTTTGCCTGATGGCAGGGGGGCGCCTGCTCACGCCGCCGCGCCACCCCTTGGCGGATGTCAACGCGCCGGCGATTCTTTACGGCCTCGGCACGGTGCTGGCGTTTCTGCTGGTCAACATCGAGATCGCCGATTACTTCAGCACCGGCGCGACGCTGACGTTTCAGTTCTCCGGGAGTTTCGCGCGCGACATGACCTATTCACTGGCTTGGGCGCTCTTTGCGCTGGCGCTGTTGGGCGCCGGCATCTGGCGCAACCTCGCCGCCGCGCGTTACGCCGCGCTGGGGTTGCTGACGGTGACCCTGATCAAGCTTTTCCTGCACGACCTCTGGCGGCTGGGCGGACTGTTTCGCATCGGGTCGCTGGTGGGGCTGGCGGTGGTCCTCATCGTCGTGTCGTTCATCTATCAGCGATTTCTTTCCTCGAACGCGGTGAAGAAATCCGTGGTCGAACCGAAAACGAAATGAAACTCCTCCTCCGTCTTGGCAGCGCCTGGGTCGCCGGTGCCGGCTTCGCCGCGCTGGCGGCCAGTTTTCCGCCGGACTGGAAAAACGACCAGCCCGTGCAGATGCCGCAACCCGGTCTCGTCAAGTTCAGCCTGCCGCTGGAAACGCTTTCCGCCGCGCGGCCCGGCCTGGAAGACCTGCGGCTCTTTGACGACACCGGGCGTGAGCTGCCGTTCCTGCTGGAACGCCCGGCGCCGCAAAAACCCGTCGTGGGCGCAGGCCGAAATTTCCACGTCACCGCGCGCGGACAAACAACCGTCGCGACCTTTGAAACACGCCTGCCCCTGCCGATCAAGGGCGTGACACTGGTCACGCCGTCGCAGAACTTTCTGAAACCGGTCACGCTCGAAGGCTCCGCCGACGGCGCCGACTGGCAGACGCTCGTGAGCAATCAGCCGGTATTTCGCCTCGCCAACGGCGCGAGCCAGCTTCACCTCGCCATCCCGCCCATCCCGTGGCCGCTGCTGCGGATCACGGTGGATGACCGGCGTTCGGCACCGATCGCGTTGACAGGCACGGAAATTCTCGCCGCCGCCGGCGAGACGGCGCCCGCCGAGCCTCTGGGGCTGAGCCTCGCCGAGCGCGATGAGAGTCCGGGCCAGACGCGCCTCACGCTGCAGGCGGCCGGCGCGAACGTCACGCTGGCGGAACTCAGCGTGCTGACCGACGAGCCGCTTTTCACCCGGCGCGTCACGCTGTCGGTTCGCGAGTATGCCGAAAATCAAATCAGCGAAGCGGTGCTGGCGCGGGACGTGATTTATCGTGTCGCTGTGGAAGGCCAGCCGCCCGCCGCCAAACTGGATCTGGCGCCCGAAGTGTTCCTCCCGGCGCGGGAACTGTTCCTGACGATTGACAACGGCGACAGTCCGCCGCTGCATATTTCCGGCGTCACCGTCCGGCGGCGGCTGGTGCACCTGGTTTTCCTGGCGGCGCAGGCGGGGACATTTCATTTGTTGAGCGGGAATCCGCGCTGCACGGCGCCGCGTTACGATCTGGGCGGGTTGGATGTCAAAGCGGAGTTGCTGCCCGCGGTGAGCGCCGCGGCGTTGGGGGGCAACCCGTCGTATCGTCCGGCCGAGACGCTGGCGGGAATTCAGCCGGGCGGCACGGCGATTGACGTGTCGGCGTGGAAATACCGCAAGCGGCTGGAGCTGGCGCGCGAAGGCGTGCAGCAACTGGAACTGGACCCGGAAGTGTTGTCGCGCGCGGGCCGCTCCTTTCAGGACCTGCGGCTGGTGCGCGAGGGCAAACAGGTGCCCTACATTCTCGAACGCACGGGCCTTCTGCGCAGCGTGTCGCTCGAAGCGGTGCGTGCGGACGATCCGAAAAGGCCGACGTTGAGCCGGTGGACGCTAAAATTGCCGCAGCCGATGCTGCCGGTCGTGCAGCTTCAATGCACAACGCCCACGACTTTGTTCAAGCGCACGGTCCTGCTCTCGGAGGAAATTGCCGACGAACGCGGCGAGCGGCATCGCGTTGACCTGGGCAGCGACGCGTGGGTGCGGACGCCCGAACAAAAGGAGGGGAAAATATCGCTCGCCTTTTCGCAGTCGCCGCAGACCGACCGACTGGCGCTGGAAATTGAAAATGGCGACAACCCGCCGTTGAACCTGGAGAATTTTCAAGCGTGGTATCCGGCCACGCGCCTGTTGTTCAAGGCGGCCCCCGGCACGGAGACGTATCTGTATTACGGCCACCCGCGGACGAACGCGCCGCGCTACGACCTGGACCTGGTTGCCCGTCAATTGCTGGCGGCGGAAAAAAACAAAGTCGCGCTGGGGGGTGAAGAAGTATTGAAGAAATCCTCCTGGAGCGAGAGCGCGGCTTTCGCCGGTTCGGCCAGCTGGCTTTTCTGGGTGGCGCTGGGCGCGGTGGTGGTGGCGCTGCTGGTCGTCATCGCCCGGCTGCTGCCCAAATCCACCCCGCCGCCGGGTTAAGAGCCTGTTTGAAAATTCGCTTTGGCTGCGGTGCCAGCCCCGGACGGAGTGCGCCCGTCCCCGGGCGCAGCCATGTTGGCAGGCCGATGGGCGTGGGCTTTTTGAGCGCGCCCGGTAAATCCACACGGCTGCGCCCGGGGACGGGCGCACTCCGACGAAGACTTTTCAAACAGGCTCTAAGATCGGTTCGCGGTGTCATAATCCTCGGCAGAAGCCAGCGTTCCCCTTGTGCTCACACGCCGCCGAAGCGGCGGTGGCGCCGCGTGTATTCCTCCAGCGCCTCGAAGAGTTGCGGCTTGCGAAAATCCGGCCACAGCGCCGGCGTCACGACGAGTTCGGCGTAGGAAATCTGCCAGAGCAGAAAATTGCTCACCCGCATCTCGCCGCTGGTGCGGATCAACACGTCGGGGTCGGGGATGTGCCGGGTGTAAAGATGCTCGGCGATGAGTTGTTCGTTGATTTCCGCCGGTTCGATCCTCCCTTGTTTGACCTTGGCCGCGATGTTGCGGACAGCATCGACGATTTCCGTGCGCCCGCCGTAACTGAGGGCGAGGACGAGCGTCAGTCCCTTGTTAGTCGCCAGGGCGGCCTGGGTTTTTTTGAGTTGTTCCTGCACGAATTCGGGCAGCCGATAAATCTGGCCGATGACTTCGAGCCGCACGTTGCTGCGGTTCAGCTCGCCGATTTCGCTTTTGAGGAAGCGCGCCAGATAATTCATCAACGTGTCCACTTCGTCCTTGGGGCGGTTCCAGTTCTCGACCGAGAAGGCGTACAACGTCAGATATTTGATGCCGACTTCCCCGGCCGCGCGCACGGTGGCGCGGACGGACTCGACGCCCTGGCGGTGGCCCTCGACGCGCGGCAGGTGGCGCTGTTTGGCCCAGCGGCCGTTGCCGTCCATGATGATGGCCACGTGGGCCGGCAAATTCGCCCTGGCTTGCGGACTGAGTTGGGGAACGTGCGCGCTCATGCCGCCGGAAATTTCAATCAAACAAAAATGGTCTGCTCCCGGCCCGGACCCACGGACGCAATGGCCAGTCTGGCTCCGGTCAATCCGGCGATTGCTTTGAGGTACTGGCGCGCTTTGGCGGGCAGTTGTTTCCACCGGCGCGCTTCGTGCGTGGGCGCACGCCAGCCGGGAAACTTGACGTAGATCGGCTCGCACCGGGAAAACGTCTCGGGGTCGTTCGGCATGTAATCATAACGCCGCGCGCCGACGCGATAACCGACGCAGACCTTGAGGGTCTCCAGCGTGTCCAGCCCGTCAAGGTTCGTGACGGCCAGTTCGTCAATGCCGTTGACCATCGTGGCCTGGCGCGTGGCGACCGCGTCGAACCAGCCGCAGCGGCGCGGCCGGCCCGTGGTGGCGCCGAACTCGCGGCCCATCGCGTGCAGCAGGTCGGCGATCTCCCCGTTCTCCGAAGGCAGCGGCCCTTCGCCGACGCGCGTCGTGTAGGCTTTCATTACGCCCACCACACGGTCCATCCGGTGCGGCGGGATGCCCGAACCGGTGCAGGCCCCGCCCGCCGTGGTGTTTGACGAAGTGACGAACGGATAGGTCCCGTGGTCAATGTCGAGGAAGGTGCCCTGCGCCCCCTCAAAAAGAATGTTCGCGTTCCGGCGCGCCGCCTCGTGCAACATGACGACGGTGTTGGTGACAAACGGCTGCAAGCGGTCGCCCGCCGCGCGATAAGCGGCATGAACCTTGCGGAACGAAAGCGGTTTTGCGCCGAACGCTTTGAGCACTTCGTTGTTCTCGCGGATTTTAAGTTCGAGCAGCGCGGCGAAGCGCGGCGGGTTGATCAGGTCCACCACGCGCAAACCCGTGCGCGCGGCCTTGTCGCCGTAGGCCGGGCCGATGCCGCGCTTGGTGGTGCCGATTTTATTTTTGCCTTTGAGGATTTCGCGCTGCGCGTCCAGCTCGCGATGATAGGGGAAAACCAAATGCGCGGTTTCGCTGATAAACAAATGGCCGTCCATTTTCACGCCCAGCTTGAGCAACCCGTCCATTTCCTCGACGAGACTGACGGGGTCAATCACGACGCCGTTGCCGATGACGCATTTTTTGCGCGGGCGCAGGATGCCGGAGGGGACGAGGTGCAGGACGTATTTCTGGCCGCGGATATGGACCGTGTGTCCGGCGTTGTTGCCGCCTTGCGTGCGCACGACGTAATCCGCCTGCTCGGTCAGGACGTCGATGATTTTGCCTTTGCCTTCGTCGCCCCATTGGGCACCCACCAGAATTGTATTGGCCATAGTCGTTGTGTGCCGCGCCGGCAACAAAAAGCCCCGAAGTGTAAATTCGGGGCCAACCGCGCACTATTTACGGGCAAAAGTTAAGGAGCAGCATTCAGGGTGTCAATCACGGAGAATGCGTTTTTATTCGACACTCGAGGCCCGATCTCACAGAGTGGCGAGGCCGCAATTGCCGGGTTTGGACTGCGGCGGGAAGCGGAGCGCCACGCCGCTTTCGGACGCAGACAAACGCGCGGAGAGCGGTGTCGCCGCTTCGCTCTGCCACCGCAGTCCAGATTTGTTTTCGGCACTGCGTGCGCGTTTATCAAAGTATTATGAAGTGGCCTGCCGATTACCACATGCACACGCCGCTCTGCCGTCACGCGACGGGCGAGCCGACCGACTACGCCGCGCAGGCGATCAAGGTCGGGTTGACGGAAATCGGTTTCAGCGACCATTCGCCGATGGCCCGTGATGATTTCGACAACTGGCGGATGCGCCTGGACCAGCTCGATGAATACGTCGGGAAAGTCCGCCAGGCGCAGCGCGAGTTTCCGCAACTCACGATCAAGCTGGCGCTGGAAGTGGACTACCTTCCCGGCCACGAAGGCTGGATCAAGGAACTGGCCGCACGGCATCCATGGGATTATTTCATCGGCTCCGTCCACTACGTCTCGGACAACTGGGATGTGGACAACCCGGCCAAGCTCTCCGAGTGGAAAAGCCGTGACGCCTACGAAGTCTGGTCGGTTTATTTCGAGCGGCTGACGATGGCGGCGGAATCGGGCCTGTTTGAAATCATCGGCCACGCGGATTTGCCGAAGAAATTCTGCTTCTATCCGAAAGAGGATTGCACGCCGCTGTTCGCTCGTTTTCTCGACGCGGCTGCCCGGAGCGGCACCGCCGTGGAACTGAACACCGCCGGTCTGCGCAAGGAGTGCCGTGAGATTTATCCGAGTCCTAGATTTCTCCAACTGGCCTGCGAGCGCCGCGTACCCATCACGTTCGCCTCGGACGCGCACGCAGCGGAGGAAGTCGGGATGAATTTTGCCGAAGCTGTTCAACTGGCGCGAAACGTTGGTTACAAGGAATGTTGCCGGTTCACGCGGCGGAAGCGCGAGACGGTCCAGTTTTGACGATGCACGCCGCCCGGTGAAACTTGGAAATTGACAATGCGGCAACGGTGGCTCAGGCTGCCGTCCACTTCGGACCTGCTTATGAAAACACTCAGGCTGGTCATTCTCCTGGCGCTCATCCTCCTGCCGTCGTCACGCGCGCAGGAGGCGCAGTTCTTCCGCATTGCCGGCCCGGTGGCGACCACCATCACCGCATTCAGCGCGGACGGATACGTGACCTGGACCAACGAGGCGACCAATGCTACTTTTGCCGTCCAGACCGCTCTGTCTCTGCTCAGCCCAACGAATTGGGTGGACTACATCCAGGTGCCCGTTACCAACCCGGTCACGACCCACCGGCTTTTTGATCCGAACCCGCCCTCCGGCATGGCCTTCATTCCAGCTGGCAGCTTCACGATGGGGGACACGTTCGGTGAAGGCAGCGGTGCCGAGTTGCCCCTTGCACACCGTCTGTGTGAGCGCGTTTTACATGGACAAATTTGAGGTGACGAAGCTGCTGTGGGATGACGTTTACAACTGGGCGACGAACCACGGTTACAGTTTCGAGTTTGGGGCGTATGGGAAAGCGAACAATCATCCGGCGCACAGCATGACGTGGTATGATGCGGTGAAATGGTGCAATGCGCGAAGCGAGACGGAGGGGCGGACTCCGGCCTATTACACGAACGCGGCGCAGACGGCGGTCTATCGGAGCGGGCAGGTGAACGTGGACTACAGTTCGGTGAAGTGGAATGCGGGGTATCGGTTGCCGACGGAGGCGGAGTGGGAGAAGGCGGCGCGCGGCGGGCCGGGTGGCCATCGGTTCCCGTGGTCGGACGCGGACACAATTTCATGGAGCCGGGCGAACTACTATGCCTACCCATTGTCGGCGGGGGGCTACGCCTACGATGTCAACCCGACGGAGGGCTCTCATCCGACGTTTGCGGTGGGCAGTTTTCCTTACACGAATCCAGTGGGATATTTTGCGGCCAACGGGTATGGGCTGTATGACATGGCTGGGAACGTGTTTGAGTGGTGCTGGGATTGGTATGACGGCAGTTGGTATTCGAACGCTGGCGCGACGCAGAACGACACCAGTGGACCAGCCGGACCGTTGAGCTCCCGTGTGTTGCGCGGCGGCTCATGGTTCCGCGATCCCTTCAGCTTGCGCTCCGCCTATCGCGAGTTCTACAGGCCGGACAGTCGCTACATCAGTCTCGGGTTCCGCTGTGTGTTGGTGGGCGCATCCGCTCCGTAAGTGGCTTTGATTTGCCCTTTGTTCCCTGACACTTTATCCCTTCACTCTTTCGAGCCGCGCCAGCAGCCCACGGAACATTTTGGAATGCGGCGGCAAGTCGGACGCGACGCCGCTTTCCATTTTGGACTGCGGCGGGAAGCGAAGCGCCACGCCGCTTTGGCATCGCGCCACCGTCCTCGAACCGTCGGCCGCCCTGCGCCGTGCGAAAGCGCCGTCGCCGCTGCGC
>CAZIFU010000286.1:0-9523 GCA_964539075.1 uncultured Verrucomicrobiota bacterium | reverse complement strand
GTCGGTTTTTCATTTCGACTGTCAAGGGTCGGTGGCAAAATCCACGCACGCCGGTCTGCCGTGGCTGCGGTTCATCCGGGAGCGTTGCGGCGACCGGGTGCATTTCTGGCCGTTCGACGGCTGGGAGATTCCGGCGGGGCGGTCGGTGGTGGCGGAAGTTTATCCGGCGTTGTGGATGCGGAAATTTCCGGCGGATGACCACACCGACGACCAACATGCGGCTTTTTCCGTGGCGACTTGGCTGCGGGGCGCAGACACGGATAGTTTGTTGCCGGGATATTTCAATCTGCCACTTGAGCCACAGGAACGGACGCAGGCTCAAATCGAAGGCTGGATTTTGGGTGTAACATGAGCAAGGTGCGGAAAAAGTTTAGAAAAGCGGCGAGCAAGGCGACTCGGACAACGAAGCCGCGCCGAGGCAAAGCGCAATTCATCACGCGCGCCGAGGCGCGGCGGCGGGCGGAGCGGCATGTTCTCAAGCGGATGTTCAAGGGCGCAACGGTGCGGGCCGGCGAGGACGTGCGGCTGGGCATCTACTTCCGGGGCGGCTGGACGGCCAAGGATGTGTGGGTGGTGTATAAGAACCCGGAGGAGATCGCGCTCAAGTCGGCGGAGGTGGTGTTGGTGTCCAAACGCACAGGCCGGGTTCTTTACCAAGGTTCGGCGGGCGACGAGGGGTGAGCGGCAAAGCAAATGACGAATGTCGAGTTGGGGCGGGATGGCGCGGCCAGTGCGTTACGCCAGAAACAAGTCGGCTGACACGCTGAAATGCTTTGCCAGCTTGCGGACGTGGGCCAGCGTCAATTGCCGTTCGCCGCGCAGAATCATCGCGCCGAGCGTGCGGTGAACGTCCAGCAGCCGCGCCAAGTCCGCCGCGCTCATGTCGTGCGCGTCTAACAGGTGTTGCAAGGCGTCCAGCGCGGTGACTTTGGAAGTGTCGAGTTGCGCGTGTTCCTTTTCGTAATCTTCAATCAGGCGGCAGAGCAGGTCAAAATAGTCCTCTTGGTCGGGCGTCAGTTTGTGTCCGGCCATTGCGTCCGTGATTTCCGTCACGTTTTCAAATTCCACCTTGTCATGGATGGGGCGTGGCGTAAGCAGCCGGCACAGTCCGGTGTAGTCTTTGGGCAGCCGGGCAAATTCAATTTTCGCGCGTGTCGTTTTCATAATGTTTCTTTCCAGCGGTCTTTGCTGTATTCGGCGTGCGCCATAAAGCGCAACGTATAGACGATCTGGCGGTTGAAATGCGCCGCCGCAATCAGGCGGTAATCGTTCCGGCGGATGTTGAAAATCAACACCGTCCGTCCGCTGCGGACTTTCACGGCGTCCGTGTCCGGGTAACTCTGCCGCACGCCCACCAGATTGCGCCACGTTGCCGCTTTGACCGTCTTGCGCCAAACATCCAGGTGACGAGCCGCCGGGGGATGTTGCCGCCCCGCCGCCACGAGGAACGCTTCTTTGATGATGCGCACAGAGACAATTTGTATTCACCCGGCGACCTTGTCAAACCCGATTTACCTCGCGCCGCCGTTTTTGTTTCGAGCGGTTGCGGAAAACGCGCGCGGAAAAATGTTTCAAATCAAATCAACGGGGGCATAGCCGGAAGTTCAGCGTTATGACATCCGCAAACCGTGCCCGTGAATTCGTCATCACCTTCGTCAAGCAATTCTCCGTGCGCAGAATCCTGGCGGCAAGACTCCCGGAGCCGGACGGCGGGTCAAGGTGGAAGCCGAGGGAAGCCGGGGCGGAACGACCTTGACGCGGCGACCGGCGACCCACAATCGAGCTTCCGATTCACGCGCACGCCCCCACGCGACTGCGGACATGGGGGTGGCATTTGCACGGACATTTGCGGTTCATCCGCGACTGCTTCGCGGACTCAAAAGCCTGCCAACTGGCAGGAGTAAGGCTTGTCCTGTCAAAAAGCGGCAGGTTGCAGGAGTGCGCGACTTGTGTGTGTGATACACCCGGGCTGGCTCTGCTTCGCATAAAGTCTTTCCCAATGAGCCGGAGAGCATATTTATGAACGGTGAACGGGAACTTTTTTCGAGCGTCACCCGGATGCCGCCCGAGCGATTGGGCGGGCTGGAAAACGCCAGCGAACCAAATCAATCAGCGTCAGCCGAGACAGGTTTCATTGACGAGAAGCAACTGCTGGCGAGGTTGCCAATCAGCCGTCGCACTTTGGGGAATTGGAAGGCCAAAGGACTCCTTCCCTATATCAAGATCGGCCGACGTTGCCTGTATGACTGGGCGAGTGTTCAGGGCGCACTCCTACGCCGACAGCGGGGTGGCCAGTCGCGAGCAAGTGGAGGGTGTCTCGATTTGGAGGACAGGTGGGGCGGCGGCGGGCGTTTTTTTTGAGGTTTGTGGCAAGTTGACGCCGTGAATCACAACCAGGCTGGCAGCTTGGGCGCGGTGTCACGCACGGACTGACAATGGCCGACACGCGGATTCGCTACGAGTAGCCATGCAAGAAAAGCACAGGTGATCGGCGATTCTATTGACCGACTCTGGAAGCCGTCACCTCTGGACCTGGGGAAAGTTGGACGACTGAAAAGAAAGGCAGCGCCGGGGCAAACTTCGACCACCACGGAAAGGCTCGGCACGCGTGGTCAGCCGAGCAAAAGTGAAGCCACCGTCCATAAGCCCAGCCAGACCGACGCGAGTTCCCTCACAAAAAGATGTGACAAAGCTAAAAAGAAGATCGAACCGTAACGCGCGCGAATAACCCCACTTGAAACAAGTCTGACGGTGTAGGTTCAAAGCTCCCAAAATTGGTAACAAGACAAAAAGAGTAGCACCGATGTAAAGCAAGCCTGATCCTGTCGGTTCGCAGGAGTCACTGACCTGGGCGGGGAGATGGGTTCGGTCGCAGGAAATTTCCCGCAAAAAGGGACCGGGCAGTCCCGCACAATCCCGCACAGATTTCGCACCGCTTTTGGCTACCGCACAGTTTCCGCACACCCGCACAGAGTCGCACATGATTTCCTTCCTGCCATTGCCGATAGATGCCATAAATAGCTTGCAAACACTGGACAAGAAGCGTATCTGTAGAGGCATGAACAACACGCTAGAGGCAACCACGAGCAATGACGAGAATGGCCTAAAACTAGTTTCTGGTACAAGAGGTCGTGAGTTCGAATCTCACCGCCCCGACCATTTTCTAGCGGAAGACTTGTTCCACCGGGACCACCGTCACCGCCTCCGGTCTCACCTTGATCGGGTAGCGTTCGATGATTTGATCCTCGGCGGTGATGTCCTTCGGCTTGGGCGCGTTGTAGGTGATGGGCGAAGGTGAGTTCTGCACAATGGCGTCGCGCAACGCCTCGGCGTCCCGGGTGACGATAACTACGCGCAGGCGGTCGGATTTCAGGTGCCGTTGAATGGCGCGATTGACGTCGCCCAGGGTCAGTTTGGAAAGCGACTGGCGCAACCACTCGTTGAACTCGCCCGTGCGATAGTAGCGGCTGTCCAGCGCGTAACCCAACCGCTCGTCCTGGGTCTGGGTCAGGATGGCGGCGTATTTGATCAGGAACTGCCGCGTCTCTTCAAAGGTCTCCCGGCTCATCCCGTCGCGCACGAGCTTGTCGTATTCATAGAGCGCCGCGCGTAATGTGAAGTGTCCCTGCGCTGGTGGCACGGGCCGGATCCAGATTTGGAAAATTTGTTGCTGCCGCGCGAGGTTCGGTTCCGGCTCGAATTGGAACATGCCACGCGGGAAATATTCGATGTAAGCATAGTCGCCGTAATTGAGGCCGCGCGCTTCGCGCAACCGCTGGTAGAGATGACTGTTGCTGGAACGGTGCTGACCGAAATAAGAAGCGACGATCGCCAGCGCCGGCCAGTCCTTGTCCGCGCGCGTCACGCCAATCGGAAAACCAAGCGAGATGCCCGTGGAACGGGTTTCGCGCTGGACGATTTCGATGCGCAGTCCGCGGGCGAGTTTGGGCGCGGCGATCCTTGCCTTGTCGGCCCGGCCGCCGGGCAGGCTGGCGAAGTCGGTTTTTAATTTCGCCGCAAATTGCGCCGGATAACCACCCGCCAGACCGAGAACCAGGTTGGCGCGGGAGTAATGTATCGCGTAAAACTCGCGCACGTCGGCGAGCGTCAGCCGTTCGAGCGCGCCGATGCGGCCCACGTTGTGGTGGCCGTAGGGAAGGCCCGCGTAGATGATGTTGTAGAGTTGTTCCTTGCCCAGTTCCTCGTCGTTGTTCTCGCGCAAGGAAATCTTCAGATAATTCAGCGCGTCGGTCTTCAGCCGCGTGAAATCCTCCTCGCGAAAACCCGGCTCCAGGAGCATCTGGCGGATGAGCGCGTAGTAGCGGTCCAGATTGTCAACGTGCGTCACGCCGGTGAACACGGTCATTTCCTTGTCCACCTGTGCGTCGAAGGAAGTGGCCAGTGGATACATCGCGTCGAGGATTTGCTCGTAGGAAAGCGCGCGGCTCCCGCCCTTGGCCAGCAACGCGGCGGTCAGCGCGGCGACGCCTTCCTTGCCCGGCGGATCGAAAGCGGAACCGGTCAGAAACAGGATGCGGAAGGAAACCAGCGGCGAACGGTTCGGTTGCAGGACGGCGGCGAGGTCACCGGATTCCTTGCCCAGGGCGGACGAAAGCGGCGAAAGACTCAGTGCCAGCAGGAGAGAAATCATGAGCCGAAGCCCGCGGATCGAATCCATGAACCGGCTGGCGTTGTTTGGAGTCCACGCTTTAGCGTGTTCAGGCGCCCGGACACCCTGAAGGGTGGACTCCAAACGTGCCGATTCATGGGAAAGGAATAAACGACCCAACCTCATTTGCCTCCTTCCGTGGCGCCGGACTTGGTCGCCAGGGTGATGATAATCCGGTTTGGCTCGATGAAATAACGCGCGGCGCAATCGCGGATGTCTTCCGGCGTGATCCGGTCATAAAGTGCGAACAACTTCTCGATGGTCTCCGGCGTGCGACGCAAGGCGATGTAAGAAGCCAGAAAATTGGCAATGGCTTCCGAACTGTTCCAACCCAGCGCCGTGCCGTAGCGCAACCGCGAGCGGGTTTCGTCCAGTTTTTTTTGCGACACCTGTTCGGTCGTGAAGCGATTGAACGTCGCCACGATCTGGTCGCGCACGTCGTTGATGTCTTTGGGGTCTTTGATGCGCGCGTAAATGGCGAACATCTCCGGGTCAATCTGGTCGTCAAAACTGGGCGAAAGCGTGTCCACCTTCTGCTCCTGTAACACGAGCCGCTGGTAAAGCTCGGAATTTTCGCCAAAGGCGATCGGCAACAGCAAATCAAGCGCTGCTTTGTCCTTCTGCTCGTCCGAGTAAGCGGGACCGTGAAAGGCCACCACGACGTAAGGCAACGTTTGCGCGGGCCAGTCCACGTGGCCGGATTTGGGTCCGTCGGCCTGCGGTTCCGGCGGAATGGCAGGCTCATAGCGGCCGGGCTGCCAGTCGCCAAAATATTTCCTGGTGAGAGAAAGCGCGTTGTCCCGCGTCACGTCGCCGACAATCACGATGGTCGTGTATTCCGGGCGGTAATAACGATGGTAGAACTCCCGGCTGTAATCGTATTGGTTGGGCATGTCCTCGATGTCTTTGATGAAACCCATCGTCGTGTGTTCGTAGGTGTGCGTTTTGAACGCCGTGGCGCGGAGCACTTCATTGAGTTTGTTGAACGGGTTGGCGCTGTTTTTATTGTACTCGCCGAGCACCGCGCGCGTCTCGGTCTTGTAAACGTCCTGCGAATAGTTCAACCGTTCAAAACGGTCCGCCTCCAGCTCCATGACGCCGGGCAGGTCGTCCTTGGAAAAAAGCTCATGATAAACCGTGCGGTCGTCGGAGGTGTAGGCATTGGCCGAGGCGCCGGCGCGTTTCAAAATCGCGTCGCGCTGTTCCGGCGTGAACCGCTCGCTGCCGCGGAACATCACGTGCTCGAACAAATGCGCGTAGCCGCTTTTGCCGGGCTCAATCTCGTTGCGCGAGCCGGTGCGGACGACGATGTAAAGCGCGACGAGGTTCGGGTTGTCGTTGGGGACGGTGATCAACCGCAGGCCGTTCGGCAGGTCGTCGGTGGAATAGTGGTAGGGGAAAAATCGGGACGCGGCCGGTTGGGCCAAGGCCAGGCCGTGCCACAGCAGCAACAGAAAGACGAACACGGTTTTTTTCATGCAATTCGGCAACACTTTTACCTGATGGGAAAGTGATGGGAAGAAAGAAATGAGCGCATCGGTGAATAGACCATCCTTCTGCCGGGGGCGTTTTCACTAGAAGCGGCTTCGTAAGCCAATCGTTGGTGGGGCGAGACTCCGTCGAGCCAATGAAATCGCGATGGCCACGGCCCGATCACGCCCCAGCGGGATCCCACCCTATGAAACCACTTTTAATCTCCCGACATGGCCCCGATGCCCGCCGGCGCGACGCCGGCGGGTGCCCCGAAGCCTTTCGGGGCGCTCCTCAAATCTATTGCGCGAAAATAATATTGTTTTCCGCCCCGCGCATGTTTAATTCCCCTCCGTGATTCTCCGCTGTCAGGGCGTGCCGCCCAAATCTGCTTTTCGGAGGGACGAGCTATGCGAGTCCCCAATTTCCCCGGACAAGCGCAACAAGTTTTGGACTCGCGTCGCTCGTCCCTCCGAAGAGAGCGGGTCACGGCGACCTGGCCGTCACGCCTGTCAACTGGCGGTTTGTCTGGCCTTCCTGGCGAACTGCACCCTTGCCGCCGAATTTTTGCCGCCCGGTCATCGGCCCATTCCGCCCGGTGTTCATGCACTCGTGGGCGGGCGCGTCGTGACGCGGCCCGACGAAACGCTCGAGGCCGCCACCATCGTCATCCGGGACGGCTTTTTTGTGGCGGTCGGCAAGGAGACCGCCATTCCCGAAGACGCCCGCGTGTGGGACATGAAGGGCACGACGATTTACGCTGGCCTCATTGATCCTTACCTCGCGTTGGTAAAAACAAACCCGCCCTCAGAGACGGCCAAATCCGAGCCGATCCTGACTTCCGGCGCGAGCCAGTTTTTCGGTGTCACCGGCCAGAAGCTTGATCCGGGCAGTCCCGGCCCCGGCGCTGATCTGGCCAACGTCACGCCGCAATACCGCGTGGTTGAACACTACGCGCCGTCGGCCAAAACGCTCGCCTCGCTGCGCGAACTCGGCTTCACCACCGGCAATGTCATCCCGACCAAGGGCATTCTGCGCGGCGCCAGCGCGTTTGTCGCGCTGTCCGACGTGGACCCGAACGAAGCCGTCATCAAGCCGGACGTGTTTCAGCTTGTGGCCTTCGACGCCGAGGGCGGTCGTGAGAATGCTTTTCCTGCGGCGCTGATGGGCGTCATCGCGGCAGTGCGCCAGAGTTTCTTCGACGCGCAACATTACGCGCTCGACGCAGCGGACTTTGCCAGCCGTCCGAACGCCCGAAAACGCCCGGCGTTCAATCCGGCCCTCGAAGCGTTGCAGCCAGCGAACGCAAAGAAAATCCCGGTCGTCTTCGAGCCGGGCAGCGCGCTCATGGTGGATCGCGCGGCGCGCGTGGCGCATGAGTTGAACCTGGATTTCCTGATCGCCGCCAGTGGACAGGAATGGCGCCGTCCCGACCTCGCCAAGGCCACCGGATCGCCATTCATCGTGCCGCTCAATTTCCCGGCCATGCCGAAACTGCCCGAAGAAGACGACTGGACGCAGGTTTCGCTCGATCAATTGCGCGCCTGGGATTGGGCAGCCGAGAACCCGGCCACGCTCCGCCAGCAGGGACTGGACATCGCGCTGACCACCTACGGCATGACCGACACGAAAAATTTCCGCAAACATCTACGGGCCGCCCTCGACCGCGGTCTGGCGGAAACCGATGCGCTGGCGGCGCTCACCACTGTGCCGGCGCGGTTGTGTGGACTGGAAAGCCTGCTCGGCGCGATCGAGCCGGGCAAGATTGCCAACCTGACGGTCGTCGAGGGCAACAGCTATTTCGAGCCGGACAAAAAAGTCCGCGAGGTCTGGATTGACGGGCGGATTTACCGCGTCCAGCACGAACCGGTGAAAACCGCCGCTGCGAAGAAAGACGGCAAGGACGACGCGAAAAAAGAATCCGAGGCTGGAGCCGGGAATGCCAAGTCTAAGAAAAACCAACGGCAGGAGGATTTGCGCGAGCTGGCCAAACGGCGCGTGGCCCGGCCGCCGTTGCAGGGCCGTGGAGTGCTGCAATCGCCGCCCGCCGTGCTGGTCCAGGGCGCGACGATCTGGACCTGCAACGCGGCCGGGCGGATTGAAAATGCCGACCTGCTGATCGTGGACGGTAAAATCAAAGCCGCGGGCAAGAACCTGGAAGCGCCCATCGGGGCCGTGCTCATTGACGGCCACGGCAAACACGTTTCGCCCGGCCTGATAGACGCGCACAGTCACACCGCCATTCTGGGCAGCGTCAACGAGCAGACACTCCCCTCCACTGCCATGGTCCGCATCGGCGACGTGATCAACTCCGAGACCGACAACCTCCACGAGCAACTGGCCGGCGGACTGACCGTGGCCAATTTGCTCCACGGCTCGGCCAATCCCATCGGCGGCCAGAACGCCGTCATCAAACTGCGTGATGGCGCTGCGCCCGAAAAGTTGAAAATGGCCGATGCACCGCCCGGCATCAAATTCGCGCTCGGTGAAAACGTAAAACAGGCCAACTGGGGCGAAAAATTCACGACCCGCTTTCCGCAGTCGCGCATGGGCGTGAGGACGTTCATCCAAAACCGTTTTCTCGCCGCACAGCAATATCTCAAGGACCTGGCCGCCTACGAAAAGGACGGCGGCGTTCCCCCGCGCCGCGATCTGGAGTTGGAGGCGATCGGAGAAATCATCCAGGGCAAGCGCCTCATTCATTGCCACTCCTACCGGCAGGACGAAATACTTTCCTTGCTGCGGTTGATGGAAGAGTTCGGCGTGAAGATCGGCACGCTGCAACACATCCTGGAGGGCTACAAGGTGGCCGATGAAATTGCCCGGCATGGCGCGGGCGCCTCCTGTTTCTCGGACTGGTGGGGCTACAAGTACGAGGTCATTGACGCGATTCCGTATGCCGGCAGTTTGATGCACGAGCGTGGCGTGGTCGTTTCATTCAACTCGGATTCCTCGGAACTGGCCCGGCGGATGTATCTGGAAGCGGCCAAGGCGGTCAAATACGGCGGCACACCGGAAGTCGAAGCGCTCAAGTTCGTCACGCTCAATCCAGCCAAACAACTGCGCATTGATCACCGCGTCGGCTCGCTCGAACCGGGCAAGGATGGTGATTTCGTCCTTTGGTCGAAGTCGCCGCTCGATTCGGCGACGGTCTGCCTGGAAACGTGGATCGAGGGCAAACAATACTTCGACCGCGCGCGCGAACCACAACGCGTCGCGCAACTCGAATCCGAACGGGCGGCGCTGGTGACCAAGGCCAAACGGACAATTGAATTGTCCGGCCCGGCAGACGCCGGCACCCCGGAAGAGCAGGCCGCGTTCTTCAAACAGGCGCTCGAAACGGCGCGTGACCGTGGAGTTGAAGAATGTTTGGACACGCAACAG
>CAZIFU010000285.1:0-12688 GCA_964539075.1 uncultured Verrucomicrobiota bacterium | reverse complement strand
GGCGGATGCGGCACTGTAGTGAAGAGGACCTCGCGCGACAAGCGCTGCATTTCTTTGAGCGTGTGTTGGATTTCTCGCCAGTTGGCAATGGCGGTGCGCAGCCATTCATATTGTTCGCGTGACAGAGCCACACTGAGGGTTTTGCCGCGCACCTTGCGCGTCCATTGGTAGCACGGACCGCCGGCGCCCGGCCCCCGGTTTTGCACGTAACCTTCACTGATCCAACCCAGGTTTTGGAAACGCTCCTGCAGCCGTGCGTACTGGGCTTTCCATTGAGGCAAGGGATCGTTCATGAACAAAAGAGCAGCACAGCTGTCAATAAGGCGGTATAACTACCGCCTTGTAAACACCCCTTGTTTCTATTTCCCATCTCATCTGGTCCGCGGGCTGATCCTCAAGACACCCGACAGCAAGGGCGGCGACCTCTACGACGACAACGTGGCTTACCTGGACAAGCAACTCGGCGAGATGGTTGCGGAACTCGACAAGTTCGGTTTGCGCGGAAAGACGCTCATCATTTTCTCCGCCGACAATGACACGGCGAAACAAGCCAGCAAGATCGGCGGGCGTGTCATTAGCGGGCACAAGGGCCAGATGCTCGAAGGCGGCCCGCACGTGCCGTTCATCGCGAGCTGGAAGGGAGTCACGGCCGCGGGCAAGGTGGTCAAGGACCTGGTGAATTTCAGCGACTTGTTCCCGACCTTTGCCGAGCTGGCTGGTGCGAAGATGCCGGCGGGCGTGAAGTTCGACGGCCACAGCTTCACCCCGCAGCTCCGGGGCGAAAAGGGCACGCCGCGAGAGTGGCTCGATGTCCAGTGGGGCGGCAACTGGCATGTCCGCAACGATGGTTGGAAGCTCAACGAGAGTGGCGAACTTTTCGACCTGAGCGGAATGACTTGGGCCGAAAAGCTCGTCACCAGGGACGCCGAAACCGACGCCGCCAAATCCGCGCGCGTGAAACTCCAGGCTGCGCTCGACGAACTCAATCCTGCCGCGGGCAAGACCGCCGCCGCACCCGACAAAGCTGCGAAGAAAGCGAAGAAAAAGCGCAAGCAGCAAAAGGCGGCCCAAGTGTAGAGTTGGGGGCGGTCGGACGTCTGCGCCCGAGTTCACAATTGTGGACCCGAACCGCGCGGGCGAAGCCGCGGCGGGGGGTGTTTGGCAGGATTTGTAAGAGGCCTATCTGACGCCTATTCTGAATTGCGTTCGTTCGACTTCCTCTCCTGCGTCGAGCATCCCGGTGATTCTCCGGGGATGTATTCCGCATTTCCACCGGGCGGAAGAACCTGATGTGCCCCGATTGCAAAGACAATGGTCTGTCTTAGGATGGGGCAATGAAGTTCCACAAGTGGACACGCTTACACGGTATGAGCCAAATGAAACACCCGGAAGGGAGAAGGGTGCGTTTTCGCTTCGCGCCTGGCTTCGTGTCATTGCTTGGCACACAGGTGGCTTCGGTTGAGGAGAGACATTCGCCAGTCTCCCAAATCCGGGCACCACAGGCAGGACGCTTGCTCTTCTCAGGATCAAAAGTGTCGCGGCTTCGTTGGTTCAGTCAGCGAAAAGGGTGTTCAGAAACGATGTGGTATGTCCGCGAAGCGCGCACCCAGAGTCTATGAATGTGCGAGTGATCCAACGAGCCTCACGCTCAGGCAACGCCTTCACTCTCGTCGAAGTGATGGTCGGCCTCGGCGTGGTAGGGATTGTGTTTGTCACGCTTTACGCAGCCTTTGCCTTGGGGTTCGGCGTGATTCAGTTGGCGCGGGAAAACGTCCGCGCCACGCAAATCCTCCAGGAGAAGATGGAGATGATCCGCTTATACAACTGGGAACAAATCAATTCGACCAACTACATGCCCCGTACCTTTCAAGACGGGTTCGATCCGACAAACAAGACCGGTTCGATGATCTACAGCGGCACCATCGCGGTCTCGAACGCGCCGATCGCCGAGGATTATCGGACCGACCTGCTGCAGGTCACGGCGGAGATCCATTGGAACTCCAGCGGCGTCACCCGCCGGCGGCAGATGAGCACTTTCGTTTCGCATTATGGAATGCAGAATTACTTTTTCTGAGCGGCGTCGGGCACGGCGCGCGGGCCTGGCATTGACGGAAATGCTGTTCGCCGTCGCGGTCGGTTCGCTCATCCTGGCCGCGCTGATGTCGCTTTCGAGTTTCAGCGGACTGAGTTTTGCGGCCATGGCCAATTACGCCGACCTCGACCGCTACAGCCGCATCACGCTGGACGTGATGTCCGAGCAGATCCGCGAAACCCGGTCGCTCACCAATTTCAGCGCCACCAGCCTGAGCTTCACCGATCACGACGGCCAGCCGCTGGATTTCGTTTACGATGCCGGCGCCCGCGTGCTCAAACGCGTCAAAGGCGGCGAGGAAAGGATTCTCCTCCGGGAATGTGACTTTCTGAAGTTTGAAATGTTTCAGCGCAATCCAATTCCCGGCCAATTCAGCGTCTATTCCGCCACGACCGTCGCCACGTGCAAACTGATCCAGGTCACCTGGCATTGTTCACGTTCGATTATCGGCGCCAGGCTCAATACCGAGACGGTCCAGTCGGCC
This sequence comes from uncultured Verrucomicrobiota bacterium, assembly GCA_964539075.1. Lineage (GTDB taxonomy): Bacteria > Verrucomicrobiota > Verrucomicrobiia > Limisphaerales > CAZIFU01 > CAZIFU01. The sequence goes on along the minus strand of CAZIFU010000285.1, from coordinate 10,112 downwards.
AAGATCGTCATCCGCAAGCGCCGCCTCTAAGGATTCATGCGCATCCGCACTCAAACCTCTGATTACTCTGACGGCAGCGTCCTGCTGACCGTGGTGCTCATCACCGCCGTCATCGGGTTCGCGCTGGTTAGCTACCTCACGCTGGCTAGCAACCTGAACTGCTCCTCGCTGCGTTCGCTCTCCTGGAACTCTGCCATCCCGGTAGCCGAAGCCGGTATTGAAGAAGCGTTTACCCAGATCAACTACTCCGGAACGAACCTCACCGCAAACAACAATTGGTCGTGGATGGCCGGCAAATACATCTGGCGCGATCGCTCGTTTGACAACGCCCAATACCGCTACCGGGTCGGCATCTACGTGCAGGGCACGAACACCCCGGTCATCGCCGCTGAAGGGTTCGCACGCCAGGCCAACGGCACGAACATGGTCTCCCGCACCGTGCGCGTACGCACCCGGCCCGATTTCTTGTTTGCCAATGGGATGGTCGCCCAGGAAAAAATCGAACTCAAAGGCAACAACATCCTCGTGGACAGTTTCGACTCCTCGGATCCGAACTACAGCACCGACGGCCAATACGATTCCGCCAAGCGCAAGGAGAACGGCACGGTCGCGACCAATTCCACCAACCAGAATGCCTTTGTCAGCGGTAACGCCAAAATTTGGGGCAAGGTGTCCACCGGTCCCGGCGCCACACTCACGCTCGGTCCCAACGGCGCCATCGGCGACTCCGCCTGGCAGGCCGGAAACAACAAAGGCATCCAGCCTGGACATTGGACCGACGACGCGAGCTTTTCGTTGTTCGAAGTGCGGGAGCCATTCACCACCGCGCCGTTGCCCACCGGCGGAACCGTTGGCGGGACGAACTACGATTATGTGCTCACCGGTGGCAATTGGATGATCTCCGGCTCGAGCCAGTTCAAAGGCAAGGTGCTCGTGACGGGCCAGGCCGTCGTGTATGTGACGAGCGCGGTGCAGTTTGCGGGCAACGACTTCATCAACATTCAGCCGGGAGCCAGCCTCAAACTCTACGTCTCTTGCGCCAGCGCCTCGCTCGGCGGCCAGGGCGTGCAAAACGGGACCGGCAATGCAGTCAACTTCATTTACTACGGCCTCCCCGGTAACACCAGTCTCAGCTACAGCGGCAACGCCACCATGCTCGGTGCCATTTACGCTCCCAACGCCGACTTCACCATGGGCGGCGGTGGCGGCGGTTCGTCCCAGGATTTCGACTTCACCGGGGCTTGCATCACCAAGAGCGTCACGATGAACGGCCACTTCAACTGCCACTACGACGAACAGCTTGGCAAGAGTGGCCCAGTCAAGAGCTTCGTCGCCGTCGCGTGGGATGAGTTGGGCGTCACCTGGGACGAGATCATCGCGCAGAACCTCGACCTCTATAGCGATTCGCTCTGAGCATAAAGGGGTCGAAGGGGTCGGTTCTTGGTATTGACTACTCCTGATGATTGCGGCATTCTCCTTGCGCATGGCGCGGAAACTACGAGTGGAATATCCCGGGGCGATTTATCATCTGATGAATCGCGGGGATCGGCGTGAGGAGATTTTCAAGGATGACCAGGATCGCGATCGGTTTCTGGAAACGCTCGGGGAGGTTTGCACCAAGACGGGCTGGCAGGTTCATGCGTGGTGTTTGATGGGGAATCATTTTCATCTGGCGGTGGAGACACCGCAGGGAAATCTGGTGGCGGGGATGAAGTGGTTTCTCGGCACTTACACGTCGCGGTTCAATCGGCGACACAAGTTGTTCGGCCATCTGTTCAGCGGGCGGTACAAGGCGTTGATCGTGGATGGGAGCGGCAACGGGTATTTGAAGACGGTGTGTGATTATGTGCATCTGAATCCGGCGCGGGCCAAATTGCTGAAGCCGGAACAAGCGTTGCGCGGGTATCGGTGGAGCAGTTGGCCGGGGTATTTGCAAGCGCCGGGGAAACGGCGGGCGTGGTTGCGGGTGGATCGACTGCTGGGAGAGTATCGGATTCCCAAGGATAGTGCGGCCGGGCGGCGTGTGCTGGAGCAAGCCGTGGAAGAACGGCGGGCCGCCGAATCGGGCTCGGACTACAAGGCAATTCGGCGCGGCTGGTGTTTCGGGGAGAAGCCGTTTCGGCAGGAGTTGCTGGCGCAGATGACGGAGCGAGTGGGGGCGGAGCATTTTGGCGAAGAACGGATGGAGACGGCGGAAGCGAAGGCGGAGCGAATCATCGTCGGGGAATTGAAACGACGGAAGTGGCGCGAGGCGGATCTGGCCGAGCTCGCCAAGGGGCACCTTGGGAAGGTGAAGATCGCGGCGCGGCTGCGGGAGGAGACACTGGTGCCGGTGGCGTGGATTGCGAAACGGTTGGCGATGGGGGCGGCGAGTTATGTGAACAATCGGCTGTATCGGTGGCGCAAGGGGAAACTGGGGTAAAAGCGCATGAGTGAACAATACCAAGAACTGACCCCTGTTTCTTCAAATACCTGACCGAAGGCAAAGGCGCGGCTTCCGCCACGGCCCCGACGGCATCACGATCGTGGGCCCGACCCGCGCGGGCGAAGGCGCGGCAATAGTCTCCAAACGGATCGACAGCCGGGCTATTCAGCCTTCGGTGCGAAAGTATTGGAACCGGTGACAAACCGTGTAGCCTTGGGGCGCCGTTTTCGGGGAAGCTACACCCACGGTCAGAAATTTTATGGGCAAAGAATTCAGCATCGAGCCGCGCACCGTGCCGCGCGTGGAAACCAAGTACCGCCGCATCCTCTCGCCGATCCCGCATCCCGACTCGGTGGCGACGCTGGAGAAACTGCGAGCTTTTGAGCCGCAATCCATGCGCGGCCAGCCGCCCATCGTGTGGGACCGCGCGGAGGACATTTTTGTTTGCGACAAATTCGGCAACCGCTGGCTGGACTGGTCCAGCGGCGTGCTGGTGACGAACGCGGGCCACGGAGCCCCCGAGGTGCGGCAGGCCATCATTGACCAAGTCAACAGCGGCTTGCTGCACAACTACTGCTTCCCCAGCGAGGAGCGCGCGGAGTTGGCCGAATACCTCGCCAGCCTTGCACCGGAAGGTTTGAAGAAAGTTTTCCTGCTCACCACCGGCTCGGAGGCGACCGAGTGCGCCATCAAATTGAGCCGCGCGCACGGCCTCAAGATCGGCGGCAAAAATAAAATCGGCATCATCGGCTGGGAACGCGGCTTTCACGGGCGCACGCTTGGCGCGCAACAGGCCGGCGGCATGGCCGGGCAGAAGTCGTGGATCGTCAACGAAGACCCCGCGATCATCACCGCACCGTTCCCCGATGGCTACTGGCAGACAGATGTGCGCTTCGCGACGTTTCTTGCATTCGTCGAGGCGCGCGGGATGATGCCGGAAAACGTCGCCGGGGTCATCATGGAGACGTATCAGGGCGTCGGGCCGGATTTCGCGCCGGTGGAATTCGTGCGCCAACTGCGCGAGTGGTGCGACCGACATCAAATCGTGCTGACCTTCGACGAAGTGCAGGCCGGCTTCGGACGCACGGGCAGGTTCTGGGCGTTCGAACATTACGGTGTGACGCCCGACCTCATCTGCTGCGGCAAAGGCATCAGCAGCTCGCTGCCGCTCTCCGCCGTGATTGGTCGCGAGGCCATCATGGATCAATTTCCGCCCGGCTCGATGACCAGCACGCACACGGGCAACCCCGTCTGCGCCGCCGCCGCGTTGGCGAGCGTAAAAAAAATCGTCCGCGAAAAACTCACCGAGAACGCCGCTGCGCTGGAGCCGGTGTTGCTTGCCGGCCTGAAGCGAATTCAACTCAAACATCCCGAAGTCATCGGCCACGTGACCGCGCGCGGCCTCGTCGGCGGCATGCAGGCGATGAAGCGCGGTGTCAAAGAACCCGACCACGACCTTGCGCACGCCATCATCGAGCGGTGCGTAGGGAAGGGCCTGTTGCTCTTCGCCCCCGTCGGCGCCTGGGGCCAGACCGTCAAGATCGCGCCGCCATTGACGATCCCGTGCGAGGCGCTGGAGGAGGGACTTTCGGTGCTGAGCGAAGCGACCGATGAAGCGGTGGCCGAGTTGGCCAAACCAAACCTCGAAACAGTGGAGCCGGTTGGCGGGTAGTATCTTAATCTTAATCTTTCTCTTACTCATAGTCTCTGGCCGGCAAGCGATTAAGATTACGATTAGGATCAAGATTAAGACACCACCGGTTGGCGAGGCGATTTGAAAAAACAGATGGCCCTCATCAATCCTGCTTGAGCTTGCCGGCTGGATGCCTCACTGTCCGCCCACACCGCGCACCCGCAGGCGAGTTTTTGTCGCTGGCTTGACCTGCTGAAACGGGGCGTTTAGAACATTGATTTGTGGCTGACTCAACGATTGCCAACCGCGCCGCCGCGCTCGACCGCGCCCGGAGCAAAGCCTACTGGCGGCTCATTCCGCTGCTCTTCTTTTGTTATGTCATTGCTTACGTGGACCGGTCCAACGTGGCCATCGCCAAGCTGACGATGACCCGGGACCTGGCCGGCTTTGACAACGCGGTGATCGGTTTCGGCGCCGGCATCTTCTTCGCCGGTTACTTTCTGCTCGAAATCCCCGGCACCCTGCTGGTCGAGAAATGGAGCGCGCGCAAATGGAGCAGCCGGATCATGATCTCGTGGGGCATCGTGGCGGCGTTGACGGCACTTGTAAAAACGCCGATGCAATTTTATGTCGTGCGCTTTTTCCTGGGGCTGGCCGAGGCCGGATTCTATCCCGGAGTCATCGTTTATCTCACGCATTGGTTCCCTGTCCGGGATCGCGCGCGGGCGCTGGCCTTGTTCTTCGTGGCGACGCCGATTGCGCAGATCATCAGCCCCAAAATCTCGAACCTGATGCTGACGATCGGGACCGACGAGGTCGTCAACGGCCTGCCCGTGCATCATCCCGAATTGTTCGGCCTGGATGGCTGGCAATGGATATACATCTTCTGGGGCATCCCGGCTGTCGTGCTGGGTTTCGCGGTCTTCTTCTGGCTGCCGGACCGGCCGCGCCACGCCCGCTGGCTTTCGGCCGAGGAACGCTCAGTGTTGGAGCAGGAGCTTGAGCGCGAGAAGCAGTCGGGCGCCGGTCACCGCCAGCTGAAGTTGCTCGAAGCCTTGCGCCATCCCAAGGTGTTGATCCTGGCCGCCGCCTATTTCTTCATCGTGACGGCCAATTACGGCGTCGAATTTTTCCTGCCGAGCATCCTGCAACAGTGGTATGCGCTCAAATTCGACGCCATCACCTGGCTGGTCATCCTGCCTTCGGTCATGGCGCTGGCCGGCCAATTGTTCGTCGGCTGGAGTTCGGACCGCTTCAAGGAACGCCGTCTGCACACGGCGGTGCCCATCGCGCTGGGGGGGGTGGCCCTGGCACTCACGCCGTTCACACAGGGAAATTTGCTCCTGACGATCCTCTTCTTCATGGTGGCGGTCGCCGGGCTGAAGGCCTATCTGCCCGCCTTCTGGTCGCTGCCGAACCTCTTTCTGACCCAGACCGCGGCGGCCGGGAGCATTGGTCTTATCAACTCCGTCGGCAATCTGGGCGGGTTCCTGGGGCCTTACATCATCGGCAAGGTGGAGACGATGACCGGGTCGTTCGTGGGCGGACTTTTTTACCTCAGCGCCTCCACGATGGTCACGGCGATCATCATCTTTTTTCTCGGATTGGGCCGGAAAGAAACCGGGCGCTGAATCTGGGGCAAAATATCGCAGGAGCCGGCGTAAGGAGGCTCATTCTTTTTTCGCGGAAGCCGCGGCCTCCTTGGTTCGGCAGCGCCGCTATGAACGAGGAAAGCCAGGCAGACTCAAAAAATGCGGGAAGCAAGATTGTCCGGCGGGAAGATTTTTGTGTAAGTTCAACGCATGGACAAACTGGTCTTACACGCACACCAATTCAAGACCGTCAGTTCTTTCACGGTCCTGCTGGCCCTGCTCGTCTGGGAGAGTCTCGCGCCGTTCTTTCCTTACTTTATCGGCCGGCTGGCGGAGCGTTCCTGCCACGCGTTGCGCAACTTCGCGCTGGGTTTGTTCAACGCGCTGCTCACCGGCCTTTTTTCGGCGGGCCTGTGGGCCGGCGCGGCGGTGTGGGCCGACGCGAATCACTTTGGTTTGTTGCACTGGTTGCGCCTGCCGGGGTTTGCGCAAGCCGCCGCCGCCATTTTGTTGTTCGACTGCTGGATGTATTGGTGGCATCGCTGGAATCATGAGGTGCCGTTTTTCTGGCGGTTCCATCGCACGCACCACTCCGACCCGCGCATGGACGTGACCACCTCGCACCGGTTTCATTTCGGGGAGATCATATTCTCTTCGCTGCTTCGCGTGCCGGTGATTGCAATGCTCGGCATGAGGCTGGAGTATCTGGTGATTTACGAAACCCTGCAGTTTGCCGTGGTCGAACTGCACCACGCCAACGTCGGCTTGCCGGCCCGGCTGGACCGCTGGCTTCGGTTGCTGATCGTGACTCCCGCCATCCACAAGGTCCACCACTCCCGCCTGCAGGCCGAAACCGACTCGAACTATTCCTCGCTGCTCTCCGTCTGGGACCGGCTGTTCGGCAGCTTCCGTCTGCGCGCGGATCCGCACACGATCGAGTTTGGGCTGGCCGGATTCGACCAGCCCGAGAAACACACGCTCCTGGGCTTGATGAAGACGCCGTTAAACTAAGCATTTTTAATGACCGTCTGGCTTTGCTCGCGCATGAACTGCGCGACGTAGTAGGGGCCGAGCGCGCTTTTACCGCTGGAACCGGAGCCTTTCCAACCGCCGAAAGATTGCACGCCGGGCCACGCTCCGGTCGTCGCGCCGCCGCGGCGATTGCAATACGTGACACCCGCTTCGATGGTCGCGAAGAACTGGCGCTGCTCCGCCTCGTCTTCGGTGAAGAGGCCCGCCGTCAAACCGTATTCGCTGACGTTGGCGAGTTGGATGGCTTCCTCCAGCGATTTCACCTCGGCCACGGCCAGGATTGGGGCGAAGAATTCGTCCTGAAAGAGGCGCGAGCTTTCCGGCAGTCTGTCAATCACCGCCGGCTCAACAAAAAATCCATGCGCAAACTCCCCCGCTGTGAGTTTTTCGCCGCCGTAAACCAGCCGGCCTTCCTTTTTACCGCGGGCCACGGCGCGCTCGTGGGTGTCCACCGCGCGCGCGTTGATCAACGGGCCGATGAAAGTGTCGTGCGCCACGGGATCGCCGATTTTTCGCGCCCGTGTTTTTTCGACCAGCAACTCGAGAAACGGCTTGTAAACCTCCTTGTGCAGATACAGCCGCGAGCAGGCCGAACATTTTTGTCCGCTCATGCCGAAGGCCGAGCGGACGACGCCCTCGGCCGCGTCTTCCAGGTTGGCCGATGGCATGACGAGGGCGGGGTTTTTGCCGCCCATTTCCGTGATGCACGGTCTGGGAATCGTTTTAGCGAAGCGGTGGAGGATGTCCAGGCCGACCACTTTGGAGCCGGTAAAAATCAGACCATTGACGCCGGGGTTGCTCACCAGTTCCTCGCCGACGGTCTGGCCGGGGCCGGTGAGCAGATTGAACACACCATCGGGCAGGCCCGCATCGCGCAAAACTTCGTAAAGACAAATCCCGGCGTACGGCGTGTCGCTGGCCGGTTTGAAAACGACCGTGTTCCCTCCGATCAGCGCGCCCGCCGCCATCCCGGCGGCCAGTGCGAGTGGAAAATTAAACGGCGACACTACCGCCCAGACGCCATAGGGCTTTAAAATGCTCCTGGTGATTTCCGTGCCGGCGCCAGCCAAAGGCAGTTCGTAGCCCTGGTGCTCCTCCATTTGCCGGCAGTAATACAAAATCAAATCAATCGCCTCGGACACTTCGGCGATGGCCTCGAAACGGTTCTTGCCAACTTCCAGAGAGAGCAGCGCGGCGAATTCGTATTGTCGTTGTGTCATCAGATCCGCCGCCTTGCGCAACAGCGCCAACCGCTGCGGCCAGGCCAGGTCGCGCCAGGCGGGGAAAGCGGCTTTGGCGGCGGCGATGGCTTTTTGCGCATCGGCGCGGTTGCCGAGTTGAAAATGGCCCAGCACCACTCGCGTGTCGGCCGGGCAGGTGTCGGGGAAGGTGCCGGCGGAAGCTTTTCCCGGTTTGCCGTTGATGAACAGCGGATGCGGCAGGCCGAGAGTCTGGCGGACCCGGCCGAGGGCCGAGTCGAACGACTGGTGAAATTCTTCTCCCAACGAACCGAGCGAAGCGTAAGTGATTTTTTCCATAATTGCCCCGGTCGATCTGGTTACACATCAACTTACTTCGTGGCCCCGGTCTGGCAAGTGCCCGGCGCCAGCACCGGCGCGAATTGAAGTAACGGTCAAGAGGTCCCCGAGGGTGGGGCGAGACTCCGTCGAGCCGTGTTGATACCAAACGGACTCGGCTCGACAGAGTCTCGCCCCACCGGCTAATGTCCCATCACTTCGGATTTTTCCCCCCGCGAACGGCGACTTGCCGCTACAAGGAAATGATCTGCCCGGTCTGGATCGAACGCTCTTCCGCTTCGCAAATCTCCACCGCGCTCAATCCATCCTGGGCCGTCACGATGCTGGGAGGCCGGCCCGTTTGAATCGCTTCCACCAGGTGGCGCAACTCGCCGACGTAACCATCCATTTCTTGGCAAGCGACCGTTTGCGGTGGCTGGCCTTTTTCAAACAGCCGCAACGACTCCGGGCCGCGCGACAGATCGTAATCCGCCGTGGCGTTTTCGAAATTCGCCGTGTAGCTCATGTTGAAACCGAAACCCGGCGCCATCGCCCAGCTTCCCTCGGCGTGGACGACGGCCCCGGAAGCAACGTGATAGTGCGTGACGACATGGTCTGTCGCGCCGCTCAGGACGCTGCAGCCGGTGGAGCAAACTGCGCGCGGGCGGCCGAAGCAAAACTGCACGAAATCGTTGTCGTGAATGTGCAGGTCCAGCAGCGCGCCGCCGGACTTCGCGCCATCGAGGAAGGTTTGCCGGCTCCAGGCGGGCGGTTCGCCGACGCGCCGGAACCGGGCGGCCAGGACCTTGCCGAAGGTTCCGTGTTCGATGGCGTTTTTGAGCCAGGCCCACTCCGGCCAGAACCGGACGCACATCGCCGGCATGAAAAAGCCTTTGGCCCGGTCCGCGGCGGCGACGATTTCCCGCGCGAGGACGGCGGTGCGCGCCAGTGGTTTTTCACAAAGCACATGCTTGCCGGCCTGGAGTGCGCCGATGGCCAGCGCGGGATGGGCCAGCGTGGGCGCGCAGATGTCCACCACGTCAATGGCCGGATCGGCGAGCAATTCTGCAAACGCGCGGCAGGCCCGCACGCCGGTCATGTCCAGCCGCACCGGTTCGTTCGTGCCGATGTTGCCCGCCACGCCGGAAAAATCGCCGTCCAGATGGCGCCCGCTCGGATTGCACAGCGCGGCGATGCGCGCGCCGGCGACGTGGCGCCAGGCCTTGACGTGTGTGGCGCCCATGAACCCGAGACCGACGATGCCGACGTTAATCATGGCAGGCGTTCGCTGAGGTTACGGAAAGCGGGACGCGACGAAACTGTACCCCGCGCCAATGTCCGCGGCGCGCGATTCGCCGGCCTCGCGTTCGATGCAAAAATCGCCGGTGTAGTTCAATTCCGCGAGCGTCCGGAAAAACTCGGGCCAATCCACTTCACCGGACCCGACCACCATTTCGTCGCCCCAGGCGCCGGGGATTCTGGTTTTGCGGGCGTCCTTGAGATGGCATTGCCGCAGCCACGGGCCGAGGGTGCGCAACGCCGCGATGGGATCGCCCCTTTCGTAAAGAATCATGTTCGCCGGGTCAAAGTTGACGCCCACATTCGGACGATTGAGCTTTTGCAGGAAGGCGCGCAATGTCCCGGCGGTTTCCTGCCCGGTTTCGAAAGCCAGCCCGATGCCCCGTGCGGCGAACAGGTTGGCCACGCGGCTGATCCGGTCGAAGATGCGCGCATACGCCGGGTCACTTTCCTCGTGCGGCAAAAATCCGGCGTGAAAGGAAACCAGCTTCAAATTCATCCCCGCAGCCAATTCGGCGGTGCGTTGGATGTTCTTCCAGTTCTGTTCCCACGTGGCGTCCGGCACCAGCCCGCCGGTGCGCCGGATGGATTCCATCGTCGAATAATCTTCGCCC
>CAZIFU010000284.1:0-1636 GCA_964539075.1 uncultured Verrucomicrobiota bacterium | reverse complement strand
GGCTTCAAGGGCGTGAAAGGCGCGGAGGTAAAACCCTTGCTCGCGTCCGGCGCGAGTGACGAGGAAATCGCCGCGTGGCTGGATACTCACGGCACGCCGAAGACTGCGCCAGAAGTTACTGCATGGGGGGATTCGATCGAGGCCATCAGCTATTACAACGACCCGGAGAAACGGGATTGGTTTATCGCAGAATGCGAGCGTCTCGGACTGAACCCCGAAGCCTCCACCTTCTGCGACTTTCTGGATGCGGATGACCGTGCCAGCTTCCCTCATCACGCTCACAGGAAAAGTGCGCTCCTTATCGGCTTGGATCCCGCACTTATTGATTTCTCGTCGCCCGACTTTGCCGCCTTTCCTGGCATGACCGCCGCCAAGGTGTTGGCGGGACTCACCGCCGCCCAAGAAGGGATGAAGGCTCTTGGCTATGACGCGCATCATTGTCTCACCGACTTCGGTCAGACGGCGGAGGCGGTCGTTACCGCCCAACTTCAACGGCGACAGTTCGACTGCATCCTGATTGGTGCCGGTGTCCGGGCTGTCGCTGGCAATTTCATTTTATTCGAGAAGTTGATCAACGTCGTGCATGAGCACGCTCCTCATTCCAAAATCTGCTTCAACACCAAGCCCGCCGACACGCTGGAAGCCTTGCAACGTTGGATTTGATGCCTCAGCCGCATCCATCGGCGCGGTGCGGAACGGATCCTTGGCGTCCTTGAACCGGTTCGCCAGCTTGCGGCGTTTGTCCTTGCTGCGGATGTGCGGCTGCCAGTCGGGGCCGTCGTCGGCGCTGCCGGTAGGTCGAAGTGCGAATGCAGAAGTGTGAAGTTCGGTCAGTTCGACATTCAAAATTTCTCATTCGACTTTCGCCTCGTCGCCTCCACGCGCTTTATGCGAAAGCCTGAGCGGCGATGCGCAGGTCTTCGACGAACACGGCAAGCGGTTGGTGATCGCCCCGGTCCGTGCGGTAGCCAGCGGCGATGCACAATGGCTTCGGTCCGGGCGATAGCGTTTTGAACTGGGCGCGGTTGTGGAAGAGTTGCGCGGTGCGAGCCGTGACGACGGCTACGCCCAGGCCGGACTCCACCGCAGTCATGAGGCTTTCCGCGCCGTCGTATTCACCCGCGATTTTCGGGCGCTGCCGGTGTTCGTTCAGCCACGCGGTGATGATATCCCAATACTCAGGATAATCGCGCTGGCAAAAGGCAAGCAGAGATTCGCGCGCCATTTGATCGGGCGTGATGCGAGGGTGGCTGGTGAATGGATGTTTTCGATTTACGGCCAGCTTCCAAGCAGTGCGCACGAGGGGTGTCCACTTCAAGCCACGCGTCTTGGTATTGCTCGCGACCGTAAGGATAATATCGAGTTTGTTGCTTTCGAGTTCGGCCAGCATTTCGCCGGTGGAGAGATCGAACAATTCCACTTTCGCATCGGGGTGCGTCTGGGTGAAGTTCTCCACCGCGACGGACAGGATACCGCTGGCCAGCGAGGGTGCGTAGCCGACCCGTAACCGCACGCCTCGACCTGCGCCGCGGACTCGTTCCAGCACTTGATCGGCATGTTGAAGAAGCTCGCGGGCTTCGCGCAGCAGACCTTCGCCGACGGGCGTGAGGTGGACGGAATGCGCGCGGCGCTCCAA
>CAZIFU010000283.1:0-8288 GCA_964539075.1 uncultured Verrucomicrobiota bacterium | reverse complement strand
ACCGTGTAAGCGTCGTTGACGGCCACTGGCCCGTCGTTGACCGGGGTGACCGTGATGGTGACGGTGGCCAGGGCGGAATCGGCGAGACCGTCGTTGGCCTTGTAAGTAAATGTGTCGGGGCCGTTGAAGTTGGTGGCGGGCGTGTAAGTGAAGCTCCCGTTGGGGTTGAGGGTGAGCGCGCCATTGGTCGTCGTTGTGACGAGCACGGCGGTCAACGGGTCGGCGTCCACGTCGGTGTCATTGGCGAGCACGCCGGGCGCGTTGACGACCAGCAATGAATCCTCGGCCGTGAAGTAGTTGTCGTTTGCCGCGACGGGCAGGTCGTTCACCGGCGTGACCGTGATCGTCACGGTGGCCACACCCGACTCGGCGGTGCCGTCGCCCGCTCGATACGTAAATGAATCGCTGCCGTGGAAGTTCGTGTTGGGGCGATAAGCGAACGAGCCGTCGGCGTTGGGCGTGAGCGAGCCGTTGGCCGGGCCGCTGACCAGCAGGGCGGTCAAGCTGTCGCCGTCCGCGTCGCTGTCGTTGCTCAACACACCGGGAGCCGCCACGGACAGGGCGGTGTCTTCGTTCACGATAAAAGCGTCGCTCACCGCCACCGGTGGATCGTTGACCGGGGTCACGGTAATAGTGGCGGTGGCGACGCCGGAAGGTGCGCTGCCGTCATCGGCTTTGTAGGTAAAGGAGTCGGGCCCGTTGAAGTTGGTGTTCGGGCGATAGGCGAACGAACCGTCGGCGTTGAGCGTGAGTGAGCCATGCCCTGGACCGGTCACGAGGAGTGCACTCAGCGCGTCGCCATCAACATCCGAATCATTCGCCAGCACGCCAGGCATGGCAATGCTGAGCGCGGTGTCCTCGGTCGTAGTATAGGTGTCGTTAAGAGCGACGGGCAGGTCGTTCACCGGCGTGACGGTGATCGTCACGGTGGCCACACCCGAATCGGTGGCGCCGTCGTTAGCCTTGTAGGCAAATGAGTCCATGCCGTTGAAGTTGGCAACGGGGCGGTACGAGAACGAGCCATTGGCGTTCAACACAAGCGCGCCGTGACCCGGCCCGCTGACCAGCACGGCAGTGAGAGCGTTGCCGTCCACGTCGGAGTCGTTGGCGCGCACGCCCGGCGCGGTGACACTGAGCAGCGTGTCTTCGCTGACGGTATAGGCGTCGTTTGCGGCAACGGGCGGGTCGTTCACGGGCAGGACAGTGATGGTTACCGTGGCCGGCGCGGAGTTCGTCGCGCCGTCATCGGCACGGTAGGCGAACGAGTCGGTGCCGCTGAAGTCGGGCCCCGGCTGGTAAGTGAACGAGCCGTCGGCATTGAACGCGAGCAGGCCGTGCGTCGGGCCGCTGAAGAGCAACGCGGTGAGCGGGTCGCTGTCGGGGTCGTTGTCGTTGGCCAACACGCCGGGCGCGGGCACGGAGAGCAGCGTGTCCTCGTTGATCGTGTAGGCGTCGTTGGCCGCGTTGGGCGCGCGGTTGAAGATGACAGTTGTGCGGACGATGGAGGTGTTGTCCGAGTAATCCACGTCCGTCTCCTGGCTGAAGATGCGGGCAAAGTTGTTGATGAGCGTGCCGTAAGGCACGTCGGCGTTGATCCGCACCTGATAGGATACGTTGCTGGCGGCGCCGATGTCTATCGGGTCGAGGTCCCAGGTCATGGTGTTGCCGACAAACGTCGCGCCGCCTGTGGCGCTGTTGGTCACGTAGGTGACCCGGTTGGTGAGGACGTCGGTAATTTGGGTGCGCGTGGCGCGGTCGGTGGCGTTGGTCTTGTTGCGGAAGTTGATCGTGTAAGTGATGACCTGGCCGGGAGCCGCGATGGCGGGCCCGTTCTTTTGCACGACCAGGTCGGGATTGCCGGGCGCGGCGCTGGGTTTGTAGATTTGCAACGTGCCGAGCGCCGGGTGGCCGCCGAGGGAGAGGGAGCTGCCGACGTTGAGGTGCACGCCGGCGGAGAGCCGGGAGAAGAACGCAATGAAGGCCGGTTGGTTATTGGTGAGGCTGATGACGAGCGTGTAGGTCCATTTTGTCCCCGTGCCGATGTTGAGCGTGGGGCCGGAGACAACGGCGACGTTTGAGGAGTAGTTGAAACTCGTGAGGTCCTGGATGCCGGGCGTCGTGCCCATCATGTGATCGAAGTCAATCGTGATGGTCTTGTTGTCAGCCGGGCCGCCGGTCATGTACACGCGGCAGGGGATGTAATCGAGTTCCTTCCAGCCCATCAAATTCCCGGCAACCCAGGTGTTGGTGCTGTCGGCGGAGACGCCTTGCAAGACGGCCTTGAAGCTGGCGAAGGCCGCGCCCGGCGCGCAGAGCAGGAGCATCAATGGCCAGGCGAATACCATGCCTCCCGGCTTTTTCGTTTTGTGTAATTCCATTTTCATGTCTGCCTTGCGTGACTCGTTTCTTTACTGTCGGTCTCACGCTAGAACAGGATCCGCTCGCGCACCATCCGGGGAAGGCAACGGAAATCACCCAGTAAATTTGCTGGAAATGCGACCGGGGATTACCCGGTGGCGCAGGGGAAGAGGAAAGAAACGGCAGACGAAGCGAGCCTGCAAGAAGACAAGGAAGAAATCAACGGGCTTGGTTTCCCCGGAACGCCGCCATGACTTCAGCGCGCATCGAGCGTCAGCCCGGGAAGCCGCCGGTGGGTGCAGCCGGGTCCCGCAGCCGATGGGAAGATCCAGGCGTCAAGTCTCTCCCACGCGCTCCACCCAGAAACGGGCCGATTGCATCAACTCCGATGCATTTTTGAGATGCAGTTTTTGTTTGATCTGCTCGCGGTAGTATTCCACCGTTTTGACGCTCAGATGCAGATCGGCGGCGATGTTGCGGGTGCCCTGCCACTGCCCAATCATTTGAAAAACCTGCAATTCGCGTTTACTCAACCGCTCGATGGGGGAGGCCGACGCATCGGCCGACCCGCGTGCCTGTCTTAACAACAGCCGATCGGCCATGGCCTCGCTCACGTACAGGGACCCGCCGAGCACTTTGCGAATCGCCGCCAGGATTTTTTCCATCGGCTCGTGCTTCATGACGTAGCCCATGGCACCGGCGTGCAACGTCAGTTCGGCGTACAGCGCTTCCTCGTGCATGGACAGGACCAGCACGGACGGTTTGATCTGGCGCGCGTTGATGTTTTTGATCAGTTCCAAACCATCGGTGCCGTTGAGGGAAAGATCCACGATGACGAGGTCCGGTTGGAGCGTCTCGACGGCGTGCAGTGCCGAAGACGCGTCCGCTGCCTCGCCACAAACGGTCAAATCGTTCTGTCTCTTGATCAGTTGCGCGATGCCAAAGCGCACCAACTGGTGATCGTCCACCAAGAGCACCCGGGCTTTGTTCCCCCCGGCATCTTTTTGGTGGGTTTCGTTCATGTATTTAATGCGTAATTTGACTCAAACGTTGAGTTTGAGCAATTCCATCTTAGCAAATCGGCTGCCAATCGCAAGAATGCGAAACGCGCCACTAATTTGGGCCGGTAAAGTGAAGGATAGGGCCAGCTGCCCTTCCAATTTTTGCGAGTGGCGGACTTGACCCCGTTTTCGGTGGCGCGAGACTCCGTCGAACCGTGTCGGACGAATTACAGCGGCTCGACGGAGTCTCACCTCGCCTTGTGACCACTTGCCCTCTCCTCAGATCGCACTTCTCATCAGGCGATGCGCATCGTCAACCCGCCGTCAACGGTGACCAGGTCGCCGGTCATGTAATCGTTTTTCACCAGCAGCGTGATCGCTTCGGCCACCTGTTCGGGCGTGCCTTCACGGCGCAGTGGGATGCGCTGTTCGAGGTTCAGCTTCTTCTGCTCCGGCGTCATCTGCTCATGGAAACGGGTGCGGATGACGCCCGGTGCGACGCAGTTGACGCGGATGTTGTCGGGAGCGAACTCGCGGGCCAGTGCGCGGGCCAGGTGCGGCACGGCGCCCTTGACGGCCTGGTAGGCGAGGTTGGTCGGCAGGGCAAGTTTGCCGGCAGTCGAGGAAACCAAAACGACCGCGCCCTCTTTTTTTCGGCGCATGTATGGAAGGGCGGCGCGGCAGAGATAAAAGATGGCGTGCACGTGCACGTCGAACGCCCCGTGCCAGTCTTCGGGCGTGATCTCGAACAACCCGCCGTTGACCGGCCCGCCGGCCGAGTGAACCAGCACGTCCACGCCGCCGAGCCGTTGCACGGTTTCCTCCACGCAGCGCGCGCAGTCGGCGGGCTTCGCGCAATCGGCCACGATCACCTCGGCGCGCCGTCCCAGCGCGGTGATCGCGCGCAATGTTTTCTTCGCATCGTCATCTTCGTGGCGGCCGACGAGGGCGATCTCGGCGCCTTCCTTCGCCAGCGCGAAGGCGGCGGCAGCGCCGATGCCTTTGGTGCCGCCCGTGACGAGCGCGACTTTTCCGTTGAGTTGCATGGGTTGCCTTTCGTTTTTGAAGTCGCGGTTCGCGAAGACGCCCGTCCGCCCGCTCACTCCTTGATCGCCGCCACCGCGGCTTCCTGAAACACGCGGCGAATGTCGGAAGCGTCCGAGTTCGGCAGCCTCGCGCGCTGGATCAGCAGCACGAAAATCATCCCGCGCTGCGGATCAATCCAGCCCTGTGTGCCGTAAGCGCCCCCGTGGCCGAAGGTGCCGGGCGAAAGCATCCCGGTCACGCCGGCGGGCTGGCGTACGACGCACCAGCCCAGGCCCCACGCGTTGCCGTCGGTGAAGCCGGTCCTCAGTTCGCCGGTTTGCGGCGTGGCCATCTGTTTCACCGCTGCTTCCGAGAGATAGCGTTTGCCACCGGCCACCCCGCCATTGAGGATCATCTGATAAAATTTCACGAGGTCCTGCGCCGTGGAGAAGAGTCCGCCCGCCCCCATCGGCGGGCGATCGTGCGAGGTCAGCGGAGCGTCGGCCAGAAATGGGATGTTCGTTTCCGACAGGCCGCGGCTGTTTGCGCCGGGCCCGTAGGAGGTCGCAATGCGTTTCGCCTGGCTGGCCGTTGGGTAAAGTGTCGTGTCCTTCATGCCGAGCGGTTTGAACAGGCGCCGTTCGAGAAAGTCGGGGAACGGCTTTTTGGACACGACCTCGACGATGCGGCCCAGCGTGTTGATGCCAGTATTGCAGTATTGCCACTTGCTGCCGGGCGCGAAGAGCAGCGGCTGCTGCGCGTATCCCATCACCAACTCGGCCAGCGTCGCGTTGGGCCGGCGCGCGGACACATCGCCCAGGCCGGAAGTGTGCGTGAGCAAATCGCGGATGGTGATCCTGCGCGGCGGGTGTTTGAGCGTAAGCTGGTCCTTTGTCTTTTCCGCGGTCAGCCATTGGCCTTTGAACTCGGGCAAATGTTTCTCGACCGGATCGTCCACCGAGAGTTTGCCTTCGTCCTGCAACATCAGGATGCACGTCGCGGTGATCGGCTTGGTCATTGAAGCGATCCAAAAAAGATTGTCCGTGCGCATCGGCTTTTTCGCAGCGAGGTCGGCATAGCCGACCGTTTCCAGGCTGACGACCTGACCGTGGCGCGCCACGAGTGTGACCGCGCCGGCGACGGTTTCGTTGTCCACGAAGGTTTGGAGGCGTCGGGGAATTTCCGCGAGTTTTTGGGCGTCCATGCCGGCAGCGGGCTTCGGCGCAGCGGGTGCGGCGACAGAGGTGAAGATTGCGAGACCAAGGGCGACGAGGCATCGTGCCATGCATTTCATGGCGCGAAGCTGCCAGAAAGCCCGGCGGGCTTCCACACAAATGAGCGTAGCCGCCGAGGTAACGAGGCGGAAGAGGTGGTTCCTCGACGTTCTACGTGGTTAAGCGCGCGAGGGAAGCTCCCAATTCCAAACGCCGCCTGCAGAACAGCGGCCCGCGCGCGGTTGGGCCAGACCAGTCCGGCAGATGTGCGCTCAGCCAAGGGTGCTTGGTGCTTGGGATTTGGATCTTCTCTGGAGCTTGGTGCTTCGCTCATCCCGCGCTGCGATGAGTCTGATTGATTGACGCGCAGGAATTTTCTGGATTGATGCGCGGTGCGGTCGGAAAATGGCGACATGATGTTGTGGCGCGAGAAGATTCCCGCGGACTGGCTGCCGAAGGTGCTCGGCAACCTGCCGGCCGTGCTGGTGGACCATGCGCATCTCGAACGCAAGGCCGCCACCACCGCGCTCAGTCTCGAAAAGTATCGCGACCTCTACCCGCGCGTCGGCGAACTCAACGCCATCGCCATCGAGGAACTCCAGCACTTCCAGCTTGTGCTCGACCTGCTCTGGCGGCGAGGCATCCCCTTTGGCCAGCCGTATCCCAGCCCGTGGATTTCCGGGCTGATGAAATCCGTCCGCAACGGCCAGCGGCACCAGGCCATTGACCATTTGATCTGCTGCGCGTTGATCGAGGGGCGCAGTTGCGAGAAATTCCAGATCCTCGCCCATGAATTGCACGCGCCGGACCCCGAACTGGCGCGCTTCTACGCCGGCCTGGTGGAATCGGAGGGCAACCACTACGCCGCGTACCTGCTCATGGCGCGCGGCATTGATGAAGCGGAAGCCGACCGGCGATTGGACTTCTATCTCGACCTCGACGTGAAGCTCATCCGCGAGCCAAACCCGCTGCCGATGTTGCACTGAGAGGGGATCCAAACTCCGTGTCTCGCGTCCCGCCACGGTGGGGTCATCGGCGACTCCATCGAAACGGTCGTCGGCTGCCAGGGCTTCGACGGCTTCGTGGCCATCGGCGGGTGCGGCTAGAACATGCTCGACTGCATTCCGAGTTGCGCAACCAAGGCTTCCCATCGCGCGGTTTTCGGTCTAGTTTTCAGTCTTTGTGAAACTGGCTTACGATGCAGAAGCACTCCGCCGGTTTTGCCGCGAGCGCGGCATCGTCCGGCTGGAGTTGTTCGGCTCGGCGCTGCGGGACGATTTCCGTCCCGACAGCGACGTTGATCTCCTTTGCACACTCACCGCCGAGAAGGACAAACGCTGTGGTTTGTTCGAGTGGGTGGATTTGCAGCTTGGGCTGCAGGGCATCTTCGGTCGGACGGTGGACCTGGTCAGCCGCCGCGCCATCGAGCGAAGCCGGAATCTCTATCGTAAAGCCTCGATCCTCGCCAATCCGCAGCCCATCTATGTTGAGGGATAACGCCTACCTTGCGGACATTCTCCAATCGGCGCGGATCATCCGGGAACATCTCGCCGGCTTCTCGCCGGAGCAATTCATGGCGGACATTCGGACGCAGGACGCCGTGGTCCGGCGCTTCGAGATCATCGGCGAAGCCGCGCGACATCTCTCGCCCGAAGTTCTGAAAGCGTTGCCGGATGTTCCGTGGCGCCTGGTCGTCGGCATGAGAAACGTCCTCATCCACGATTATGACGACGTTGAACCGATCCGTGTCTGGAAGGCGGCGCAGGACGACATCCCAGTGATGATTCAGCGGGTTGAAGCGTATCTCGCTGACCACCCGCCGGAGGCCGGCCCAAAAGAGTGAACGCGCCTTCGACGAACGCCTCGACCAGCCATTTCGTTCGTGACGCGGTCGTGCCTCTCCACTTTTGCGGACCCGGCTTGCCGCAGCGCATCACCGGTGGCTGGACGTTCACTTCAATGAAAAAGAAACCATCCGCCAAATCGCTCCCGAAAGCTCCCACCGGCAAGGATCCGTTGCGCCCCTTGTCCTCCATCGTCCTCGACGGCCCTGACCGCGCGCCCAGCGGCACCAGGCCATAGATCATTTGGTCTGTTGCGCGTTCATCGAGGGGCGCAGTTGCGAGAAATTCCAGATCCTCGCGCATGAATTGCAGGCGATGGATCCGGAACTCGCGCGCTTCTACGCCGGCTTGGTGGAATCCGAGGGCAATCACTACGCCTCGTATCTGCTCATGGCGCGCGGCATTGATGAAGCGGAAGCCGACCGGCGGCTGGATTTCTATCTCGACCGCGACGCGAAACTCATCCGCCAGCCGAACCCGCTGCCGATGCTGCATTAACAGCCCGTTAATAATGTAGCAGGCGACGTGAGGAGGCTCTGATCTGTCCGTTGTTTCCGAAGCAATTTGAGCCTCGTCACCTCGACTGCTACGAGAGAACAGGTTCTTGAACGGCCTGTCAGGTTCGAGAACGCGCGGTCAAAACTTTTTCAACAATTCCTTCCACCGCTTCCAGCTTTCGTCGCGCGCCTTCTGGTTGGCGGCAAGGGCGCCGGGTTCTTCGCCGGCCCGCATGAAGCCGTGGCCGGCCCCGTCGTATGTCACCGGCTCGTAGGTTTTGCCCGCCGTCTTCATCAACGCGGCCGATTTCGGAATCGTCGCGCTCACCCGCGCGTCGCTGCCGCCAT